>NZ_CAKUCL010000257.1 GCF_934643405.1 uncultured Actinoplanes sp.
GTCGCGGATCCGGCGCTGCCCCGCACCGGCCCGGCTCAGTCTGTCGGCGGTTTGGCGCAGGGCGACGGGCAGGGCGGCGCGCAGGTGGGCGAGCGGGGTGGGGTGCGGGGCGGCGCGCAGGAAGGTGAGCGGGGCGGTGGGCCCGGCGGGATGCAGGGCGGCGCGTACGGCGGGGTGCCGAACGGTGCGCAAGCCGGCGCGCACGGCGGGGTGCCGATCGGCGGGGTGCCGGGCGAGGTGCCACGTGGCGCGCACGGCGGGGTGCCGAGCGGTGCAGAAGGTGGCGTGCAGCCTGGCGAGTTTCAAGTGTTGCGGATGCTGCGTACTGAGCGCTCAAAGCCTCCCGGCGGCCATGTGACCTATCTGGCGCAGATATCCGGAATATCGGACGACGGCAACTGGGTGAGCGCGGCAAAGGCCGCGGTGGGAAGCTCTGCTTCGCGCGCAGGGGTGGTTAAGCGTAGGGGCAGGCAAGGGCGGAAGGAACCAGGAGGCGGAGGAGACGCAAAGAGCGACGAAGGCGGCCGGAGCGAGGTAAGCCGGGAGCGCGACGGCGCCGGGCGAAGCGAGAGGGCCCCGGAGCGCGACGGCGTGGCGAGAAGCGAGAGGGCCCCGGAGCGCGACGGCGTGGCGAGTGAGAAGGGCTGGGAGCGCGATGAGGGCCGGGCACTCGACGAAGCCGGGGGAGCGGAGCACCGGGAGCGCGCGGAGGAGCACGACGGCGGGGGCGTTGCGCTTGAAGGCCCGGGGTGGAGGAAGGCTCTGCGGCCCGTCTCGTCCTATGTGGATCTCGGGCCTCATCCCAAGCGGCCGCCTTACGCCGGGATCGGTGGGGCGCACGCGTCGGTCACCTGGGCGCGGACGGTTCTCGGGAATCGGGTCACGGCGCATCAGGAACGCACCTGGAACCTGTCGGCGATCTGGCGGCTCGATGACATGCGCGGGCGGCCGGTCGCCTGGCTCAAGCAGGTGCCGAAGTTCTTCGCCCACGAAGCCGAAGCCATCCGCCTGGTCAGCAAGGTCGCGCCCGCCCTCGTCCCGTACGTCGTCGTGGCCGGCGAGGAAGGCCGCATCCTCATGCGGCACGTCCCGGGCGAGGACCGCTACGGCGCCGGCGCCGAGCTTCGGGAACGGGTGCTGGAGGCCGTCCACCCGGTGCAGTCGGCGTTCGTCCGGTTCCTCACCGATGAGGACCGCCGCCGGACCATCGAGGCCACCGTGCCGGACGGGCGCCTCGACGCCGACCGGTACGCGCGGGTCGCGGCGCCCTTCTTCAGCGCGATCCCGGGGCTCAAGGCGCTGATCGACGACCTGCCGAGCCGCATCGCCGACGTGCGCGACTGCGGGGTTCCCGACACCCTGGTCCACGGCGACCTGCACGTCGGCAACGTGCGCACCGACGACGACGGCGGGCTGACGATCGTCGACTGGGCGGACTGCTTCATCGGCCACCCGGGGTTCGACCTGCTGCGGATCGTCGGCGGCCTGGACGACCCGGATCCGCTGATCAGCCGATGGACCGCCCGGTGGCGGGAGACCGCGCCCGGCAGCGACCCGCGCCGGGCCCTGCGACTGCTGCGGCCGATCGCCCCGCTGCGCGACGCCGTGACGTACGCGGCCTTCCTCGACGCCATCGAACCCAGCGAATGGCCGTACCACACCTCCGACGTTCCCGCCGCGCTGGCCCGCGCCGCCTCTATGGTGGGGTGATGACCGGGCCGCGTGGGCGTCTGGTGGAGATGATCCGGCACAGCGGTGTGCGGCTGTCGCCGGAGCTCGCCGCGGCCTTCGCCCGGGTGCCGCGGGAGGCTTTCGTGCCCGACGGCTTCCAGCGGCGCGACGGCACCTGGCTGATGCCCGCCGACAAGGGCTTCCTCGACACGGTCTACCAGGACGACGTGCTGGTGACCAAGGTGGACGGCCGGGTGCCGACCAGCTCGTCGAGCCAGCCGTCGCTGATGGCGCTGATGATCACCGAGCTGGACGTGCACGCGGGGCAGCGGGTGCTGGAGATCGGGGCGGGCACCGGGTACAACGCCGCCCTTCTCGCTTCGCTCGGGGCGGAGGTGGTCAGCATCGACGTGCAGGCGGACGTGGCGGACCGGGCGCGCTCCGCGCTGGCCCGGGCGGGGATCGCGGGCGTACGGGTGGAGCAGGGCGACGGCTACGAGGGGTTCCCTTCCGTACGGTTCGACCGGGTCATCGTCACGGTCGGGATAACCGGGATCTCGCCGCGATGGCTGGCCCAGCTCCATCCAGACGGCCTGATCATCGCGCCGGTCGAGCACGCAGGCTTCCACCCGGTGCACGCGGTCCGCGCCGACGGCGACCGGGTCACCGCCACGGTCGTGTCCCCGTCCGGCTTCATGGTCGCGGCCGGCCCGCTCACCGCCGGTCACCCCGAGGCGTTCCCGCACCCGGCCGGCACCCTCACCGGCCTCGCCGAGTACGCCGGTCCGAGGTTCGCCGAGCCGCTGGACGGGTCGGCGTACCGCGACCTCTGGTATGCCGCCGGCGTCTGGCACCGCCGCGCGACCCACGCCGCGCTGCCACCCCGCGAGCAGGCCTGCCTGGTGTTGCTGGACGAACCCCGTACCGGAGGCGCCGTGATCCTGCCCGACGGCGCGGTGCTGGCCGGCGGGGACGACGCCGACGTCTACGCGACCGACGCCGTCGCGGTGCTGGACCGGTGGCTCGCCGCGGGCCGCCCGCCGATGAGCGCCTGGCGGGTCGGTCTGACCCTGGCCGGTGACCGGGATGCCCCGATCTGGGTGCCGCGTGAATGGGAGCTGCCGACATGAACGACGTGCTGGAGTGGCTGCGCCGCAGGAAGGCGGACGAGGTGCCGCACGCCGGCGGGTCCCTCTACGAGCATCTGCTCCGGGTGCGCGAGCGGCTCGCCGGGCACCGCCTGTCCGAACCGGAACAGCTGGCCGGGCTCACCCACGCCGCGTACGGGACCGACGGTTTCGCCGTCACCCTGCTCGACGTGACCGAGCGCCGGACGTTGCGCGAGCTGATCGGGCCGGTGGCCGAGGCGATGGTGTACCGGTACGGCGGCTGCGATCGGGGGCGCACCTGGCGGGCGCTGCCGGCGACCGGCGAGATCTGGAGCCGGTTCACCGGGCACGTCGAGGCGCCCACGCCGGACGAGCTGCGCGCCTTCGCCGACCTGAGCATCGTCAACGAGCTGGACGTGTACGAGCGGTCCCCGGAGATCGCCGAGAAGGCCGGCGACTACTTCCGCTCGGTGTTCCCGACGTGGGAGCCGATCGTGTCACCGTCGGTGATGGCGGACTGCCGGCGCGTTCTTCACCAGCGGCCCTCGATACGGTCCCGCCAGGAACGGCCGTCCGGGTCGTAGGCGAGCCGGTACACCGGCGTCGCCCACCAGCGCTGACGCAGCGGCAGGCGTTCGATCTCGTGCGGCATCAGCCGGCCGGGCGGGCGCGGGCCGCGGCGGCCGCCCTTGTTCCAGTCCCGCAGCTTGTCGGCGGCCGCGATCACCCGGCGTACCGCCTCGTCCGGGTCCAGGAGCCCCTCGTCACTGTCCGCGTCCAGGTGTTCGCGCATGAGCGTCAGCCGCAGGTCGCGGGGGAAGCGGCGGGCGCCGTCGCCGAGCCCGGCCGGGTCGCGCGGCTCCCGCTCGTCGCGGGTGTCGTCGAGGATGGCGTTGGACAGCTCGCTGTCGTGCGTCCACGAGCGCCGGTTGAAGTTGTCGCTGCCCACGCTGCACCACACGTCGTCGACCACGCAGACCTTGGCGTGCACGTAGATCGGCGTACCGGCGTGGTTCTCCAGGTCGAAGACGTGCACTCGGTCCGGTGCGGCCTTCGTGCAGATCGACAGTGCCAGCTCACGGCCGATCTGGTTGGGTGGCAGCGAGAACCGGCCGTCCACGTCCGGGTGCCGGGGGACCACCGCGATCAGGTGCAGCTCCGGGTTGGCGTTGAGCGCGTCGGCGAACAGCTGGGCCACCTCGCGCGACCACAGATACTGGTCCTCCAGGTAGATCAGCTTGCGGGCGCGTTTGATCGCCTTGGTGTAGCCGCGCGCGACCGTCTGCTCGCCCTCCGGCGCGAAGGTGTACGGCGGGCGCATCGCCGGGTATGTCCGCAGGGTCTGGATGTTGAGCGAACCGTTCCCCGGCGGGTCCGGCGGCTGGTCGGGCAGCTTGTCCGCGTGCAGGTCGGCCTTCTTCAGCTTGTCGGCGACCGTGGCGATGGGGCCGTGCTGGTCCAGCGGCGCCGGGTCACCCCACCGCTCCCGGAAGGTCAGGTCGAGGGCGCCGACCACCGGCCCGCGAAGCGCCAGCTGCACGTCGTGCCAGGGCGGATTCTTCCCGTACGCCTTGGCCATCGCGACGGCCTGCGGATCTCCATGGTGGTTCTGGTCGTCGCGCCGGCTGTGGCACAGGTCGATCCCGCCGGCGAAGGCGATGTCGAGTTCGGGCCGCCCCGGGTGCCGCAGCACGACGAGCTTCTGGTGATGCGAACCCCCACGCCGTACGCGCTGGTCGAGAAGCACCTCGCCGCCCGCCTCGCGGATGGCGTCGCCCAGGTTGCGGTTCTCTTCCTCGCTGTAGGCCATCTTGTCCAGATGGGACCGCCACAGCAGGCCCTTGACGATCACCCCGCGCCGGGCCGCGTCGGCGAACAGCTCGGCGATGGTCGGGCCGTCGTCGCGCATCTTCTCGTCCGGGTCGCCCCGCCAGTCGGTGAAGAACAGGTGGTCACCCTCGCGAAGGCTGGTCACCTCGTTCACAAGCCGGTCAAAATAGGTTTTGCCGTGAATAAGTGGTTCTGCCGTGTTTCCGACAGACCAGGTGGGTATGGAGCTTTTCGGGTTGCCACGCTCTTCTTCGCTGAGGAACCAGTCCGGCAACGACACGAGCAGCCCTCCGAGGTCGACGACGCCCTCACGCTAAGCCCCATGACCGTCCGGCGCATCCTAAGATCGTCCGAACCCCGGAGGGAATCAGCTCATGACCAGTGAGCCGCTGACCACGACGCCTGCCTCTTCGGCCGCCCCGGCCTCCGCCGAGAAGGGCCTGCTCATCGCGGTCCTGGTCATGGTCCTGCTGGGCGTGGCCGGCATGTTGTTCATGATCTGAGTCACACGCGGCCTCAGCGGTCGTCCAGGCGCAGTCGCATCGCCGGCTCGACGGACCGCGCGAAGCCCAGCGACTCGTACAACGCCTCACCGTCCGGCGACGCCATCAGAGTGACGCGCCGGACGCCGCGGCCGGCGAACCACTCGAGCAAACCGGTCAGGCACGCCCGCGAGAACCCGCGGCGCCGCATGTCCGGGTCGGTCGCCACGCTGAACACGTATCCGCTGCGGCCGTCCGGGTTGCCCGGCGACCCGAGGCGCTGCTCGATGGTGCCGACCGCGCAGGCGGCCAGGCCGGGGCCGGCGGGGCGGTCCACGACGTACGCCGCAAGCGCCGCCACCGGATCGCCCAGCTTGCCCACCAGGAGTCTCCTGGTGGGCTCGCGCCACTGGTCGTCCCACGCGCCGTGGTTCAGGCTGCCGAGCATGACCGCCCGCAGGCGCACCAGTTCGTCGGCATCCTCCGGCGTCGCCGGGCGTGCGATCATGCGGTGTGCGGCAGGCGCGTCGCGGGGATGACGCCGAGCCGGCCCTTCTGGTAGTCCTCGAAGGCCTGCTTGAGCTCTTCTCGGGTGTTCATCACGAACGGACCGTAGTGCGCCACCGGCTCGCGGATCGGCTGGCCGCCCATGATGAACAGCTCCAGGACCGAGGAGCCGGCGTTCACCCGCAGCGCGTCACCCGCGCCGTGCACCGCGAGCTGGCCCATCCGGATCGGACGGCGATCGGCGCCGACCGTCCCGTCGCCGGCCAGCACGTAGACGAGGGCGTTGTACTCCGGCTGCCACGGCAGGTCGAGCTGGGCGCCCGGCTGCAGGGTCACGTGCGCCAGGTTGATCGGGGTGTGCGTCGACCCGGGGCCGGTGTGGCCGCTGATCTCACCGGCGATCACCCGGATCAGGCTGCCGCCGTCGTACGTGGTGAGCAGCGCCGACTGCCGCCCCCGGATGTCCTGATATTTCGGAGAAATCATCTTTGCGGCGCGGGGGAGGTTGACCCACAGCTGCAGGCCGTGGAACAGGCCGCCGCTGGTCACCAGGTGCTCCGGGGGGGCCTCGATGTGCAGGATCCCCTGGCCGGCGGTCATCCACTGGGTGTCGCCGTTGGTGATCGTGCCGCCGCCACCCAGCGAGTCCTGGTGGTCCATGATCCCGTCGATCATGTAGGTCACCGTCTCGAAGCCGCGGTGCGGGTGCCACGGCGTGCCCTTCGGCTCGCCCGGCGCGTAGTCCACCTCGCCCATCTGGTCCAGGTGGATGAACGGGTCCAGCTCCGGCATGGTCACGCCGGCGAACGCGCGGCGCACCGGGAAGCCCTCACCCTCGTAGCCGGACGGCGCGGTGGTGAGCCGGGTGACCGGACGGTATGCGGTGACGGCCGGGTCGAGCCGGGGGAGACGCGGGAGGACGAGGACGTCGTCGACGGTGATCGCGGGCATGTCAGGCCTTTCTGACTTTGTCAAAGACGCGGTGGATGACGTCCAGCTCGTCGGGATCGAGCAGGTTGATGAATTTGTCCCGAACGGTGATCAGATGCAGCGGCGCCGCGGCCTCCAACGCCTGCATGCCCTCGTCGGTGAGCACCGCCTCCTGACCGCGGCCGTCATCCGGACACGGCTGCTTGCGCACCAGGCGGCGCTTGACCATCGAGTTGATCTGATAGGTGATCCGGCTGGGTGAGAAGACCAGCCGGCCGGCCAGCTCCCCCATCCGCAGCCGCCGGTTCGGCGCCTCGGACAGAACCACGAGAACGTGGTAGTCGTTCATGCTCAGGCCGGTCTGCGCCCGCAGGTCCTCCTCGAGGTGCGTGTGCAGCGCCCATGAGCTTTCGATGAAGGTGCGCCAGGCTTTCTGCTCGGTTTCGGTCAGCGGATCAGCCATGGTGAGACTCTAACTCTTTCAGATTTGAAATACTAGGTGCTCTCCCTCACCGGCCGAACCAACGGCCGGCGGCAGACATTCCTCAGCCCCAGACACCCGAGTCCCCGCCGTACGGCCCCCGCCGTGCCGGGCGCAGAAAGGCACGCCGTTTGTGCCCGGACCTTCGCCCGTGCCGCGCCCCCCGCGTGCCGCCCGCCGCGGCGCCGCCCGATGCGGCCTTGCGCCGCCCCGCCACGTCGCGCCCCGCCCTGCGCCACTGTTCGCCTAGCCGTCCTGACCGTGCCTGGCTCCACCGGCGCCGCGCTTAACCCCGCCGCTCCTAACGCCGCTTCTCGCCTCGCCACGCCTCGCCCCCCGTCGCTCGCGTCGCCTCGTGTTGCTTCGCTCCCGGCCTCCCTTGCTTCGCTCCAGCCTCGCGTCGCGTCGCTCCCGGCCTCGCCGCGCCTCGCTCCCCGCCCTCCCTTGCTTTGCTTCCGGTCTCGCGTGGCTTTGCTTCCGGCCTCGCGTGGCCTCCCTTTCGGCCTCGCGTCGCCTCACCTCGGCCCCCGCCTCACCTCGGCCCCCGCCTCACCTCGGCCCCCGCCTCACCTCGGCCCCCGCCTCACCTCGGCCCCCGCCTCACCTCGGCCCCCGCCTCGCTTCGTCCGCCGCGGCTTAGCGTGCCGCGGCCTTGCCGCCCCTGTATGGCTCTGCCGCGTCGAGCCTCACCCTGCCTCGCTTCGCCTACCGGCGGCCTCACCCTGCCTCGCTTCGCCTGCCCGGCGGCCTCACCGTGCGCGGCCCCGCTTGCGGCGGGCTTAACCCCGCCCGGCCTCGCCTCCCCGCTTCGCCTCGCTCCCCGCCTTGCTTCACTGCCACCTCGCGTCGCCTGGCCCCGCCCGGCCGGCCCACCGCGTCGCGCGCTTCCGCGTCCCCGCCGCGCCCGCCGCCCGGCGATCGACTTGCCGCCCCGCCCTACTGCGCCCTTGCCCTCCCGCACCCGCGCTACGGGGCAGTGGGGCGCGCCCCGCTGTTCTAGTGTGTCTCCCATGGGGATGATCGAGCGATTTGCGGACCTCGTCGTCCGGGCCGGCGTGAACGTGCAGCCGGGCCAGGGCGTCGTGCTGGACGCCGACACGGCGAACCTGGAGATTGCGCGGGCGGTCGTCGAGGCGGCCTACCGGGCCGGCGCGGCCTGGGTGGAGACAATTTGGAGCGACGGACCGATGCGCCGCTCCGCGCTCGACCACGAGACCGTCGAGGAGCTCTCCCGCAGCCGCCCGTGGGCGCTGGCCCGCATCGAGGAGTGGCGGCAGGCCGGCGTCGCGTCGATCGGCCTGGTCGGCGACTCCGATCCGCACCTGTTCGACGGCGCCGACCCCGCGAAGATCGCAGCCCGGCGTACGGGGGAGTCACAGGCCCGCCGCAACGCCCTGTTCCGCGGTATGCGCTGGTCGCTGGTGGCCGCGCCGAACCCTGGCTGGGCCAAGCAGGTCTTCGGCGAGCCGGACACCGACCGGCTCTGGCAGGCGGTCAGCACCGCGATGCGGCTGGACAGCGACGACCCGGCGAAGGAGTGGCAGGAGCGCTCGGCGACCCTGGCCGAACGAGCCCGGCGGCTCGACGCGCTCGCCCTCGAGGAGATCCGGTACCACGGCGAGGGCACCGACCTGACCGTCGGGCTGCCGGCGAACGCCCGGTGGACCGGGGGTGGCATGGTCGACGAGCAGGGAATCCCGTACCTGCCGAACATCCCGACCGAAGAGGTCTTCACCAGCCCGCACCGGGACCGGGCGGACGGCACGATCCGCCTGTCGAAGCCGTTGGTGCTGGCCGGTCAGCTGGTGACCGGCTTGCGGGTGACTTTCGCCGGCGGCCGGATCACCGAGGTCACGGCCGACTCCGGCGCCGAGGTGGTGCGCGCCCAGCTCGACTCCGACGAGGGCGCCCGGCACCTGGGTGAGGTGTCGCTGGTGGACCGGGACAGCCGCATCGCCCAGGCCGGCATCGTCTTCCACAACACGCTGTTCGACGAGAACGCCGGCTGCCACGTCGCGTGGGGCCAGAGCTTCCCGTTCGCGGTGGAGGGCGGTTTGCAGGCGACCCCCGAGCAGCGCATCGCGCAGGGCTTGAACAATTCCGCCGTACACACAGACGTGGTAATTGGCGGCGACGGCATAACGGTGACCGGAAAAGGCCCTAAGGGAACGGTGACCATAATCAGGAACGACGAGTGGTCCCTCTAGCAACCACCTGTAGCGAAACCGCGCCGGCCACCCACCGAAACAGCAATCCCACCCGCTGATCTTCGGCGCACCGCGGACATCACCTTCGCCGGCGAAGCGCACGCGGCAGACCGACCCTCGGCGGGATTGGCACGCTCCCGCCGAGGGTCGCTGCACTGCGGTCGTCACCGGTTGACCTGCGCCGGAACAGTGCTCGCCGACCTTGAGCGGACGGCCGCACCGTGCGTCGGTCCCGGCTGGCTTCGACCAGTCCGCACGCCGTCGGCTGAAGGGAAGAGTCCATCGTCTGAGGGGGTTTCTCCATTTGCGGAACGGGGCGTAGTCCGGCACTGACACTGGCCGATCCGGACTCGAAATAATGGACGGGTGCCGCAGTTACAGTTATTCACCCGAGCCGAGTTGGCGAAATGGCGTGACCGAACCACGTCGCGCAATTATTCGCCCGCAGGCGACGAGTTCCGTCGCGCGCACGAGCGGCACCGTGCGTGGGGATTGACCCAGCGCCACGGCGAGCGGTTGCGCCGCCTTCGCCGCGACTCTGTCCCTCCAGCCAAGCCCGGCACCCAGTCGATCGCGAACGGCCAAACCCCGACTTCCTCCGCGCCGGCAGCTCCTCCACCTTCGAAGCCCGCCCCGGCCGCGCCCTTGGGTAACCGCGCCGCCGCAACGTCCGCCAATGCCGCCCGCGCCGCCGAGCCGGACCACACCGCTCGCGCCGCCCGTGCCGCTCAGCCTGCCCGTGTCGCTCAGGCTGCCCAGGCCGCTCACGCTGTTCGTGTCGCTCAGGCTGCCCACGCCGCTCCGCCTGCCGACGCCGCCCAAACCGCCCGCGCTGCTCCGATTGCCCGCGTCACCCAAGTCGCCCGCGCCGCCCAGCCGGCCCGCGCTGCTGAGACTGCC
>NZ_CAKUCL010000258.1 GCF_934643405.1 uncultured Actinoplanes sp.
GGTCGCAGGCCGGGCCGACGAGCGTGGTCGGCGCGCCCCGGCCGTCCAGCGCGGCCAGCACCGCGCGCAGGCCGCGCAGCCCGATCCACACCGCCGAGCCCTCGTCGCCGAGCAGCCAGCCGTAACCGTCGCAGCGCCGTTCCAGCTTCCCGCCGGCGAACCGGGCGGCCAGCGCGCCGGTGCCGGCGAGCAGCAGCGCGCCGTCCGGCTCGGCGGTCCCCGCGGCGAACGCCACCTCCAGGTCGGTGACGGTCTCGAGGTCCCCGGTCAAGCCCGCCTGCTGCCACGCGACGGTGGCCGCCGTACGGAAAACCGCTCTTCCCTCCCCGGCGGAGCCGGCCGCGCCGAGCACGCCCGCCCCGACGCTCGCCCGGTCTACCGACGACAGAGCCGACTCGAGGGCCGTGGTCAGCGTGTCGGCCATCCGGCCGCCGCTGCTGTTGCGGTTCGCGCCGCCCGCGACCCCGCGGCCGACGACCCTCCCGTCGATCGTCGCGACCACGCACCTCGTGGTGGTGGCACCCGCGTCCACTCCAACCACCAATGTCCGGCTCGTCATCCGGTGACCGTAACCGGTACCGCTCGTCGCCGGTAGAAATTGACCGCCCCCCAGCAGCGAAGGAACATCTGCTCCATGACAGGCCGGAGGCGCAGCGCGCCGCCTTCCCCCGGATCCGACCGCAGCTCGCCGACCATCGTGCGGGCTCGCGGGCTGCTGCCGTCGCTGTCGCCGGCCGAGCAACGGGTCGCGCAGGTGATCATCGACGAGGCGGCCGGCGCCGCTCGCCTCACCATCAGCGACATGGCCCGGCGTGCCCGTTCCTCCGAGACCACGGTGATCCGGTTCTGCCGGGCGATGGGCTTCGGCGGATACTCCGAACTGCGGCTCACGCTGGCCGCCGAGTCCGGCCGGGCGTACGAGGCCACCGCCGGCGACGAGCCGGTCGGCGGCGACATCAGCCAGACCGACGACCTCGCCCAGGTGGTCAAGAAGATCGCGTTCGCCGACGCGCGGGCCGTCGAGGACACCGCGACCCAGATCGACATCGCGGTGCTCGAGCAGGTGGTCGACCTGGTGGTCGCCGCGCGACGGGTGGACATCTACGGGGTCGGCGCGAGCGCCTTCGTGGCCAGCGACTTCCAGCAGAAACTGCACCGGATCGGCCGGGTCGCGTTCGCCTGGAGCGATCTGCACCTGGCCCTCACCAGCGCGGCGCTGCTCGGCGAGGGCGACGTCGCGTTCGGCATCTCGCACACCGGCACCACGCTGGACACGATCGAGGCGTTCGCCGAGGCCGGCCGCCGGGGCGCGCGGACGGTCGCGCTGACCAACTTCCCGAAGTCCCCGATCACCAGGAAGGCGGATCTGGTGCTGACCACGGCCGCGCGCGAGACGACGTTCCGGTCCGGCGCGATGGCGAGCCGGCTGGCCCAGCTGACCGTCATCGACTGCGTGTTCGTCGGGGTCGCCCAGCGGACATATCAGGAGACGCGGAGAAACTTGGAGATCACCTATACCGCGGTCGGCGGCCGGCGCGTGGGCGGTCGCCGATGAGCGTCCCGTTCTCGCTGGACGGCGCCCCGGCGCTGGCGCGCACCGAGCAGCGCAACCCGCGCAGCGTGTCGATCGACCGGATGCCCACGATGGAGCTGCTGCGCCTGATCAACGCGGAGGACCGCGTCGTGCCGGCCGCCGTGGCCGCCGTGCTGCCCGATCTCGCGGTCGCGGTCGAGCTGGCCGTCGCCGCGCTCGCCGACGATCACCGCGTCCACTACGTCGGGGCGGGCACGTCCGGGCGCATAGCGGTGCTGGACGCCGCCGAGCTGATCCCCACCTTCGGCATCGACCCGGGCCGGGTGGTCGCGCACATCGCCGGCGGCACGCGCGCGCTGACCAATCCGTCCGAGGCGGCCGAGGACGACGAGGACGCCGGCTTCGCGCTGGCCGGGCAGGTCGAGGCGGGCGATCTGGTCGTCGGGGTCACCGCGAGCGGGCGTACGCCGTACGTCCGCGCCGCCTTGACGATGGCCCGCGAGGCGGGTGCCAAGACCGTTCTGATCTCGGCGAATCCCGCGTCCCCGCTGGCCGTCCTCGCCGACGTGCACGTGGCGCCCGACACCGGCCCCGAGGTGATCACCGGATCCACCCGGATGAAGGCCGGCACCGCCCAGAAGCTGGTACTCAACGCGTTCTCGACGGCGACGATGGTGCGCCTCGGCCGCACGTATTCGAACCTGATGACCGACATGCGGGCCAGCAACGAGAAGCTGCGCCTGCGCCAGTTGCGCATCCTGGCCGAGGCGACCGGGTCGGACGTGCAGACCAGCCGTGACGCGTTGGCCGCCGCGGAAGGCGACGCCAAGGTGGCGCTGGTGATGCTGCTGTCCGGCGCGAGCCTGCCGCGGGCACGGCAGGTGCTGGACGAGGCCCGTGGCCGGGTGCACGAGGCGTTAGGGCTGCTGGAGGCCCTTGTGGTAGACGACGAAGTCGCACGGAGTCGCGAGTAGCGGTTCGAGGGCCGGGTAGGCGGACGCGAAATCCTCGGTCCGCACCTGCCGGTACCCGATGCGGGTGTACCAGCCGCGGAGGAACTCCTTGACCGGGTGGGTCCAGGTGCGCGGGGTGAGCAGTTCCAGCTGCATGGTCGTCAAGCCCTGGCGGCGGGCCCACCCCTCGGCGAAGGCGACCAGTTCCCGGCCGACGCCGGCGCCGCGGTGGGCGGGGTCGGCCACGAGCATGCCGAATTCGCCGAGCTTGTCGCCGAGCCGCTGCACCCGGACGGCCCCGATGACCCGATCATCGCCGCGCGCCAGCACGAGCTCGCCTCTCCCGATGAGGTCGGCGACCTCGGCCGCGCCGGTACGCCGGGCGCCCTCGGCCCAGAGCCCCTTCTCCCCGTCCGCATAGACCCGGTTGATCAGCTCGGCCAGGTACGGGACGTCGTCCTCGTGGCCGGCAAACGAGATCCTCACCGGGACAGCGTCCCAGCCCGCGCCGCCCCGCTCCCGGCCGGACCAATTGTGTCGCGCGACCCGGCAATCACTAAAGAAACGCTCTTCCCGGCCGATCGCAGAGGAAAGAGGCACAGCGACCGCGGAAGAGTGAGATGCGCAGACGGCAAGCCGCAGACGACGAGGGCTTCAGCCTGATCGAGACCGTCGTGGCGCTGACCGTCGTGGTCGTCACGATGGGCGCGATGGGCACCTACCTGATCAGCAGTTTCGGGGTGGTCGCGCACCAGCGCGCCGAGCAGGCCGCCGCCCAGCTGGCCAACAGCGCCCTGGAACAGGTGCGAGCGCTGCGCGGCAGCTCCCTGTCCAGCGGTCACGGCAAGACCAGGGCGTACGCGCAGTTCGGGCTGGACCCGGCCGGCGCGGTGTCGGCGACGGTGCCCCAGCCGCCCGACGCGGTCGCGGACTACCTCACCGACATGACGCCTGCCTGGGACGCGACCGCGGACCCGGACGCGGGCGACGACGCGGCGATCTCGACCGCGACGCTGCCGGTGACCGTGGACCGGACCACCTACGACCGCACGATCTACCTCGGCGAGTGCGAGGTGGATCTGGGCAGCGACGAGGGGCAGAACGGCGAGTGCGACCCGGCCGCGGCGAGGACCGCGACCGACGACGCCACCAAGTACATGAAGTTCTTCCGGGCCGTCGTCCTGGTCACCTGGCGGGACCGGTTCTGCGCGCTCTCCACCTGCACCTACGTCACGTCGACGCTGATCTCGCGCGCCGCGGACCCGACCTTCGACATCAACCGACCCACCCCGGTGATCAACCGGAACGGCTTGAACCCGATCTACTTCTACGAAGGCGTAGCGGTCAACTTCACGATCCCGGTGTACGGCGGCACGTTGCCCGACAAATGGACCGTCCTGCCGGCGATGCCGGACGGGCTCACGGTGAACCAGGACGGCGTCATCACCGGCACGCCGACCCGGGTCGGCACGTGGCCGACCACCGGTGAGGTCACCGATTCCTCGAAGCCGACGGGCCGGCGCAGCCCCACCACCGCCTTGAACTTCACCGTCGTCAAGCCGCCGAGCATCACCGCTCTCCCGGCCGCCAAGAACCACGTCGGGGAGGCGGTGAGCCTGCCGATCACGCTCACCGGTGGCACGTCCGCCATCTCCTGCGGGCTCTCCAAGCCGCCCACCGGCCTCACCGTCGACGCGACCAACACCATCACCGGCAGCTACGCCGGCCCGCTGACCGCCGCGAAGACCTTCCCCAGCATCAAGATCGTCTGCACCGACCGTCCGCGCAGCGTTCCGGACCGCCGTGCGTACAGCACGTACCAGCACACCTTCTACCCCGCGGTGACCTTGACACCCCCGGCCGATCAGCAGATCACGCTGGGCTCGCCGGTGAGCGCGACGGCGACCGCGTCCGGCGGCGACCAGGCCTTCACGTATTCGGCGACCGACCTGCCGGTGGGCGTGACCATCAACCAGAGCACCGGGGCGATCTCCGGCACGCCCACGATCCCCGGGCGATACGTTCCGACGATCACCGTCACCGACGGCCTCGGTGGTACGGGCGGCACCGTCAGCAAGACCTTCGTCCTGATCGTGACCACGCCGTCGACCTCGCTGGTCTTCACGTCGCCGGCGTTCGGTGACTCGCTGGACCGGACCACGGCGGTGAACACGCCGGCCTCCCTGGGGCCGTTCACCACGAACGCCGCGCTGCTGGGCCTCACCGCGACGATGTCGGCCACCGGCCTGCCGCCCGGCCTGACCTTCAACCCGCTCACCCGGACCATCTCCGGAACGCCGACGACGGCTCGCACCGACCCGTACAAGGTGACCGTGACCGCCACGAACCTCGTGCCGCCCGCCAGCACGCGCTACTCCTTCCTCTGGACGATCAAGTGAGGCGGGCGTTGCGGAAACGGCTGACCGGCGACGACGCCGGCTACTCGCTGGTCGACCTGCTGGTCGCCCTGTCGGTGATGTCGATCCTCTTCGTGGTCGTCATCGGGGCGATCGCGGAGATCTACGGGAACGTGACCCGCACCGAGGGCACCTCCTTCGCCCGGGAGGAGATCGGCAAAAGCTTCCGCCGGCTGGACAAGGAGTTGCGATACGCGACGTGGATCTCCACGCCCGGGAAGGTGGGCTCCAGCTGGTACCTGGAGTACGCCGTGCCGTCCACCGATTCAGCCGAGTACTGCCGTCAGCTCGAGTTCGACACCGTCAGCGGCGTGCTCACCCTGGCGAAGTGGGATCCGACCGGCGGCGGCAAGCCGGGCCCGGCCGGCACGATCGCCACCGACCTGACCCTGAACGCCGGCGCGGCGCCCTTCACGCTGATCGCCCCGAACAGCACCATCTACAGCTCGATCGGCCCCGCGGCGGCCGGCGTGGGCAAGCACTTCGCGCCCGACTACTACCAGGTGCGGTTCCTGTTCAACGCCACGTTGGGCAGGGTGAGCCTCCGCGAGGACGTCACCTTCACGGCGCAGAACACCAGCGGCAACAGCACCACGACCAGCAAATGCAGTGGCGGGAGGCCGACGTGATGAGGCTCAGGGACGACCGGGGCTCACTGCCCATGGCGCTGCTCGTGATCACGATCGGGCTGAGCCTGTCCGCGATGCTGATGCCGGTCGTGGTCCGTCAGATCACCACCACCCGGAACACGGTCGACCGCAACTCCCAGCTCAACGCCGCGCAGGTCGGGCTGGATGTGATGATGGCCCGGGTGCGCGCGGCCGCCGAGGACACCACGCAGGGGGTCTCGGGCCTGCTGGAGAACCTGCCGCCGTGCCGGCTCACGGGCAACGCCGGGGCGGTCAGCGCCGGTGAGTCGCTGCCGTGGAGCGTGACGGTCGTCTACCGCGACCAGGACGGCAATCTGCTGACCTGCCCGCTGACGAAGGTGCCGGCCACCGCCGAGGTGCAGTCCGAGGGGACGAACGGCAAGGGCAAACGAACCCTGCTCGCGAAATACGTCTTCAGCACCGACAACACCAACGTCCCCGGCGGCGCCGTCCGGATCGACACGTCCTCGGTCGGAAAACTGTGCCTGGACGCGGGTTCGGCGAAGGCGCCGCCCAGCGGCACCAAGGTCACCATGCAGATCTGCAACGGCAGCAGCGGTCAGCAGTTCGGCTACACGGCCGAGCTCTTCCTCAAGCTGATCAACTCGGACGAGCCGGGCACGGATCACGAGAACGGCATGTGCCTCAACCCGGGAAAGGTCCGCGCCGGCAACACCCCGATCTACATCACCTTCCAGCCGTGCCCGCTGCCGAAGAACATCGATCCGCTGCAATGCGTATCGGCGAACAACTGTCAGTACGAGGCGCAGTGGTCCCTCGACGGCAGCAGCCGGTTCCGGTCGACCGACGTCAAGAAACAGACGACCGAGAGCTACTGCATGACGGTGCAGTCGCCGAACACGGTGAACAGCAATGTGATGCTCAGCACCAAGGCGTGCAGCGGCGACGGGACCAACGTCATCTGGCGCTCGGACCCCAGCGTCGGCGCCGGAATGGCCGGCGACGCGACGAACCAGCTGGTCAACTACTCCCAGTTCAGCCGATGCCTGGACGTCACGAACCTGAAGGTCGACTCGACCTACATGATCGCGTGGTTCTGCAAGCAGGCCCCGGACAAGAGCATCGACTGGAACCAGATGTGGTACCACACCTCTCCGGTGGCGCCGGCGACCTCGGCAACCGACATCATCAGCATTCTGCAGAACAAGAACGCCTCGAACCGTTACTGCCTCAAGTCGCCGTTGAGCACCGCGTCCAACGCTTACGTGACGGTCGTGTCGTGCCCGGTCGGCAGCGACACGAGCGCGAAAGAACTGCAGTGGACCATCTTCCACAACACCGGCGCATACGCGACCAGCTATCGCATCCAGGACGACAAGGGCTACTGCCTGACGCCGACCGACCTCAACGCCACCCCGAAGGACACCCATTCCGACGGCACCAGCAAGGTGAAGGTCGCCGTGTGCGGCAGTTCGGAGCTGCAGAAGTGGAACGCGCCGGCCAACCTGAAACAGCCGACCCCGCTCACCGACCTACGAGAGAAATAGTTCCTTGACCAGAAAACGGCATGGATCAACAGCCTCCTTGCGTACGCCGTTGTCGTCGACGTAGTGATACCGATCGAGGTAACGGCACTCCTCGTCCCGGTAGCCGAGCCGCAGGTAAAGGGCGGCCGCCCGCGGGTTCGTATCGTCCACGCCCATCCCGATCCAGCGATGCCCCCGCCGCCGGACCCGCGCCTCCGCGGCCCGGATGAGCGTCGTGCCGACGCCACGGGACCGCCGCTCCGCCGGCCAGACGATCAGCCCGCTGAACTCCGGGCAGCCCGGGAACCGCTGCCGCACCCGGTCATCGCCGCACCCCTGCCAGAGGATCTCCCCGCTACCCACCGGCACGTCGTCGAGAAAGGCGACCAGAAAAGTGCTGACCCCCAGTTCCTGCCTCCGGAACCGTGCCTCATGAAAGCGGTTGACCCCCGGCGACGGTATGCAGCGCTCAAGGGCGTCGACGTCCGCCGCCCGGCAGACCCGCACGCGAACCATCGGGCCATCGCCTCCTCGCATCACGTTGTCAGCCGTTCCCGACCCGGGCGCGGTGGTCCTGGGCCAGTCCGTGCAGCGCACACGGCCGGCGAGGCTCCCGCGGGCACAGCACCCAGAGATCAGAGGCAACGGCCCGGTAGAGCCGGTACGGCGACGATCCCGTCACGTCCTCGCGCTCGATCGGGGCAGCGCCCCGGCTGTCCGAGCCCGGATAGGCGCCCAGCCCCCGATCAAGGTCCTCCCCGGCCAGCTCGGCGGCTTCCCCCGACGCGTACACCGCCCGCCCGTGATACGGCGCGACACCGGAGTCGAACACGACAATGCTCACCCGCGGCCGCGTGGCGAGATTGACCGAGTGCAGCGCATCCGCCTGCGAGACCCAGTAGTACTCACGCAGTCCCACAGCCGAGAAGTAGACCGGCGAGGTCCATGGCTGCCCGTCCTCCCCGGTAGTCCCGAGAACGAGATACCGGTTCCGCTCAAGAAGCGACCGCGCGTGCCCCGCGAGATCGAGATCCGTCATCACCCCACCCTGCCAGAGCCACCCCTTTCCC
The DNA here is from genome assembly GCF_934643405.1 of uncultured Actinoplanes sp. Taxonomy (GTDB): domain Bacteria; phylum Actinomycetota; class Actinomycetes; order Mycobacteriales; family Micromonosporaceae; genus Actinoplanes. The sequence continues at coordinate 8,112 of NZ_CAKUCL010000258.1, forward strand.
GTACGCCGCAGCCCGCTCCCGGCCCCACACGACGCTGATTACCTTCCCCCGTCGCCGCCCTCGTCGCCGCGCCCGTTGCCCGACCGCCTCCGCGCCGCCCTCGTCGCCGCGCCCCGTTGCCCGACCGGCTCCGCGTCGCTCTTGTTGCCGCGCCGGTTTGCCCGGTCGGCTCCGCGCCACCCTTGTCGCGCCGTCCGTTTGCGCGACCGGCTCCGCGCCGCCCTTGTCGCCGCGCACGCCACGCCGACCGGCTCTGCGCCGCCCCGGGCGGCGCGGCGATCCGTCACCGTCCCGGGCCGGCTGGGCGGGCCCCCTCGGCCCGCCCAGCCGGTGGCCGCGCCTTCGGCGGCCCGCGTCAGAAGTCGGCGTGAATGTACGGCATCCGGCGGGGGAACAGGGCCGTCAGCGGCTCGATTGCCTCCGGGGTCAGCTCTCCCAGGCCGCGCGTGAAGACTTCGATCGGGTCCAGGACGCCGTAGAGCAGCCCGCTGAAGCCGGCGGCGCTCAGCGCTGCCTGCGGGGTCGAGCCCTTCGCCACGGTCAGGCGGCCGTCGTCGGCGGACAGGTGCCAGACGCCGCCGATGAACTCGTCGTCCGGGATTTCGATCGTGACCGCTCCCGCGCCCACCGCCGTACCCGCCAAAGCCGTCATGTCCAGAGCCCGCACCATCGGCCCGCCCTGGCGCGGCAGAGTGATCTTGCCCTCGGTGACCACCGCGAAGTCGGTGCCCCACAGCTCGGGCACCTCCTCGGAGCTGAGCCGCACCACGACGCGGGCCACCTGGTCGACGTGGCGGGCGAAATACTGCAGGAGGAGCGCCCGGCCGAGCGGACCCGTCCAGAGCATGTCGGAGGCGATGAGGTCCCCGCCGTACTGCTCGATCCGATACCGCACCGCCCCCACCACCTCGCCGCCCGCGCGGGCGATCGCGACCCACATCTTGTCGTCGCGGAACTCGGCCGCACGCGTCTCGTCGTACACCGCGAAACCGTGCCGCTCGGTGACCAGGCGGCGGGTCAGCTGGTCCCACTCGGCGAAGCCGTCCCGCATCGACAGCCGTTCGACCTCGCCCGGCAGCTCGGTGCGGACCAGGTGTGCCAGCCCCTCCGGGGCGAACGACGCCGTACGGTGCCGGGGAATCCCGACATATCCGAAGGGGGCATAGAAACTCGGACGGAACGGATACAGCGCGGTGACCACGGAACCCTCCTCCCGCATCTGCCTCAGGAGGCGCTGCAACAGATCCCGTACGAGGCCACGCCGCCGAGCGGACGGATGAGACGAGACCGAGGCCACGCCGGCCATGTCGTGCACGACCCCGCGAACGTTCTGCCGCATGCGCAGGGCCGCCACGCCGGCCAGGGCGCGGCCCTCCTCCTCGGCGATCAGGCTCACCGCCGAGTCGAAGAAGCGCATGCGTCTCGCGTACGCCGCCTCTTCCTCCTCGGGCCACGGTGAGGGCATGAAAGCGTACGTCTGCAGGGGGAACATGGTCGCCGTGCGCTCCGCCGCGGTGATCTGCCGGAAGTTCATGGGTTCATCCAACACTGCCGGGCCGGTAGGGCGCCCGCTTGATTTTCAAGCTGTGGATAACCCCGGAGTGCCTGGTCCGGCCCTTGGCGCGACGCGCCGGGGTACCCCGGTTTGGCAAGGCGACGACCGACCCGCTAATGTTTCATCCGTCGCCAGGGAAGCCGGGCGGCACGCGGACGTAGCGCAGCTGGTAGCGCATCACCTTGCCAAGGTGAGGGTCGCGGGTTCGAATCCCGTCGTCCGCTCGGAGAGGCCTTCACAGGTTAGTGCGGGGCCAGCTCGGTGGAGTGGCCGAGAGGCGAGGCAACGGCCTGCAAAGCCGTGTACACGGGTTCAAATCCCGTCTCCACCTCGGCAGAGGACCTTGGGCGATTGGCGCAGCGGGAGCGCGCTTCCTTGACACGGAAGAGGTCACTGGTTCGATCCCAGTATCGCCCACCAGC
>NZ_CAKUCL010000259.1 GCF_934643405.1 uncultured Actinoplanes sp.
GACCGGGTCAGCGTCGGCGTCTCGATCTCGTTGAAGTCGCGGGCGTGCAGCACCTCGCGGGCGATCTGGTTGGCCCGGCTGCGCAGCCGCAACGCGCTCGCCGGCCCGGAGCGGCGCAGGTCGAGGTACCGGTACTTGAGGCGCAGGTCGTCCGACGCGGTGATGGCGTCGTCGATCGGCAGCGGCAGCGGCGCGGCCTCGGAGAGCACGGTCAGCTCGGACGCGACCACCTCGACGGCGCCGGTCGCCAGCTCCGGGTTCTCGTTGCCCTCGGGCCGCGCCGACACCTCGCCGGTGACCTTGACGCAGAACTCGTTGCGAAGCGCGTGCGCGTCCTCCTCGCGGAAGACGACCTGCACCACGCCGGAGGCGTCGCGAAGGTCGACGAAGATGACGCCGCCGTGGTCGCGCCGGCGGGCCACCCACCCGGCGAGCGTCACCGTCGTGCCGGTGTCGCTCGCGCGCAGAGTGCCGGCGTCATGGGTACGGATCACGGGAACGTCTCCTCACAGCTGAAACAGGGGCGCACCCGCCATTCTGTCAGCCGTCAACCCGTGACTTCCCATGAGGTGGCTCGCATCCCGGCGGTCCCGGTCCGGCCCACCTCGGTGATCTCCACGAGCACCATCCGGGCCGGGTCGCCGGCGGTCTGCACGCACAGCACCACACCCTTGCGCACGTCGACGCTGCCGCCCGGGCCGACCGGGCTGGTCCGGATCGCCTTGGCGCAGCCGGCCGCGTCGAGATCCGAGTCGCGCACCTGGGCCCCGGCCGTGGCGCCGGGCCCGAGCGTCAGGCGCGGCGGCTGGTTCCCGCAGCGGCTGTCGTAGCGCAGATCACTGACCGCCTCGCCGGAGTTGGCGCGAGGTTCGTCGAGGTCCAGGTACATCACGGCGGCGCAGCCGACCTGCACCCGCAACGGCTCCTGGGCGTACGCGACGGAGAAGCTGGACGCCGAGGCTTCCGGCGCCGGCAGTGGCCGGGCCAGGGCCGCCTTCGCCACCTCGCCGGCCCGCCACGCCACGTAGATCGCGACGCCGGCGACGTTGAGCGCGAAGAGCGCGAGCAGCACCAGCACGAAGATCATCCGATTCCGCTTGCGGCGGGGCCGCTCGTCGATCGGCTCGGTGGGCCCGTCCGGGATCGGGGATTCCGATTCGCTCTCCTTGAACGCGCCCCGGTTGATCGGGTACGGGTCACGCGGCGGGGTCGGGTTCGTGTTGGTGGTCCGGAAGACGGACATGGCGGCTCCGAGGACGGCGGGAAAACCGGGCAAAGCGACCGTAGGATCTGTCGATCATCGGAACCCATCCCCCGCCGAGGGGACTCACCTGCCCGGGCTACTCCGCCGTACGATCGCGTCATGGCTGCGGAATCCCCCACGATGGACCGGGTGGACCGGCAGATCCTCCACGCTCTGCAGATCGCCCCGCGTGCGCCGTTCGCCCGGATCGCCGCGGTGCTCGGCGTCTCCGAGCAGACTGTCGCCCGTCGGTACCAGCGATTGCGCACCTTCGGGGTGTTGCGGATCGTGGCCCGGCCGGAACCGATCCGGATGGCGTACACGACGTACTGGACGTTGCGCATCGGCTGCCGGCCGGGCACCGCGGCCGCGCTGGCCGAGGCGCTGGCCCGGCGCGGCGACACGTCCTGGATCAGCATCGGCGCGGGCGGCGCCGAGATCACCTGCCAGGTCACCGTGCATGAGCAGGATCCGGCCGGGCTGCTGCACCACCTGCCACGCGCGTCCAACGTGCTCACCTTCAGCGCGTTCCAGATGCTGCACCGCTTCCCCGGCCGCGGCGAGACCGACTGGATCGCGGCCGGGGACACGCTCGACGAGGCACAGCGAGCCGCTTTCACCGAGGCGACGCCGGCGTCCGGGGTGGCACCGTCGCCCGGCAAGGGCGGCGCCCGCCTCGAGCCGGCCGACGCTCCCCTGCTGGACGCGCTGGCCCGCGACGGCCGGGCCGGCTGGGCGGCGCTGGCCGAGGCCACCGGCTGGAGCCAGCGGCAGGTCGCGCATCGGGTGGCGGCCCTGGTCGCGAGCGAGGCGATCTATTTCCACCTGGACGTGGCGGACGCGGCGGTGGGCATCCGGTCGGTCGCCAACCTGTGGTTCACGGTGGCGCCGGCCGATCTCGCCCGCGTCGGCGCCGAGCTGGCCGATCACGCGGAGATCGCCTTCGTGGCCGCCTTCACCGGCGCGGCGAACCTGATGGCGTCGACGCGATGCCCCGACGCCACGGCCCTGTACCGCTATCTGACGACGAAGGTCGCCGCGATCGACGGGGTCCGGACGGTGGAAACCGTCCCCCAGCTCACGAGGGTGAAGCAGTCGCACTTTCTGTTCGCGAACGGGCTGGTGCGGGAGCCGCCGGCGTCCTGACCAGGGCGAAGACGGCCAGCGCCGCGAGTGCGCCGACGGCGGCGGCGACCAGGAAGCCGCGGTCCAGCCCGGCCGCCGCCGCTGCGCGTGACCGGAGCGCTCCCGGCCGGCCGGCGAACACCGTGCCCAGCACCGCCACCCCGATCGCGAAGCCCACCTGCCGGGCCGTGTTCAGCGCGCCCGCCGCCATCCCGCCCCGCCGCGGCGGCACCGCCGCCATCCCGGACGACGCCAGCATCGGCATCACCAGCCCGACCCCGGCCCCGGCCAGCGTGTATCCGGGCACCAGCGCCGGCCATCCCGATCGGGCGCCGACCAGGACCGCGCTGAGCAGGCTGCCCATCCCGATCAGCAGCATCCCGGCGCCGATCACGACGCGTGGCGGGCGCCCGTGCAGCCGGCTGCCGGCGACCGCGGAGACCACCAGCGCGACCAGCCCGATCGGCAGCGCGGTCAGGCCGGCCTCCAGCGGTGTCAGCCCGACCAGCGACTGCAACCAGATCGAGGTGTAGGTGAGCACGGCGAAGGCCGCGAAATTGACCAGCAGCGACGCGATCAGGATCCCGGTGAACGAGCGGTCGCGCAGCAACGAGAGATCCATCATCGGGTCCTGGCTGCGCTTCTCCACCAGCACGAAGGCAGCCAGCGCGACCGCGCTGAGCAGCAGCAGCCCCCAGGTGCGCGGCGACGACCAGCCCACCTCGCCGGTCCGGATCAGCGCCCAGGTCAGCGCCGAGGCCGCGACCGTGAAGGCCAGCGTGCCCCCGGCGTCGAACCGCCCGGGGCGGCGCGGACCGTCCGGTCGCAGCGCCACCCCGCACAGCACCAGCGCCGCCACGCTGATCGGCAGGTTCACCAGGAAGATCCAGCGCCAGCCGAGGCCGTCGGTGAGCACGCCGCCGAGCACCAGCCCGATCGCCGCGGCGGCGCCCGAGACGCCACCCCAGACCCCGTACGCGACGCCGCGCTCCCGCCCTTGGTAGGACGCGTTGAGCAGGGCGAAGGTGGTGGTGAACATGGCCGCCGCGCCGACGCCCTGCACCACCCGCGCGGCGATCAGGAAGCCGTCGTCCGCGGCCAGCCCGCAGGCCAGCGAGGACAGCGCGAAGACGGTCAGGCCCAGCGCGTAGAGCCGGCGGTGCCCGGCCACGTCGGCCAGCGCGCCGGCGCCCAGCAGCAGCACGCCGAGCGACAGCGCGTAGCCGTCGACGACCCACTGCAGCGAGCCGAACGACGCGCCGAGGTCGGCCGCCACTCGCGGCAGCGCGACGTTGACGATCGACACGTCGACCAGCAGCATGAAAGTTCCGAGGCATACGGCCACCAGGGGCCACCATTTCCGCATGGCCACCACGGTCGCGTCCGGCCTCCCCGATCCACCAGCCGGACCGCCTCGGACCGCGGAAAGCGCCATCTCGCCACCGCGGGCGACACGATCCGCCGTCGGCAGGGCGAGGATCAGCCGGATCCGCCATCGTTGAACCAGCCCTCGGCCAGCACCGGCACCACGTCGGTCGCGCCCACCTCGGCAGCCACCGCGACGTCGCCCTCGAACCCCATGCTGCGCAGCTCACGTCCGCTGACCGAGGCGGCGAGAGCCTCGCTCACCTGCAGCGCCACCCCCCGGTAGGCGGACAGCGCCGTGGACGCCTCCGGCGACAACCCGCCGCCGCCCAGGGCGTCGAGGAACGCCCCCGCTCCCCACAGGTCCTCGACCGCCGGCCGCAACGACCCGTCCGGCCAGCGCTCCCCGGCCGCGACCACGCCGATCGGCCGGTCCCCGGCCCGCTCACGCACCCAGGCCGCGGCCGCCGCGGCGTTGCGCAGCGACACCCCGACCACCGTCGCGCCCGAGTCGGCCAGCCGCGCCGAGATGGCCGAGCCGTTCGGCGACGGCAGCACGATCCGGTCGATCTTCGACTCGCGCAGGTTCGAGTTGAGGATGCTCTCCGGCGACAGGGTGATCTGGCCGGGACCGGACTGCGAGCGCAGCACGGCCAGCGCGGCGCCGTTGCGGCGGGCGAAGTCCACCGCCGAGTCGTCGCGCCAGCGGTACGGCAGCACGCTGAGCCCCTGCTCGACCGCGACGGTCAGCGTCGTGGTGAAGGACAGCACGTCCACGACGGCCACGAACGCCGCGCCCGGAGCGACGGCGTCCGCGCCGAGCGGCCCCCAGTCGAACCGGACCCGGTAACCGCCCTGCCCGTCCGCGATCTTCATCGGATCTCTCCGCTCAGAAGTACGTGTGCAGGACGTCCACCACGCGGCGGTCCTCGTCGACCACCGGGATGTCACGCCACTTGTCGAACGCCGTACAGGGATGGGAGATCCCGAACCGCACCAGGTCGCCCGGGGTGACCACGACGTCTGCCGTCGACAGGTAGGTGTGGTGGTCGTTCAGCCGCGTCACCAGCACACCGGTGGCCGGCGCCGTCGACCCGTCCGGCCGGCGGATCTCCATCGGCACCGGCAGACCCTCGTCGAAGGGCGCGTCCCGCTTGCCCATGCCGGCGATCGCCAGGCCCGGCTCCGGCACCGACAGCACCTGCGCCCAGATCTCCAGCGCCGCGGCGAGCGGCCCCTCGCCGGGCACCCGCAGGAACGGCGTGCGCTCCCGGTAGAAGCCGTCGTCGTGGGTGACCGTCGCGCCGCTGCGCAGGATCACCCGGGCGTCGCGGGGCAGCGCGGCCAGCCGGGCGACGACCCGGTCGAACCAGGCGCTGCCGCCGGCCGAGACCAGCGGCGGCGACGGCAGCAGGCCGGCCGCGGTGAGCCGGGCCACCGCGGCGACCACCTGGTCGAGGAAGTCGTCGACCTCCGGCTCGGTCTTCAGCTGACCCTCGTACGCGGTCACGCCGGCCAGCTCCACCCCGGGGGCGGCCACGACCGCGCGGGCCACGGCCTCCAGCTCGTCGAGACTGCGCACGCCGGTGCGGCCCCCGGCATGGCCGAGCTCGGCGAAGACGCGCAGCACCCCGTCGCCGGCCGCCGCCGAGGCGATCCGCACCCCGGCTTCCGAGTCGACCTGGAAAAAGACCTCGCGCTGGGTGGCCAGCCACTTCAGCGCGGTCGGGTCGAGGACCTCGTTGGCGATCAGGATCCGCTCCACCCCGAGGCGCCGCAGCACCAGCGCCTGGTTCGGGGTGGCCACGGTCAGCCCCCATGCGCCCGCCGCCAGCTGGGCGGCCATCAGCCCGGGCGCCATGCTCGTCTTGGCGTGCGGCGCGAAGTCGAGCCCGTGCCGTCGCGCGTACGCCGCCATGGTCGCGATGTTCGCCTCGGCCCGTTCCCGGCGCAGCACCAGCACCGGCCAGGTGAACCCGCCGTCGAACAGGCTGGGCCGCTGGTTGGCGTAGTCCGCCGCCACCCGTTCGCCGTCCGGCAGCCAGAACCCCTTGCTGCGCCAGTCCACCGGCGTCTCCGGTACGTCCACCAGAAGCCTCCCACGTGTCTGCCGGGCCGAGGCCGGGGGCCGTTCACCTCGCCGAAAGCCCATCAGACCGGGCCGCACCCGTCAACGCCACCCCCGGGCCCGGACGCGTCCTCCGCGGGCCCGGACGCGTCCTGCGCGGGACAACCGGGACAACAGACCCGGGCGACCTTGACCATGGGACCCGGTTCGCGCAGGCTACGGCAGGTGAGCTGGGATCTGTTGTTCGCCGGCGGCGAGCCGTTCGACGTCGCGGTCACCGACGGCCGGATCGCCGCGACCGGCGCGTCCCTGCCGCGCGACGCGCACACCGTGGTCGACATCTCCGGCAAGCTGATCACGCCGGGACTGATCGACGTGCACACCCACGTCGGACCCGGTTACTGGGGCATCGATCCGGATCCCATCGCCTGGCACACCGGCGTCACCACCTGGGTCGACGCGGGCAGCGCCGGGGCCTACACAGTGGACGGCCTGCGCCGGGTCGCCGCGGACGCCGAGGTCCGGGTGCCGGTGCTGCTCAACATCTCGGCGGTCGGCCTCGCCGGGCGTACCGGCGAGAACCGCGACCTGGCGAACTGCGACGTCGGGCTGGCCATCGCGACGATCCAGGCCCATCGATCGCTCATCCGGGGCGTCAAGGCGCGGATCGATGCCGAGTCGGTGGGTGACAACGGGCTGGAACCGCTGCGGCGCGCCATCGCCGTGGCCGAGGCGTGCGACGTGCCGGCCATGGTCCACATCGGACGACCGCCACCCTCCGTCGACGAGGTGCTGGACCTGCTGCGGCCCGGTGACCTGCTCACCCACTGTTCCAGCGGGATCGCCCGGCCGCTCGGCCCGGCGGTGCACGAGGCGGCGGCCCGGGGGGTGCTGCTCGACCTGGGCCACGGCGCCGGCGGCTTCGCGTTCGACGTGCTGGAACAGCAGCTGGAAGCCGGGCTGCGGCCGTACACGATCTCCACCGACCTGCACGCCCGGTCGGTGGCCGGCCCGGTCTTCGACCTGCCCACCACGATGGCGAAACTGCTGGCCGTGGGCGTCTCGCTGGGCGACGTGCTGGCCTCGGTGACCGCCCATCCGGCGCGGGTGCTGGGCCTGCCCTGCGGTTCCCTCTCGGTCGGCGTCCCGGCCGACCTGGCGATCTTCTCCGTACGGCGTGAGGAGTTCGAGGTCGTCGACGCGCACCGGCAGGTGCGCCGTTCCCCCATCCGGCTCGTCAACGAGGCGACCTACGTCGGCGGCCGGCGGTTGCTCCCCCGCCTGCCGCTGCCACCGCCGCCGTGGGTGCCCCTGACCGACGCGCAGCGGGCCGCGCTGGCACGTCGCGAAGAAGAGATCCGTACGCTTCTGTCCGCGCCCCTGGTGGGCGCCGAAGGCCTGGCCGACCAGTTCCCGAGGAGTTCCTGATGCCGAAGCGCGCCATCATCACCGACACCGCCGCCCCGGCCGGCGGCCCGTACTCGCACGCCGTCGTCGCCGGCGACACCATCTACCTGGCCGGCGCGGTCCCGGCCCGGCCGGACGGCACCCGGGTGACCGGGAGCTTCGCCGAACAGGCACATGCCGCCTTCCGCAACCTGGCCGCCGTGGCCGAGGCCGCCGGGTCCAGCTTGGACCAGGCCGTGCGGATCGGCGTCTACCTGCGCGACTTCGACGACTTCGCCGAGATGAACGCCATCTACCAGGAGTACATCAAGGGCCCCGACCTGCCCGTCCGGACGACGTTGCCGGTCCCGCTGGTCGGATTCGACATCGAGATCGACGCCGTTCTCTACACCGGGGCTTGAGAAGCTTTTCACAACTGATACGAGCGTGCGGTGACGTGGCGGCGACGCCCCGGTTAACCTGGCTGGCTTCCACCCCAATCGTGAAGGCAGGCCATGTCGGCGACCGACATCGCGTCACCCCGTACCCTTCCCGCTCCCGCACGCCCGTCCGGCCACGGCGGGTTCCGGCCCGACATCGAGGGTCTGCGGGCGATCGCCGTCACCCTGGTCGTGCTCTCGCACGCCGGGGTGGCCGGGCTGGCCGGCGGTTATGTCGGCGTGGACGTCTTCTTCGTCATCTCCGGCTTCCTGATCACCACGCTGCTGGTCAAGGAGCTGAGCCGCACCGGCACGATCTCGCTGAGCGGCTTCTACGCCCGGCGGGCCATGCGGCTGCTGCCCGCGTCGACCGTCGTGCTGCTGGCCACCGTGGCCGGCGCCTGGCTCTGGCTGCCCGCGACCCGGTTCCGGGGCATCTCGCTGGACGCGCTGTTCAGCACGTTCTACGGGATCAACTGGCGGCTCGCGCACGAGGGCGTGCAGTACCTCAACGCCGACAGTGCCCCGTCGCCGCTGCAGCACTTCTGGTCGCTGGCCGTCGAGGAGCAGTTCTACCTGGTCTGGCCGTTGCTGTTGCTGGTGTTCGCGCTGACCGGCCGGACCCGGCGGCGGTCGATGGCGGTGGTGCTCGCCGTGATCGTGGCGGCCTCGCTGGCCGTCAGCATCGTGCAGACCACCTCCTCGGCGCCCTGGGCCTACTTCGGCGCCCACACCCGGGCCTGGGAGCTGGGCGTCGGCGCGCTGATCGCGCTAGCGGCGAACCGGCTCACCCGCACCCCGGGCGCCGTGGCCGCGGCGATGAGCTGGGCCGGCGTGGCGGCGGTGGTGGTGAGTGCGGTGCTCTACGACGACCGGACCACCTTCCCCGGGTACGCGGCCGCGCTACCGGTGCTGGGCTCGGCGGCGATCATCGCGGGCGGCCGCGCCACCCCGCTGCTCGGCACCTGGCCGTTCCAGCAGATCGGCAAGTACTCGTACAGCTGGTACCTGTGGCACTGGCCGGTGCTGATGATCGGTCCGACGGCGCTCGGCGTCTCACCCAGCCTCAAGGTCAACGCGGTGCTGGCCGCCGGGTCGCTGGTGCTCGCCATCGGCTCGTACCACCTGGTCGAGAACCCGGTCCGCACCCGGGCCTGGATCAAGGCACGGCGCCGGCGGGGACTCTCCCTGGGGCTCGGGCTCTCCGCCGCCGCGGCCGCGGTCGCGCTCGTCGCCGGCGCGTTCCCGCCGCCGCTGGCCAAGGGCCCGGCGATCATGGACACGGCCGCGGCGGTGTCCCGGGCGGCCGACCCCGAGGCCGAACTGCGCCGGATCGTCGCCGACTCGGTGCACCTCAAGACGCTTCCGAAGAACGTGACGCCGGCCGTCGAGAAGGCCGGCGACCGGGACCTGCCGGTGATCTACGCCGATCACTGCCACATCGACTACGTGCACACGGTCGCCGACAACCCGTGCGCGTACGGCGATCCGAACGGCACCGAGACGATCTTCCTGTTCGGCGACTCGCACGGCGCGCACTGGTTCCCGGCCGTCGACGCGATCGCCAAGAAGCACCACTGGCGCCTGCTGAGCCGGACCAAGAGCGCCTGCCAGGCACCGTCGGTGCTGGTCTGGCAGGGAGTCTTCAAGCGGCCGTACGACGAGTGCGTGACCTGGCGCAACCGGGTGCTCGACGAGATCGTCCGGATCAAGCCGAAGCTGGTCGTGATGTCCTCGAACGGCGGCGACAGCGGCGGCATCGTCGACCGCACCGGCAAGCGGCTCGACGTCGGCCCGGGCAAGGACCCGATGTGGGCGCGAGCCTGGGAGCAGACCTTCCGCGCGATCGGCGGCAGCCCGGCCACCAAGATGGTGATGATCGAGGACACGCCGTGGCCGAAGGGCTTCGCCCCCGAGTGCGCGGCGACGTACCCGACGAGGCTCACGGCCTGCCGTCGCCCGGTCGAGAAGGCGATCGCCGAGCCCCAACGCCGGCGCCTGGTCGCCACCGCGGCGAAGGCCAACGGGGTCACCGTGGTCGATCCCACTCCCTGGTTCTGCACCACGACGTGCCCCGCGGTGATCGGCAACATCCTCGGGTGGCGGGACAACAGCCACATCTCCACCGCGTACTCGGCCATGCTGGCGCCGCTGCTCGACGCCAGGTTGCCGGTGCGGTGAGCACCCGTCGCCGGACATGACGGTGGCGGCCGGATGACCGGCCGCCACCGTGACGGGGAACCACGGACCGCCGGGTCAGGCTGCTACCGCGATGGGGACGCCATGGCTGTCGGTCAGCGCCAGCCGGGTGTGCAGGTTGCCCTGCTGGGCCACCCGGGCGAAATACTCGGACCGGCGCCG
>NZ_CAKUCL010000260.1 GCF_934643405.1 uncultured Actinoplanes sp.
GGGGCGCTTCTCCGGCGCGGCGTCCGGCGGCTGTCCTTCGGCCGCCTTTCGCCCCCTCCCTTAAGCGCTTCCCGACTCCCGCCCCTCGCCCTTGAAGCGGTTTCCGCCCTCTCTCGGAGGTTCATGACAGCCGCCTCGCCGCACGTGGCGGCAAACGATCTTCCGTCCCGGCATAAAGCCTAGCCTCCTAGGATGCACGGCGAGGTGTGAGCAAAGCCGACCGGCAGACGGCCCCGGGCTAGTAACCCCAGGGTGCTCATCCCGACGCCGGCCGCGAAAGGGCGAACCGCCCCGCCTACGCCGCCGGCAGGGTGGCTCGGGTGCACTCGGTGATGTACGGCAGTTCGTACTCGGTCCGCCCCACCAGATCCGGATGGGTCGCCATCAACCGCCGCACCTCGCTGAGCACCGCCGCCCGCTCGTGCGATGGCAGCAGGATGATGCGGCTGCGGGAGGCGACCAGGTCGACCAGGCGCTCCGGGCCGAGCACCTGCGTCCACCGGAAGCGCGCCCGTTTCGACGCGGCGAAGGGTGGGCCGATCCGGTCGGCGCGGTTGCGGTCCTCGCTGCCGATGATCTCGCCGAGGCGGCGGACCCAGTCGGCGCCCTCGTCGCGCACGTTCCAGATCAGGCCCAGGGTGCCGCCGGGGGACAGGACGCGGGCGATCTCCGGTACGGCCCGGGCCGGGTTCACCCAATGCCAGGCCTGGGCGACGAGGACGGCGTCGGCCGAGCCGTCGGGCAGCGGGATGGACTCGGCGGAGCCCTGGACGGCGGGGACGCCGGGTACGGCGCGGCGCAGTTCGGCCAGCATGCCGTCGGAGGGGTCGACCGCGGTGACGCTCAGGCCCCGCGCGTGGATCTGCCGGGTCAGCTTCCCGGTGCCGGCGCCCAGGTCGACCACGCGGGGGTGGCCGGTGGGCAGGAGCCAGGTGAGGGCCTCGTCGGGGTAGGAGGGCCGGGCGCGTTCGTAGATCTCGGCGGCCGGCCCGAACGAGTTCGCGTGGGCGGCGTGGTCGGACACAGCGAGGATCTTATATCCCAACATCCTAGGACGCTCTACGGGGTGTGCCGCATTTGTTTCGGATCGGAGCCCTTCGGGCACTGCTTCGATCAAGAACAGACAGCACGGAGGTTGACGATGAGCTTCTCTGACAAGGTCAAGAACGAGACCGACGAGCTGACCGGTAAGGCGAAGCAGGCCGTCGGCCGGGCCACGGACAACGAGAGCCTGGTGGCGAAGGGCGAGGCCCAGGAGACCGCGGCCCGGGCGAAGAAGGCCGGCGAGCACGTGAAGGACGCCGGCAAGGACGTGCGCGACGCCTTCAGCTGATCGGCGGCCGAGACTGCCGTGAGCGCGTGAAGGACGCCGGCAAGGACGTGCGCGACGCCTTCAGCTGATCGGCGCCGCAGGAGACTGCCGCGAGCACGACGATCGCGGGAGACAGGGGATGAGGGGTAGTGAAAAGCCCGGGGCACACGCCCCGGGCCTTTCCTCATCTAACCCTCAGGTTGAGGTTGAGGGTGAGGGTCAGGTCGAGGGTTACGCCGGGGCCGGAGCGTCGGCGGTCGCCTGCTGCTTGCGCCACCAGTCCTGACCGGACTCGGGGAGCGTGTCGATCGGGTCGTAGTAGGCGTACAGCTTGGACAGAGCTTCCTCGTCGTCGTGTTCGAGGGACGTGCGGTAGTTCTTCGTCCAGTACGAGATGCCGTGCTCGCGGTCGTACTCGGCGATCATGTGGACCCAGCGTTTGCCGACGAACGGCACGTCGCACACGATGCGCGGGGTCGCGTAGCCGGGCAGGTATCCCATCATGTCGTGCTGCAGCTGCTGGGCGTGCCACACCGGCACCCGCCAGTGCTCGGCGTTGGGGATCATGTCGCACATGTAGAAGTAGTACGGCAGGATGCCGGCCTCGCCCTGCAGCGCGAAGCACAGGTCCAGCAGGTCGGCCGTGGTGGCGTTGACGCCGCGCATGAGCACGCCCTGGTTGCGCACGTCGCGTACGCCGACCTCGAGCAGCATCCGGGCGGCCTTCGCGACCAGCGGGGTCAGCGAGTTCACGTGGTTGACGTGGGTGTGCACGGCGAGGTTGACGCCGCGGCGCTGGGCGGTGATGGCGACCCGGTTGAGGCCCTCGACGACGTCGTCCTGCAGCCAGTGCTGGGGCAGTCCCATCAGGGCCTTGGTGGCGAGGCGGATGTCGCGGACGGTGGGCACCGACAGCAGGCCCATGAGGTACGCCTCGAGCTGTTTCCACGGCACGTTCGCGACGTCGCCGCCGGAGACGACCACGTCACGGACGCCGGGGTGGGCCTTCAGGTAGGCCAGGTGGGCGTCGTAGCGGTCGACCGGCTTGAGCGACAGGCGCAGCTTGTCGACCGTCGGCGTGCTGTTGCCGACCAGGTCCATCCGGGTGCAGTGCCCGCAGTACTGGGGGCACGTGGACAGCAGCTCGGCGAGCACCTTGGTGGGGTACCGGTGGGTGAGCCCCTCGGCGACCCACATGTCGTGTTCGTGCAGCGAGTCGCGGGTGGCGTTCGGGTGGGAGGGCCAGTCCTGGTGGCGGTCACCGGCCACCGGGATCATGTACCGCCGGATCGGGTCGGCGTAGAAGGACTCGGTGTCCGGTACGCCGTACGGGACCATGGTGTTCAGCATCTGCGGCGGCACCAGCATGCTCATGGTGGCCAGGCGCTTCTGGTCGGTCTCCAGGTCGGCGTAGAAGCGTTCGTCGAGCAGGTCGCCCATGACGGCGCGCAGCTGCTTGACGTTCTTGACGCAGTTGACCCGCTGCCACTGCGCGGACTCCCACTGGGCCGGGGTGACGTCACGCCAGCCGGGAAAGCGGGTCCAGTCGGGTTCGACCAGGGTGCGGCGCTGATATTCGTACGGCTGGCCGGCGGGTTGTGACACGGTGCCTCCAAGGTCAGGCTCGACCCGTCCCAACGTACTGGATAATTTCCGGTCTAGAAACCGGGTGGCCGGAGGATTTACGGTATGGATACGGCCGAGGGCCCGTTGTTTCTGCGAAGGATGAGGTTGATGGCGTTTTCTGTGGGTCTTGACCGGGTGGTGGAGCCGGCCGGGGTGCTGCCGCAGGCGGCGTGGCGGCTCGATCCGCGGCCGGCGATCGCGGCCGACGAGGTCCGGATCCGGGTGGAGCGCCTGAACCTCGACGCGGCGAGCTTCCGCCAGCTGTCGGAGAAGCACGGCGGGGACGGCGCGGCGGTCCGCGCGGAGGTGCTGGAGATCGTCCGGACGCGGGGGAAGATGCACAACCCGGTCACCGGCTCCGGCGGGATGCTCATCGGGGTGGTCGACGAGGTCGGCCCGGCGTCGCCGTTGCCGGTGAAGCCGGGCGACCGGGTGGCGACGCTGGTGTCGCTGACCCTGACCCCGCTGGAGATCACCGACGGCCTGCGGCGGTGGGACGGGACGAGCGAGCAGGTGCCGGCGGAGGGGGCGGCAGTCCTGTTCGGTCGTTCGGTCGTGGGTGTCCTGCCCGCCGACCTGCCGCCCGAGCTGGCTCTCGCGGTCTACGACGTGTGCGGCGCGCCGGCGCTGACCGACCGGGTGGTGCGGCGGTACGGCCGCAACGACGTCACCGTGGCGGTGCTGGGCGGCGCCGGCAAGAGCGGTTCGCTCGCGCTGACCGCCGCCCGGCTCGCCGGGGCCCGCACCGCCGGGATCGTGGTGAACGAGGCCGAGCGGGCCGGCCTGGCCGAGGCGGGTCTGGCCGATGTGGTCGCGGTGGCCGACGCGCGCAACCCGGTCGAGGTCTCCCGGACGGTGACCGAGGCGCTGGGTGCGCCCGCCACGGTGACGGTGGTGTGCGTGGACGTGCCGGGCTGCGAGCACGGCGCGATCCTGTCCACCGCGGACGGCGGCACGGTGATCTTCTTCTCGATGGCGACGAGTTTCCCGGCGGCGGCGCTGGGCGCCGAGGGGCTGGCCGCGGACGTGACGATGCTGATCGGCAACGGGTACGTGCCGGGTCACGCGGCGTTCGCGGTGGACCTGCTGCGCCGGGTTCCCGCGGTCCGCGCTCTGTTCGAGGCGCGGCTCGCGGGACACTGACTCCCATGACAGATCTCCCCTCGGTCCTCTACCGCAACGGCCGCTTCTACTCCGCCGCCGACCCGCGGGCCACCGCCATGCTGGTCCGTGACGGGAGGATCGTCTGGCTGGGCGACGGCGCGGACGCGCCGGCCGCCGACCGGACGGTCGATCTCGCCGGGCTGCTGGTGACGCCGGCGTTCGTGGACGCTCATCTGCACGCCACCGACACCGGGCTGGCGTCCGACGGTCTCGACCTGTCCGGCGCCGGTTCGGCCGGTGAGCTGCTGGCGGCGGTGTCGGCGTTCGCGGCGACCCGGCCGGCCGACGCCGTGGTGCACGGGCACGGCTGGGACGAGACGCGCTGGCCGGAGCAGACGCCGCCGACGGCGCAGGAGCTGCAGGAGGCGGCCGGCGGCCGCCGCGTCTATCTCTCGCAGGCCTCGGTGCACTCGGCCCTGGTGTCGGCGTCGCTGCTGGGTGCGGCGCAGGGGGTTCCCGGGTACGCCGCCGACGGCTGGGTGCGCGAGCAGGCCCACCACGCCGTACGGGCGGTGGCGCTGGGCGCGTTGACCCCGGGGCAGCGGTCGGCGGCGCAGCGGACCGCGCTGTCGAAGGCCGCGTCGATGGGGATCGCCGCGGTGCACGAGTGCGGGGGTCCGGGCACGTCCAGCGAGGCGGATTTCGCGTCGGTGCTGGCGTTGTCCGGCCGGGGCCTGCCGCAGGTGTTCGGGTACTGGGGTGAGCTGGGCGGCGCGCAGCGGGCCCGGGACATGGGCGCGGTGGGTGCCGCCGGTGACCTCTACGCGGACGGGGCGCTCGGTTCCCGTACGGCGTCGGTGCGCCACCCCTACCACGACGGTGACCATGGCCGGGGTGAGGCTTTCGTGACCGCCGAGCAGGCCGGCGAGCATCTGCTGGACTGCATGCGGGTGGGGGTGCAGGGCGGCTTCCACGCGATCGGCGACGCGGCGATCGAGACGGTCCTGGACGGCTTCGCGATCGCGGCGAAGTCCGTCGGGGTGGACGCGGTGCGGCTGGCCCGGCACCGCATCGAGCACGTCGAGCTGGCCGACAAGGCGATGATCGCCCGGATGGTCGAGTTCGGGGTGGTGGCGTCGGTGCAGCCGGTGTTCGACGCGTTGTGGGGCGGTGCCGGCCGGATGTACGAGCAGCGGCTGGGCCTGGAGCGGTCGATGGCGTCGAACCCGATCGGGCCGATGCACGCGACCGGGGTGCATCTGGCGTTCGGGTCGGACTCGCCGGTGACGGCGCTGGACCCGTGGTCGGTGGTGGTGGCCGCGGCCGCGCCGCGCAACCCGCGGCACCGGATGCCGGTGCGGGCGGCGTTCGCGGCGTCGACGCGGGGCGGCTGGCGGGCTGCCGGGGTGGATTCCGCGGGGGTGCTGGCGCCGGGCGCGTCGGCGACGTTCGCGGTGTGGGAGACGCCCGGCGGCGTGCAGGGCGGCCTGCCGGTGCTGCTGCCGGACGCCGACGGGGTGCCGCCGGCGCGGCCGGTGTGCCGGCGCACGGTGTTGCACGGCGAGACGATTTTCGAGGGGTAGGAGCGACGGTGGCCGGGAAGCTGGGACTGGATCCCCGGGTGGTGCGCACGGCGCGGCGGCTGGCCGCGCGGGCGGGCAAACCCGTGGTGGATCTCGCGCGGTCGCACACGACCGTGTCGGTGGAACGCGCGGTGCTGCGCCTGGCCGGGGTGCACGGCGCCGACTCCGACGGGATCCCGTGGGTCAACCGGCTGGTGGACGCGGTGCGCGCGGATGTGGGGCTCGGGCACGGGGTGGCCGTGCCCGTGTTCCACGCGATGCGCACGACCGGGGTGGACGACGTCACCGTGCTGGCGCAGAAGGCTGCGGCGGGGGCGGTCCGGTTTTCCGTACCGGAGACGAAAGCGGAAGCCACGGCGGCCCGGCGCTCGGCGAAGAGGGCGACCGGCGCCGGTCTGAAGGTCGTGGATCGGCGCCGCGCCGAGCGGGAGCGGCTGATCAAGCGGTGGGGTGATCCGCCGCAGCGGCCGTGGATCTATCTGATCGTCGCGACCGGCGACATCTACGAGGACATCCCGCAGGCGCAGGCGGCGGCCCGGGCGGGGGCGGACGTGATCGCGGTGATCCGCTCGACCGGTCAGTCGCTGCTGGACTACGTGCCGGAGGGCGCGACCCGGGAGGGTTTCGCCGGTACCTACGCCACGCAGGAGAACTTCCGGCTGATGCGGGCGGCGCTGGACGAGACGTCCAAGGAGCTCGGCCGGTACGTGCGGCTGACGAACTACGCGTCCGGGCTGTGCATGCCGGAGATCGCCGCGCTGGCCGGTATGGAACGGCTGGACATGATGCTCAACGACTCGATGTACGGGATCCTGTTCCGCGACATCAACCCGATCCGCACGTTCGTCGACCAGCGGTTCTCCCGGCAGGTGCACGCCCGCGCCGGCATCATCATCAACACCGGCGAGGACAACTACCTCACCACCGCGGACGCGGTCGAGGCCGCGCACACGGTGACGGTGTCGCAGCTGCTCAACGAGTTCTTCGCGCACGAGGCCGGTCTGGCGGACTGGCAGCTGGGCCTGGGGCACGCCTTCGAGATCAACCCGGACCTGCCGGAGTCGTTCCGGCTGGAGCTCGCCCACGCGCTGCTGGCCCGGGAGCTGTTCCCGCAGGCGCCGCTGAAGTGGATGCCGCCGACCAAGCACATGACCGGTGACGTGTTCCGCGGCAATCTTCTCGACGGCTTCTTCAACCTGGCCGGCGCGCTGACCGGGCAGGGCATCCTGCTGGTCGGCATGATGACCGAGGCGGTGGTGACGCCGTGGCTGTCCGACCGTGACGTGGCCCTGCAGAACGTGCGCTACGTGCTGAGCGGCGCCGGCGGCCTGCACGAGGACTTCGTGCCGGCCCCGGGCGGCTTCATCCAGCAGCGCGCGCACGCGGTGCTGGGCGAGGCGGTCGAGCTGCTGGAGAGGATCGTCGACGACACGCTGCTGACCGCGATCGCCGACGGCACCTTCGGGATCATGAAGCGGCCCGCCGACCGGGGCAAGGGCCTCGACGGTGTCGCGAAGCACGACGAGGACTACTACAACCCGGTGACGGAGGCCCTGGAACAGTGACGATCATCCGCCCGTACGGGGACACCACCGGCGACGGGATGGTGCAGCTGTCGTTCACGCTGCCGATCCCGCACGACAAACGCGCCGAGGGCGCCGCGATCCAGCTCGCGAACAAGATGGGCATGGACCCGGCGATGCTGGTGCACGCCAAGCAGATGGGCGACGCGTTCACCTTCTTCGTCGTCTACGGCAAGGTCGGCCACCTGGTCGACACCGACAAGGTGCAGGTGGTCGAGCGGGACTTCCCGCTGCTGAGCGCCAAGGAGATCAACGCGGCGATCAAACGCAAGCTGCGGCGGCGGCTCACCGTGGTGGGCGCCTGCATCGGCACCGACGCGCACACCGTCGGCATCGACGCGATCCTGAACCTCAAGGGCATCGCCGGGGAGAAGGGCCTGGAGTACTACAGCGAGCTGTCGGTGACCAACATGGGCGCCCAGGTGTCCGTGCCCGACCTGGTGGAGACGGCCCGGGAGAAGAAGGCCGACGCCGTACTGGTCTCGCAGGTGGTCACCCAGCGCGACGCGCACCTGCAGAACACGCGGGCCATGTCGGCGGCGTTCCGGGAGGCGCTGCCGGAGGGCCGGCGGCCGCTGCTGATCGTCGGCGGGCCGCGCTTCGACGAACTGATGACCGGCGAGCTGGGCGTCGACCGGATCTTCGGCCGGGGCACCACGCCGCGTGAGGTCGCCTCCTATCTCGTCCACGCCCTCGTCGGGAGCTCGCATTGATCACCGTGACGCATCGCCGGTACGTGCCGTACGCGCACGCCCACTACGCCGGGAATCTGGTCGACGGCGCCTACTCCCTCGGGTTGTTCGGTGACGTGGCCACCGAGGTGTGCATCCGCCTGGACGGCGACGAGGGCCTGTTCGCCTCCTACGACGACGTGCAGTTCAAGGCGCCGGTGCAGGCCGGCGACGTGCTCGAGGTGACCGCGACCGTGGTGCACATGGGCACCCGTTCGCGGCGGATCGCGTTCGAGTCGAAGGTGGTGTGCCGCGGCACCGGCGGCTCGTCCGCGCGGGTCCTCGACGAGCCGATCGTCGCGGTGACCGCCACCGGCACGGTGGTCGTGCCGAAGATGTCTTGAGCACCGCGGTCTGCGTCGACGTCGGCTCCACGTACACCAAAGCCGCGCTGATCGACCTGGACGCCGGCACGCTGGTCCGCCGCGCCGAGGTCCCGACGACCAGCTCCACGGACGTGCTGACCGGTCTGGATCAGGCCGTCGATCTCGTCGGCGGTGGCGACGTGCGGTACGTGTGCTCGTCGGCCGGAGGGGGCCTGCGGCTCGCCGTGGTCGGCTACGAGGCGCTGGTCACCGCGGAGGCCGGGCACCGGGTCGGCCTGTCGGCGGGCGCCCAGGTGGTGCACGTCGCGGCGGGCCCGCTGGACGGGCGGGCGGTCGCCGCGCTGCGCGCGTCACGACCGGATGTGATCCTGCTGGTCGGCGGCACCGACGGCGGCGACGGGTCGGTGCTGCTGCACAACGCCCACCGGCTGTCCACCTCCCGGTTGCGCGTTCCGGTGGTCATCGCCGGCAACAGCGACGTACGGGCGGAGGCCGCGGCCCTGCTCACCGGGCGGGGCGTGCCGGTGACCGAGACGAGCAACGTGCTTCCCCGCATCGGGGTGCTCGATCCCGGGCCGGCCCGGCACGCGATCCGGTCGGTGTTCCTGCGCCACGTGATCGGCGGCAAACGGCTGTCGCGCGGGAGCCGCTTCGCCTCGCTGGTGCGCGCCGCCACCCCGGACGCGGTGCTGGCCGGGGTGGAGCTGCTGGCCGACCTGACCGGCGCCGGGGTGCTGGTGGTGGACGTGGGCGGCGCGACCACCGACGTCTACTCCGCCCTGGTCCCGGACGCGGAGGCCGAGACCGGGCCGCGCCGCGACGTGGCCGGCACCCTCTGGCGCTCCCGCACCGTCGAAGGTGATCTCGGAGTGGCGGCCGGCGCGGCCGGCACCCGGGCGGCCGCCACGGCGGAGAAATTGGCACTATGGGAATCCGGGCATTCCGGGGATGACCGTGCGTTAGCCGCGGCCGCCGCGATGATCGCGCTGCGCCGCCACGCCCGTGGTCATTCGTCCGGTCCTGGTCAGCCGCGCACCGGCGGCCGCGACCTGCGCGACGTGCGGCTGGTGGTCGGTTCCGGCGGGGTGCTGCGGCACGGCGGCGGCGAATTTGTGCTGCACGCGGTTCTGTCCGACACCGCCGGCGGATGGGCGGCCCCGGCCGGGGCGCGCACCGTGGTCGATCAGCGGTATGTGCTGGCCGCGGCCGGGCTGCTCGCCATTGATCACCGTGAGGCGGCGGCCGCCCTGCTGAACAGCCTGTAACCCGGACGGGTACGGGACATGACACGCCGAGGAACGCGACACGCCCGAGGACGGGGGAGGCGGTTGACAGGCGGGCGGGGGGAGGAATTACCGTCTTCGAATCCTGAGCACGGCAAGCGTCTGGAGTTTGCTTCGTTCTCCCGCCCACTGGCCGCAGTCCTCGCAGGGGTCGCGCGTTCAGCCAGGTCCAGGGGGTGGGGGTCGGCGGGGCGGCGCGAACGAGACGCGCCCGCGGTGGGATGGGGGATCGAACGACGCCAGTAGACAACGGCACGACGCGGGCAGCCAGTCCGTGCCCTGCCGGTCCGAAGGTGATCGCGACATCCCGCCGTTCCACCGCCCGTGCGCGGGAGACGAGGGAGCACTCGAGGCGCGGCCCCGCAGGCCGCGCCTCTTCCGCGCCCACGGCCGGCCATCCCGGGACACCGCTCGTCCACGCCCGCCGCCGGCCATCCC
>NZ_CAKUCL010000261.1 GCF_934643405.1 uncultured Actinoplanes sp.
CGCCCGTTCGGCGCGCCCAGCGCGGCGCCCACGCTCGCGCCCGCGGCCAGCGCCGGCCCACCGGCCAGGCTGACCGTGCGCCCGTGGTAATTCGTGCGGTCCAGCCGGGCGGCATGCGGGTCGCGACGGATCCAGGTCAGCGCGGCGCGCGCGACGCCGGCCCCGGCGCCGAACGCGCGGAAAACTCCTGTGGCCATGGCTGGGCAGTCTAGAGACCGGGCGCTACGCCGCGGCCTTGGGCATCATCGACGACGACCCGGCCGCCAGCCCGTACTGGCCGACCTTGCCCTGCACGAACCGCTCGACGCAGGTCATGCCGGTGGCGACCTGACCGTTGACGGTGCTCGCGTTGTCCACCGTGGAGATGGCCTTGACCAGCGTCGGGTCGCCGCGCACCGCGGAGATCAGGTTGCCGTCGCCGACGCCGTCGCCGGCCACCACCATCGCCTTGTTCTTGCTGAACTGGGTGGCCAGGGTGACCGCGTTTTGACTCTTCTGGGCGGCCGACTTGTCCACCGCCGGCGCCCCGGAGACCACCACCGTGGCCTCGGCCCCGCCCACCGCCTTGTCGTCGACGGCGATATAACCCTGCTTGCTGTACGCCGTGAGCACTGCCTTGACGTCAGCCGCGGCCGCCTGGGTCGTCCCGGTCCGCTGGAGCAACGCGAGGGCGAGCTGCGCGCTGGCCGTCTCCACCCCGTCGGAGTTCACCGGCAGGCCCTCGAGCTGAATCGTCGGCTGCGACGACTGCCCGGCCAGGTCCAGCATCTCGATCGAGTTGTTCGGGTCGAGGAACTTCTCGTTGATCGTCACCTTCGCGGTCACCGTGGCGCCGGCCACCTGCAGCATCGAGATCACCCCGTCGGCGTACGCGTCGGTGTCCGGCAGGGTCAGCACCAGCAGCTTGCGGCCGGCCAGCCGCCCGCCGAGCACGGTCGGGGCGATCTCGGTGGCGAAGCCCTGGCTGCGGTTCAGCTCCTCGCGGTACTGCGTGATCTGGTCGCGCTTGTTGTTGTTGTCCTTGTTCAGCGCGACGATCTGGGTCTGCAGCTGATCGGCCACCGGTCCGTTGAGCGCGGCCGTGCCCACCACCAGCCCGATGGCCAGCGCGAGGAAGACCGCGGTGAGCGACACCACGTGGTACCGGAAGTTGATCACAACGAGCCCCGAATAATCGTCAGAAGAGCTGCCCGAGCTGGAACACCAGATTGTCCCACCACTCGGAAACCACGGTCAGATACGCCTTGCCGATCGTGGACACCGCGACGGCCGACGCCATGGCGGCGATCGCGGACAGAATCAGCAGCAGCAGCGCCGACCCGGAGATGTTCTGCCGGTAGAGGCGGCTCACGCCCTTCGCGTCGACCAGCTTGCCGCCGACCTTGAGCCGGGTGAGGAACGTCGAGGCCATGCCGCCGCGGCCCTTGTCGAGGAACTCGACCAGGTTCGCGTGGGTGCCCACCGCGACGATCAGGGTGGCGCCCTTCTCGTCGGCGAGCAGCATCGCGAGGTCCTCGCTGGTGGCCGCGGCCGGGAAGGTGAGCGCGTCGATGTCGAGCCGGTGCACCCGTTCCAGCCCGGGCGCGCGGCCGTCCGGGTACGCGTGCACGACCACCTCGGCGCCGCAGCGCAGCACGTCGTCGGTGACCGAGTCCATGTCCCCGATGATCATGTCGGGGGTGTACCCGTTCTCAACCAGCGCGTCGGCGCCGCCGTCCACGCCGATCAGCACCGGCTTGTACTCGCGGATGTAGGGCCGCAGGACGTCCAGGTCGTCCTTGTAGTCGTAGCCGCGGACCACGATCAGCACGTGCCGCCCGGCGATGCGGGTCTGCACCTCGGGCACGCCGACGCCGTCGAGCAGCAGGTCGCGCTCCTGCTTGAGGTAGTCCATGGTGTTCGCGGCGAACGCCTCGAGCTGCACCGACAGGCCCTCGCGCGCGTCGGCCATCGAGGTGGCCACGGTCTCCGCGTCCTGCCGCACGCCGCTGGCCACCGCCTCGCCGTCGAGCAGGACGGTGTCGTTCTCGATGGTGATCGTGTCACCCTCGTGCAGCCGCTCGAACACCTCCTCGCCGAGGTCGTCGATCAGCAGCACGCCGTTCTTGATCAGCACCTCGGGCCCGAGGTTCGGATAGCGGCCGGAGATCGACGGCTTCGCGTTCAGCACGGCGGCGACACCGACCGCGACCAGCGCGTCGGCCGCGACCCGGTCGATGTCGACGTGGTCGATCACCGCGATGTCACCCGGGCGCAGCCGGCCGGTCAGACGCTTGGTCCGACGGTCGAGGCGGGCGACGCCGGTGATCGCATCGGGATCGACGGTGCGGGTGCGGCGCAAGGTGGGAAGTCGCATCACGGCCATATTGACATGCCGGATCACGCGCCAGGCACGCGACATGCGCGACCTCACCCTCAAATGGGGCAAACCGCCTCCCTCATCCCCCGTGTCCTCGGTCAGGTTCTCTTCTCCCGCCCGGCCACCGCGAGCAGCTCCTCCGCGTGCGCGATGCCGAGATCGGAATCGGGCAGACCGGCCAGCATGCGGGACAACTCGCGCGCCCGCTCGGTCTCCTCGACGATCCGCACCCCGCTCGTCGTGATCGCGCCGCCGACGTCCTTTGCTACCACCAGGTGGCGATCGGCAAACGCGGCCACCTGCGGCAGGTGCGTCACCACCAGCACCTGATGGGTGCGGGCGAGCCGGGCCAGCCGCTTGCCGATCTCGACCGCGGCGGTGCCGCCGACACCGGCGTCCACCTCGTCGAAGACCAGGGTCGGTGGGCCGCCCGCGCCGGCGAAGACCACCTCGATCGCCAGCATCACCCGGGACAGCTCACCGCCGGACGCGCCCTTCTGCAGCGGCAGGGCCGGGGCGCCCGGATGCGCGATCAGCCGCAGCTCGACCTCGTCCGCGCCGTCCGGTCCCACACCGATCTCGGCGCCGTCCAGCGTGACCGTCGGGTCGTCCTTGCCGGCCGGGCGCGGCACCACGGCCACGTCGATACGGGCGTGCGGCATGGCCAGCCCGGCCAGCTCGACGCTGACCGCCTCGGAGAAACGGGACGCGGCCTCGGTGCGGGCCGTGGTGAGCCGGCCCGCCAGCTCGGCCACCTGCCCGGCGAGGCGCTGACGTTCCCGGTCCAGCTCGTCGAGCAGCTCGTCGGACGTGTCCAGCGCGGCCAGCCGGGTGCGGGCGTTCTCCGCCCAGGCGATGACGCCCTCGACGTCGTCGGCGTACTTGCGGGTGAGCCCGCGCAGCACCGCCCGGCGCTCGTAGATCTGCTCGAGGCGGGCCGGGTCGGCGTCCAGGCCGCTCAGATATGTACTCAGCTCGGCGGAGACGTCGGCGACCAGGGTGGCCGCCTCCTCGATGCGGCCGGCCAGCTCGCCCAGCTGCGGATCGACACCGGACTGCGCTTCCAGCGTGCGCCGGGCGGTGCCGAGCAGCTGGGTCGCGTCCGGCGTCTCGTCGGTGACCTCGACGCCGGCCGCCAGCGCCTGCGCGGCCAGCGACGCGGCCACCCGCAGCCCCTCGGCGTGCTCCAGCCGCTGCACCTCGGCGCGCAGCTCGTCGTCCTCGCCGGGCTGCGGGTCGACCCGGGTGATCTCGTCGAGGCCCAGCTTGAGCAGGTCGGCCTCCTGCGAGCGGGCGCGCGCGTTGCGGCGGCGGTCGGCCAGGTCGTCGACCACGGCCCGCCAGCGGCCGAACGCCTCGCGGTAGGTCTCCAGCAGCTTCTCGTGCTCGGGGCCGGCGAACCGGTCGAGGGCGCCGCGCTGCTCGGCCGGGCGCAGCAGCCGCAGCTGGTCGGACTGGCCGTGCACGGCCAGCACCTGCTCGCCCACCTCGCTGAGCATCGCCACCGGCATGCTGCGGCCCCCCACGTACGCCCGGGACCGCCCCTCGATGGTGACCGTGCGGCTGAGCAGCACCGTCCCGTCGTCGTCGACCTCGGCGCCGGCGTCGGTGATGCGGGCGTGCACCGCGTCGCCCAGCGCGCCGCGCAGCCGCAGCCGGCCCTCGACGACGGCCCGCCCCGGATCGGCGCGCACCCGGCCGGCGTCCGCCCGGCCGCCGAACAGCAGACCCAGGCCGGTCACCACCATGGTCTTCCCGGCACCCGTCTCGCCGGTGATGACGTTCATGCCCGACGTCAGCTTCAGCGTCGTGTCGTCGATGACGCCGAGACCGGTGATCCGCAACTCCTCCAGCACAGGGCGAACAGTATCGGTACCCACCGACAAACGCCCAGCGCTCATCCGCCCCGCGGCGGAAAACCCAGGACAACCGGTATCACCGTCGATTCCCCCGCCAGCCCTCGACCGGCAGGGCGAACTTCGCGACCAGGACGTCGGTGAAGGGGCGCGGGGCGAACCGTACGACCCGCACCGGCAGCTCGCCGCGCTCCACCGTGACCTTCGCGCCCGGCGGGAGATCCCAGGTGCGGCGGCCGTCGCAGCACATCACCGCGAACGACGTGTACGGGTCGACGGTCAGCACGAACGACGACGTCGGCGCGGTGACCAGCGGCTTGGAGAACAGGGCGTGCGCGCTGATCGGCACCAGCAGCAGCGCCTCCACCTCGGGCCACACCACCGGGCCGCCGCCGGAGAACGCGTACGCCGTGGAGCCGGTCGGTGTCGCGCACACCACACCGTCGCAGCCGTAGCGGGCCAGCGGCCGGCCGTCCACGTCGACGAGCAGCTCGAGCATCTGCGCCCGCTGCCCCTTCTCGACGGAGACCTCGTTGAGCGCCCACGACTCGGCGATCAGCCGCCCGTCGTACTCGGCCCGGACATCCAGCGTCAGCCGCTCGTCCACCTTGTACGAACCGGCGACGATGTCCTTGACCGCCTGGTCGATGTGCTCGATCTCGGCCTCGGCGAGGAAGCCCACCTTGCCCAGGTTGATGCCGAGCAGCGGCGCCTTCACCGGGCGGGCCAGCTCGGCCGCGCGCAGGAACGTGCCGTCCCCGCCGAGCGCCAGCACGATCTCCACCCCGTCGGCCGCGGCCGGGCCGTGCACCGGGGTCACCCCGGGCGGCAGGTCGAGATCGGCCACCTCCTCGGCGATCACCCGCACCTCGAAACCGGCCTCCACCAGGTCCCGCGCCACGTCCCGGGCGTGCTGCGTGCTCTGCCGCCGCCCGGTGTGCGTGACCAGCAGGGCCGAGCGCGTCATGTGTCCTCCCCTGGGGCGGCCGGTTCCGGCCCGCCAGAAGGTACTCGCGTTTCCGGCCCCGCGGCGACCACTCGCTCGATCTCCGCCCGATCGGCGGCCGGGGCGTCCCGGCGGAACCACACAAAGAACTCGACGTTGCCGCTCGGACCCGGCAGCGGGCTCGCGGTCACCCCGGCCACCCCCAGCCCCAGCCCGGCCGCCGCGCTCGCCACATCGAGCACGGCCTCGGCCCGCAACCGCCAGTCCCGCACCACACCACCGGCGCCGACGCGGTCCTTGCCGACCTCGAACTGCGGCTTGACCATCAGCGCGAGGTCGCCGTCGGGCGCGGTGCACGCGGCCAGCGCGGGCAGCACCAGGCGCAGCGAGATGAACGACAGGTCGGCCACGGTGAGATCGACCGTTCCGCCGATCATCTCCGGGGTGAGCGTACGGACGTTGGTGCGCTCCAGCACGGTCACGCGCTCGTCGGTGCGGATCGGCCAGGCCAGCTGCCCGTAGCCGACGTCGACCGCCACCACCCGGGCCGCCCCGGCGCGCAGCAGCACGTCGGTGAAGCCGCCGGTGGAGGCGCCCGCGTCCAGGCAGCGGCGCCCCCGGACACCCAGCCCGCGCGGGCCGAACGCCTCCAGCGCGCCGGCCAGCTTGTGCCCGCCGCGCGACACGTACTCGTTCGCCGGGTCCTCGCCGGTGACCAGCACCGGGTCGGCCGGGTCGATCATCGCGGCCACCTTGTGCGCGACGGTCCCCCGCACCTGCACCCGGCCGGCCGCGACGAGCGCCGCGGCCTGCTCCCGCGACCGGGCGAGCTTGCGCCGCACCAGCTCGGCGTCAAGACGAGCACGGCGTGCCATCAAACCCTCTTCTTTCGTACGGCGTCAGCGATCGATGCTCGCCAAAGTCTCCTGCAGCACCTGATGCGCCGCCTCGTACTCGGCGATCTGCTCGCCGGGCGCGAGCCGTGCGGCGTTGGCCAGGGACTGCAGCACGGCATCCACCGCGGGGTGGCCGGTTCCGGCCTCCGGGTCGAAATCCTCCGGCACGACCGCCGGGGCCGCGGCGGCGGGTGGCGGCCCGGGACGGAACCCGCCGGGCGGCGGGCCCGGACGGGGACCTGGCGTCGGGAAGGTCACCGGCTACGCCTCCGGCTTCCGCGGCGCGGCCTTCTTGGCCGGCGCCTTCTTCGCCACGGCCTTCTTCGCGGCCCGGCCGGCCGGGGTCAGGCCCGCCTCACCCTGATCGACGAAGCCGGCCTCCTCGGAGTCCACCGGGCCGGCGTCGTCGGTGGGTGTCACCGGCGGCAGCACGGTCTCCGCGGCGGCGGCCTTCACCGGCGCGGTGGGCGCCTCGGCGGTGCCGGGAGCGGCCTTGTTCGCCACGGCCTTCTTGGCCACGGTCTTCTTGGCCACGGCGGTCTTCGCCACCGCCTTCTTCGCCACCGCCTTCTTCGCCACCGCCTTCTTCGCGACCGCCTTCTTCGCGACCGTGGCGGGCGTGACCACCTCACCGGACGCCGTCGTCACGGGCGGCACAGTGGTGGCGGCCGCGCTCTTCGCCGGCGGCGCGGTCCTGGCGGCCGCGGTCTTCGCCGGCGGCACCGTCGTGGCGGGCGAGGTCTTCGCCGGCGGCACCGTTCCGGCGGGCGGGGCCGCGGCCGACGGCATCGCGTTCGGCGTAGTCTTCACGGCCTTCTTCACGGCCTTCTTGGCGACCTTGCGCGGGAACGGCGCCGGCTCGTCGATCCGGGTGCCGCCGACGGTCGGCTGGTCGGCCTCGTCGTCGGGGATCAACGCCCGCGCCTCCCGCAGCCGCTGCTCCAGCTCCCGTACGCGGGTGGTCAGCTCGTCGACCTCCTCGGCCGTCGCCAGCCCGACCATGCCGAGCGCCCGGTCCACCTCGTGCCGGACGATGGTGGTCAGCGCCTCACGGTTGCCCATGCCGGCCGACATCAGATCCTCGACCAGGCCCTGCAGCTGCGCCGCCGTGGCCTCGCCCCGATTGGCGAGGTCACCGACGACTTTCTGGGCGCGCTTGCGTGGCGCCTCGGTCAGACCGAGCGCCATCTCCAGATACGCCCGCCATGCGTCCGGCATGTTTCCGCTCCTCTCGCGGCTCGTCGGGTGCCACGCTACCGGTCGGTCGGCAAGACTCAGTACGGTACGGTGCGGTACGCGGGCAGGTGTCGTGATGAGGGGGTCCGATGGCCACGCTGGACGAGTGCCGGCAGGCACTGCAAGGACTGGCCACGCGCCTGGCCGAGAGCTCCGAGGCACGCGGGAAACTCGACTTCGACCGCACGCTGGCGTGCCGGTTCACCGATCTGGGAGCGGCCATCCACGCGCGCTTGACCGGCGGCCAGCTGGTCGACGTCAGCGAGGGCGACGACCCGAAGGCCAAGATCGCGCTGACCTCGACGAGCGACGACTTCCTGGCGCTGGTGGCCGGGCGGCTCGATGTCACCCGCGCGATAGCGTCCCGGCAGATCTCCATAAAGGCGAACCCGTTCGACCTGCTGAAGCTGCGCCGACTTTTCTGACGGATTCCGCTCAAGCTCCGGGACAGCCCGCCGATGGGCCGCCTGTCCGACCCCGGAGAGGAGCACATCATGACCGTCACCGAAGCACCGTCGGCCCGGATGACCGCGCTCGCGGCCTGGTCCAAGATGCAGGCGGTCCGCGCCCAGCTGCGCGCCGACGTCGCCGCCGGCGCCGACGTGCAGCTCGTCGCGGCCGACAAGGCAGCCATCCTCAGCCTGCAGCAGCAGATCGCTCACTCAGCCGGAAGGATCGACGTCACGGTGTGAGAGCTGAGTGCCGGCCCGTCCCTGCAGCCCGGTCGCAACGCCCGCTCCCCGATCGCACCCGCGGCGTCGCGCGCCTCGGCGCCTGCGCGGCGCGGGCGTCCTATCGCAGCGCCGGCATCTGCCAGCCGGCCGCGAGGCGCGACTCGTGCACGTTGAACCCGCCGCCGAAGAACTCCGTGAACTTCATGATCAGGGGGTCCCAGCGCAGCGGGTCGACGTACGCCGTACCGGGAATGACCAGGTCTTTCTCGACATGAGTGCGCAGCACGGCGACCTCGAAGCCGGTGGCGCCGACGCCGGGTGAGCCGAACGGGTGCCGCGCGCTCACCCGGCACTCGAGCTGGATCGGGCATTCCGCGACCCGCGGCGGCGCGACCAGCTCGGAGCGCTGCCGGGTGAACCCGCCCAGCGCGAACTTGTCGGCGACGTGCCGGTAGCCCTGCGCGCGCTTGCGTCCGATCACCTCGGCGCGCCCGGTGGTCAGCGCGATCCGGTCGACCGCGGCGGCCATCGCCGACGACGGCAGGTTCAGCACGCACTCGCCGTGCCGTTTCAGGTTGGCCGAGGTCTGACTGGCGTCGCCGAGGCCGAGCATCGCGGACTGCCCGAGCCACCAGGCCGAGGACATGGGTGCGAGGTTGGCGCTGCCGTCGGGGTTCAGTGTGCTGATGAGGACGACGGGCGTACCGAAATAAAGGACTTTGAGACCGGGAACGACGTGCATGTCCCCATGCTGGCCGCGGCCGGTGCGGGTTGCTGGCGGCTTTCGGACGTGGCGTTACAGGCCCCAGCCGGACAGCAGGTCGTGGTCGCCGGTGATCTTGGTGGCGCCGTTCCAGGTGGCGCCGCACAGCAGGCGCAGAGCGGTGACCGGGTCGCCGTCGCCCTCGATGGTGACCGTTTCGCCCTGGCGGGTGAGCCGCCAGCCCTGGTCGTCGTCGAGCGGCAGCCTCGCCGCGCCGGCCGGGCGGAACAGGCCGGACAGATCGGCGGCGACGTAGGTCGGACGGCGCTCCGGCGGGGCGAACAGCAGATCGGCCGGGGTGCTCACGCCGGTCAGCACGAGCAGGCTGTCCATGCCGGCGCCGACCGCGCCCTGGATGTCGGTGTCCAACCGATCGCCCACGACCAGGGGCCGCTTCGCCCCGGAAAGCTCGGCGGCCTTCGTGAACAGGGCCGGCTCGGGCTTGCCGACGACCAGGTCCGGTTCACGGTCCAGGGCGGTGCGCAGCACGGCGACCAGCGAGCCGTTGCCCGGCAGCGGGCCGCGCGGGCTGGGCAGGGTGCGGTCGGTGTTGGTGGCGACCCAGACAGCGCCGGCCCGCACCGACAGGGCGGCCTCGGCGAGGATCCGCCAGCCGACGTCCGGGCCATAGCCCTGCACGACCGCGGCGGGCTGATCGTCGAGCCGTTCCACCACGGTGAGCCCGGCGTCGCGTACCTCGTCCCGCAGGGCGTCCGCGCCGACCACCAGGACCGGCGCCCCGGCCGGCAGCTTCTCGGCCAGCACGGCGGCCGCCGCACCGGCCGAGGTGAGGACCTCGTCCGGGGCGGCGGGCACACCCATGCCGGTGAGCAGGGCGGCGACGTCGGGGGCGCGGCGGGACGCGTTGTTGGTCGCGTACGCCACCGGGGTGCCCCCGCCGCGCAGTCGTTCGACAGCCTCGGCCGCGCCCGGGATCGGCTTGTCGATCAGGTAGATGACGCCGTCCAGGTCGAAGACGACCAGATCGTAGGCCGCGGCGAGGCTGTCGCTCACTCCGTGGGCCGCTTCGGCTCGTCCTCGTCCTCGTCCTCGGGCTTCTCCACGACCGCTGCGGCTTCCGCGTCCTCGTCCTTCTCCGCCTCGGCCACC
>NZ_CAKUCL010000262.1 GCF_934643405.1 uncultured Actinoplanes sp.
CAGCGGCACCAGGTCGACCGTGCCGCCCGCGGCCAGCGGCGCGAGCCGCTCGGCGAGCAGCCGCGTCCAGGCCGGCCTGAGCTTGCCGACGCCGGCCGCGCCGAGCAGTTCGGCGGTGCCGCGCCGGGTGCGGCGGTGGTCGTCACCGTGCTGGTCGAACAGCGTCCCCGGCCCGGCGAGGCGCCCGGCCGCGCCGCCGGTGGTCCCGGCCGCCGTCCGGTCGAGCGGCACCTTCGTCAGCGCGGCGAGGTAGGCGTCGGTGTCGTGCACGAGCAGATTCCGGCCGAGCCGGCGGGCGGGCCGCCCGCGGGTGGCCGCCAGCAGTCCGAACAGCACCGGGTGGCTGAACAGGTAGACCCGGCGGTCCCGCCGCCGTGCGCGGGTCATGCGCGGGCCGCCAGACGGGCGGCGGCTGCCCGGTCGGGTTTGCCGGAGCGGCCGGCCAGCGGGATCCGGGCGAAGAGGACCGCGTCTGGGGTGGCGGCGCCCATCCGGGACAGCGGCTCGCGCAGCGCGGCCCGGACGGCCGACGGCGAGGCGCCGGGGGCGGGCTGCACGACCGCCACCACGCGCTCGTCGCCGTCGCCGGCCGGGACGCCGACGAGCAGGGCCAGCGCGACGCCGGGCACGTGCAGAGCCGGCTCGTACAGGCCCGGATAGATGTTCTCGGCCCGGCGCAGGATCATGTCCTTGACGCGGCCGCCGAGCACCACGCGTCCGCCGTCGACGCTGCCGACATCGCCGGTCTCCACCCACGCGAGCGGCTCGGAACCCAGGTAACGGTCGGCCGCCGTCGGGCCGGCGAGCAGCAACTGGCCGTCGGCGCCGGTCTTCGCGCGGACGCCCGGCAGCAGTTCGCCGACCAGGTCGCCCGGGCCGGCATACGCCACTTTCCCGGCCGACTCGATCGCGGCGGCCGGGAAGACCTCGGTCAAGGCGTACACGACCCACGCCTCGCTCGCGCCCGCCGCCCGTACGGCCGCCAGCAGTGCCGCACTGACCGGCGCCGATCCGCTGTAGACGCGACCGGTGAATGGCACATCCGAGGCCAGCGCGGCCCGCAGCGCCGGCGGGGTGAGGTACGTGGCCTGAGGCGCGAGCCGGCGGATCTGCCGGGCGAGCCCGCGGCGGGCGGGCAGCGCCACCGGAGCACCGGCGGCCAGCGACGGCAGCAGCACGAAGAAGGTGCCGCCCAGCACCGGCACGCCGGGCGAAGGGCGCACCAGGTCGTGCACGGCCCGCATCCCCGCGGACAGCGACGCCCTCGTGTGCACGACCGCGCGTGGCCGGGACGTCGTGCCCGAGGTGAAGACGATGACCGCGTCGCCGTCACCGTCGTACGGCCGGGGAATCGGTCCTCTGCCGGGACGCAGGGCCGGCGCCGAGCCGGGAAGCCGGCGCCCGACGGTGCGCACCGGAGCCAGCGCGCCCAGATCGGGAAGCGCCAGGTGCGCGCGGCGGGCGAGCGGCGCGGCCCAGCCGGAGACCGCCTGCGCCGCCGCGTCCGCCAGCACCAGCCGCGGCTGTGCCAGCCTCAGGCGGGCCAGCAGCACGTCCGGCCCGGCGGTCGGGTCCAGCACGGCGATCCGCAGACCTTGCCGGTACGCCGCGAGCATGGTGGCCAGGGAGCGCGCGCCGGGCCGCACCGCGAGGCCGATCGTGTCGCCGGCGGCCAGGCCGTGCTCGCGCAGCGCGATCGCGTAGCCGCGGATCAGCCGGGCGAGGTCGCCACGGCTGGCCACGCCGGCCAGCGCCGGCCGGGGATCGTCCTCGGCGAGGGAGTCGAGCAGGAGCGACAGCATCAGCGCGGGTCCACCGTCCGGCCGCCGCTGCCCCGGTCCAGATACCAGCGGGCGGTGCCCACCACGCCGTACGCCGAAAGCCGCCTGGTGGAATTCGCGACCACCATCCGGCGGCTGCGCACGATCGCCGGCGTGGCGCGGCGGACCCGGTTGAGGAAGGTGCGATCGGTGGGTGAGGGACGCCGGGGCATGCCGCCGCAGGCGAGATAGAGCGAAGCGGTGATGGCCATGTTGTTGCCCGCGTGCATCCGGTACGGCGCCAGGTATCCGGCGCCGCGGTGGGCCGGGCGGACCCGGCCGAACCCGGCGGCCAGGGCGACGAGCAGGCGGAAGAACGCGCGCCCCAGCGGCCCGTGCTCGTCGCGCCGCGCGGTGATCCGGCCGCACGCCAGCCCGCGCCCGTCCAGCAGCGCCTGCCGTGCCGCGGCCACCCAGCCGGGCGCGGGCAGGCAGTCGGCGTCGGTGCGGGCCAGGTGCACGGCTCCGTGCGCGATCGCATGCCGGAACCCGGTGTCGACCGCGCACCCCACCCCCTTCTCCGGCTCGGCCAGCACCCGCGTCTCGAACGGGCCGCGGAACCGGCGGGCCACCTCGGCGGTGCCGTCGGTCGAGCCGTTGTCGACCACGAGCAGCGTGAAGTCGGTGTCGGTCTGGCCCGCCAGCGCGGCAAGGGTGTCGCCGAGCCGGGCCGCCTCGTTGTACGCCGGGATCACCACCCAGAGCGGCGCCGTCACGAGACCTCCCACACCATGGTCATCAGGCTGACGCCGCCGGCCAGGCCCACGAGCAGGACCCGGTCGCCGGAACGCAGATCGTCGCGTACCCGAGCAAGCGGAATCCCCAGCGTGGCGGAGGCGACGTTGCCCAGCTCCCCGACGGTGACCTCGAGCTTGTCCGGCGGTACGCCGGTGATCTCGGCGAAGCGGGACAGATACGGCACCGTCACCTGGTGGACCAGCACCTTGGCGTAGTCGTCCCAGCCCAGGCCGGTGCGCGCGGCGACCCGCTCGATCAGGCCCGCGCCGATCCGCTCGAAGATCGCCCGCAGCTGATGGCCGTCGCCCCGGAAGTAGGTGTGCTCGTCGCCGCGCGGATGCCGGGAGCCGCCGCCCGGGATACCGCCCGCGGCCCAGTGCTCGGAATGCGTCTCGGCGTCGACGTCCAGGATCCCGCCGGTGGCGACCGGCTCGACCAGCACGGCCGCGCCCGCGTCGCCGAACGTGTACCCGGCGAACGCCGACCGCGCCTGCGCCATCCCGTCGAGCCGCGGCCGCATCGCCCGGGTCGGCGTCTCGCCGGTCACCACCAGCGCGCGGCGGGCCCGGCCCGCCAGGATCATCGATCGGGCCAGGTCGATGCCGTTGAGGAAGCTGTTGCAGGCGTTGGTCACGTCCAGCGCGTGCGCCCGGCTGCCCAGCGCGGCCTGGACGATGTGCGCGGTCGCCGGCTCGGCCACGTCCCGGGTGGCGCCGGCGAACAGCAGCAGGTCGACGTCGAGCGGGTCGGTGCCGGTCTCGGCCAGGACCTTGGTCGCGGCGTCGAGCGCCAGATCCGACGCGTACTCGCCGTCGGCCGCCATCCGCCGTGTCCGGATGCCCGTCGCCTGCTCGAACAGCGTCGGCGGCAACGTCAGTCCGCTCGCCTGCGCGACCTGGCGCTGGAGCTCGCCGGTCGGCACCTCGCGCGACGGGAGGGCGTACGCGACGCCGGTGATTCCCACGTTCATGGCGGACAGCCTTCCGTACGCCATGACCCGGCCTTGGGGAGAGGGGCTCAGGACTCTTTAAGCTTCCCGCATGGAGAGCATCGTCGACGTGGTCGCGCTGGTGGCGATCTCGGTGGTCGGCGCGGCTCTGGCCCGCCGGCTCGGCTTCGTCGCGCCGCTGGTCCTGCTCGTCGCCGGCCTCGGCCTGTCCTATGTCCCCGGGGTGCCCGAGGCGCACCTCGAACCGAACCTCGTGCTGATCGGCATCCTGCCGCCCCTGCTGTACGTGGCCGCGCTGCAGACGTCCGTGCCCGCGTTCCGCCGCGCGCTGCGCCCGATTTTGCTGCTCGCCGTCGGGCTGGTGCTGGTCACCGCGTTCGCCGTCGGGTTCGTCGTGCACTGGATGCTGCCCGGCGTGCCGCTGGCCGCCTGCGTCGCGCTCGGCGCGATCGTCGCCCCGCCGGACGCGGTGTCGGCGACCGCGATCGCCCGCCGGATCGGGCTGCCGCGCCGGCTGGTCACCATCCTGGAGGGCGAGAGCCTGCTCAACGACGCGACCGCGCTGGTGCTCGTCCGGGTCTCGGTCGCGGCGCTGACCGGTGGCGCGGTCGGGTTCTGGCCGATCGCCGGCGAGGTGGCGCTGAAGGCGGGCGGCGGAGTGGTGATCGGGTTCGCCGGCGCGTTCCTGGCCGCCAAGCTGCATCGCAAGATCCGGGACCCGCTGCTCGACGACGCGGTGTCGCTGCTCACCCCGTTCGTCGTGGTGATCGTCGCCGAGCGGCTGAGCACGTCCAGCATCGTGGCCGTGGTGATCGCCGGCCTGTACCTCGGGCACCGCATCCCCTACCTGCTGTCGGCCACCTCGCGCCTGCAGATGGACGGGGTCTGGCGGCTGATCAACTTCCTGCTCGAGGGCGTCGTCTTCCTGCTGGTCGGGCTCCAGCTGCGCGGGATCGTCACCTCGATCACGGTCGGCACCGGCACCACCATGTCGGTCGCCGTGGCCGTGGTCGGCACCATCATCGTGATCCGCTTCGTCTGGATGTACCCGGCGACGTACTTCGTCCGCATGGTGCCGCGCATCCGCGCCCGGGAGACGCGCCCACCGATCACCGTGCCCACCGTGCTGGCCTGGGCCGGCATGCGCGGTGTGGTCACCCTCGCCGCGGCGCAGACGCTGCCGAAGGCCGGCGAGAAACTGGTGCCGGACTATCCTCGGGAGTTGTTCATCTTCGTCGCCTTCGCGGTGATCGTCATCACTCTGTTGCTGCAGGGCACGACGCTACCCTGGCTGGCGGTGCGGCTGCGCGTCCAGCAGGACACCACTGCCGAGGACGCGCTGGCCGAGGCCGGAGTGCAGTACCAGGCGAGCCGGGCGGCGTTGCAGGCTCTCGACGACCACGCGGACGGCGCTCCGCCCTCGGTGGTCGAGCGGCTGCGGGCGCTGGTCGACAGCCGGTCCAACAGCGCGTGGGAACGGCTCGGCAGCCAGCAGCAGGAGACACCGTCGGCGGCGTACGGCCGCCTCCGGCGCGAGATGATCAATGCCGAACGGCACGTCTTCAAGGTGGCCCGCAACGAGGGGCGGATCCCTGAAGAGGTGCTCAACCGCGCCCAGCGCGACCTTGACCTGGAAGAGTCCCAGCTGCGACGGAGCGACGATTGACCTGCGATCACCTGAAGGACGCCGGCGAAGTTCAGCCGCTGACGGCGTACGAGAACGGCTGCCCCGAGTGCCATGCGGACGGCCACACCGACTGGGTGCACCTGCGGGTGTGCCTGACCTGCGGACAGGTGGCGTGCTGCGACTCGTCGCCGCGACGGCACATGTCCGCACATCATGAGCAGACCGGCCACCCTGTGATGCGGTCGTACGAACCGGGGGAGAACTGGCGCTGGTGTTTCACCGATGAGCTTCTAGGCTGATTTCTCGTGCGTACTCTCTTCGTGGGTGCCGGCGCGACCGGCGGGTACTTCGGCGGCCGCCTGGCATCCGCAGGCCACGACGTGACCTTTCTGGTGCGGCCCGGTCGGGCCGACACGCTGCGGCGGCGGGGCCTGCGGATCAAGTCCCCGGACGGCGAGACGGTGGTGCAACCGCGGCTGGTCACGGCCGACGCGGTGGGCGGGCCGTACGACCTGGTGGTGCTCGCGGTCAAGAGCTACGCGCTGGAGCAGTCGCTGATCGACATGGCGCCCGCGGTCGGCCCGAGGACGGTGATCGTGCCGCTGCTCAACGGGATCCGGCACATCGACGAGCTGGTCGGGGCGTTCGGCCCGGACCGGGCCTGGGGCGGCGTCTGCATGATCCACGCCAGCCTCGACGAGAACGGCGACGTCGTCCAGCTCACCGGGCTGCACCGGCTCGGGTACGGGCCGCTGGACGGCGAGCGGGACCCGCGGCTGCCCGAGGTGACCTACGCGCTGACCGGTCCCGATTTCGACTCGCACCCGTCGCTGACGATCACTCAGGACATGTGGGAGAAATGGTCGCTGCTGGCCTGCCTGGGGGCGGCCACCACGCTCATGCGCGGCACGATCGGCGAGATCAACGCCGCGCCGGGCGGTCGTGAGCTGACCGGCCGGATGGCGGCCGAGGCGGTCGCGGTGCTGGCCGCGGCCGGTCACCCGCACCGGGCCGGCGCGCTCGCGCTGCTGCAGAGCACCATGGCGGCCGAACTGCAGACGACGTCGTCGCTGTACCGCGACCTGACGCGCGGACTGCCGGTCGAGGCCGACGCCATCGTGGGCGACTTCGTCACCGAGGCCGGCAAGCACGACGTGCCGGTGCCCACGCTGGCGGCGGCCTACACGAACCTCAGCATCTACTCCGCGCGGCGCTCCGCGGGGTAGGCGTTCGCCGCCCGGCGAGCGGCCGCCTGGCGGGTGACGCGGGTCAGCGGCGCGGGCCGGCCGGCCCTGGCGAGGCCGAAGGGCGGCATGTTGCCGTACACCACCTCGTAGGTTCCGCCGTGCACGACGTAGGTCTCGTGCCAGATGCCGACGTCGCCGCTCTCGCCGACCGCGCGGTTCCAGCGCTTCCACGCCGGGCGGTGCGGCAGCGCGGCGTCCCGGGCGAAGTCCTCGAGCTGCTCGACCGATCGCCAGTACTGCACCATCAGCGGCCCGCGCGGGCCCATCCACGTCGAGTAGTGCAGCAGGCCCAGCTCCTTGCGACGGGTCAGCTCCGCGATCATCGGCCCCATGGCGCCGAGGACCGGAAACCATTTGTGCAGCTTCCACCACTTGTTGACGCGCATGCCGATGAGGAAGACGACGAAGTCGCCGTCGATCTCGGCGGTCCGGTAGCCGGAAAAGACCTTGCTCATCAGTGCCCCCAGTTTGGATAGCAGTGCTATCTACTACCGACAGCTACACTATCCATCCGAAGGACGGTGATCGCAAGTGCGAGTGGGTGAGCTGAGTCGTCGTAGCGGCGTCGCGGTTCCGACGATCAAGTATTACCTGCGCGAGGGGCTGCTCCCGCCGGGCGTGCCGACCGCGGCCAACCAGGCCGACTACACCGAGGAACACCTGCGGCGGCTGCGGCTGATCCGGGCGCTGATCGAGGTGGGCGGCGTGTCCGTCGCGGGCGCGCGTGAGGTGATCGACGCGCTGGGCGATGCCCGGCGGGCGCCGCTGGAGCTGCTGGGGGACGCGCAGGCTGCCGTCGCGCCCCGGCGCCGGCCCGACCGCGACACGCCGGGGTGGCGCGACGCCCGGGCGCGGGTGCAGGCGCTGATCGCCGAGCGGGGTTGGCTGATCGATCCGGCCTCGATCGCCATCGACCTGGTGGCCGACGCGCTGGCGGCATGCGAGCCGTTGCGGGTCACCGAGGTGGTCGACAACCTCGGCATGTACGCCGACGCGGCCGCCGGGATCGCCGTCCGGGAGGTGCGCGACGTGCTCGACCGCCCGGACCCGGCGTCGCGGCTGGAGCTGGTGGTGCTCGGGACGGTCCTGGGCGAGGCGCTTTTCAGCGCCCTGCGGATGCTGGCCCACCAGCACGAGAGCGCCCGCCAGATCAGCTGATCCAGACCTCCCGTACGGCCGGGGCCAGCGACCCCGCCTGATCGATTCCCGCGGCCAGGGCAGCCGCGCGGCGCGACGGGTTCAGGATGTTGTCGCCGATCGCGGACCGCGCCCCCGCGTCCGGCGCGATGAGCAGCCGGCGCGGCGGGTTGAGCCGGTTGAGCTCCTCGGCCGGGGCGGCTCGGAACATGTTGCTGGTCGGGGCCACCACGATCACCGCGTCGGCGCCCGCGGCCAGGTCGGTGTTGGTCACCGAGCGCACGCCGCCGTCCATGAACCGGCCCCCGTTCACCCGCACCGGCGGGAAGACGCCGGGCAGCGCGCAGCTGGCGGCCACCGCGGCGGGCAGCGGCACCCCGGCGGCGGCGTCCCACGCGGTCAGCTCGCCGGTGGCGGTGTCGATCGCGGTGACGACCAGGCGCGGGTGCTGCGGCCAGCGGTGGTCGGGCAGCGTCTCGGCGAAGCGGGCCACGTGCGGGGTGTCGTCGCCGAGCGGGGCCCGCACGGCCAGCTGACCGAGCAGCCGGCGCTTCTCCACCGGCGCCAGCGAGCTGTCGCTGAGCACGGCGAAGCCCTGGGCCAGCAGCGCCGGGTCGATGCGCGGGGCCAGTTCGACGTCGATGCCGGCCGCCTCGGCCACCGCCCGGTCGAGGTCGGCGCGGGTGGCGAGCAGCGCGCCCACGTACGAGCCGGCCGACGTGCCGACGATCAGGTCGGCGCCGTCCAGCCCGGCGCCCTGCCGGCGCAGACCGGCGAGCAGGCCCAGTTCCCACGCGATGCCGGTGATGCCGCCACCGCCGAGGACGAGCGCCCTCATGAGCGCTGCGCCCGCAGCGGCTCCGCCGTGCCGCAACCGGCGGAGATACGTCCGAAAGTGATCGCCACCCCGCCTTTATGCTCGTTCCGGCGCCCGCCAAACCCCCACATCGGCGGGTAACCGGGCGGTCGCGCAGACGCCATCAGCGGTGTCAGTGAGAATGACCCCTGACGCGGCCGCAGAGGATTAGACGGCAGCCAGGTGGGCAAAATGCCCGCGCCGACGTTGAGGGGCAGGAGCGAAAAATGCAGGTTTGGCCTGGTCATCGGTACCCCTTGGGGGCCACGTACGACGGCACGGGCACGAACTTTGCGATCTTCTCGGAGGGGGCCGAGGCGGTCGAGCTCTGCCTGTTCGATCCGTCCGGAAACGAACGCAAGGTCCAGTTGCACGAGCAGGACGCCTTCGTCTGGCACGCCTATCTGCCGGGGGTCGAGCCCGGGCAGCGGTACGGCTATCGGGTGTACGGCCCGTACGACCCGTCCCGGGGTCTGCGCTACAACCCGCACAAGCTGCTGCTGGACCCGTACGCCCGGGCGGTGGACGCCGACATCCAGTGGCACCCCTCGCTGTACGCGTACGACTTCGACAACCCGGATCAGATGTCCGACCTCGACTCGGCGCCGTACATGGCCAAGGGCGTCGTGGTGAATCCGTACTTCGACTGGGGCAACGACCGCCGGCCGGACATCCCGTACCACCACTCGGTGATCTACGAGACGCACGTCAAGGGCCTGACCGAGCGGCATCCCGAGGTGCCCAAGGACATGCGCGGCAGCTACTCGGCGATCGGCCACCCGGCGATCATCGAGCACCTCAAGAGCCTCGGGGTCACCGCGGTCGAGCTGATGCCGGTGCACCAGTTCGTGCACGACAACCGGCTGCACGACCTGGGCCTGAAGAACTACTGGGGCTACAACACGCTCGGCTTCTTCGCGCCCTACCAGGGCTACTCCTCGACCGGCACGCTGGGCCAGCAGACCCAGGAGTTCCGCGGCATGGTCAAGGCGCTGCACAAGGCCGGCATGGAGGTGATCCTCGACGTCGTCTACAACCACACCGCCGAGGGCAACCATCTCGGTCCGACGCTCTCGCTGAAGGGCATCGACAACCGCACGTACTACCGTCTGGTGGACGATCAGCCGCAGTTCTACATGGACTACACCGGCACGGGTAACAGTCTCAACGTGCGCAGTCCGCAGAGCCTCCAGCTGATCATGGACTCGTTGCGGTACTGGGTCACCGAGATGCACGTCGACGGCTTCCGGTTCGACCTCGCCTCCACGCTCGCCCGCGAGTTCTACGACGTGGACCGGCTGTCCACCTTCTTCGAGGTGGTGCAGCAGGACCCGGTGGTCGGGCAGGTCAAGCTGATCGCCGAGCCCTGGGACGTCGGCCCGGGCGGGTACCAGGTGGGCAACTTCCCGCCGAACTGGACCGAGTGGAACGGCAAATACCGCGACACCGTACGGGACTTCTGGCG
>NZ_CAKUCL010000263.1 GCF_934643405.1 uncultured Actinoplanes sp.
CGCCGTGCGCTACGAAGCCACCGTCACCATCGCCGCCATCAACCAATGGCTTCGACCATTACGAAACACGCCCTAGTCCACGCTGATCGTCCAGCCGATCAACCCGGCCGCGTCCGCCCGGGCCTGCAACGAAGCGAGGATCTGCGCCCACACGCAGCAGATCCTGCGGCGATCGCGTCCTTATTCTGAGGGCGCCGGACGGGGCCCCGCCGACGGGAGGACGGATGCGCTTCGAGGAGTTCGCCGCGGCGCGGTTGCCGTCGCTGCTGCGATACGCGGTGCTGCTCAGCGGCGATCATGAAGAGGCCCGCGACATCGTGCAGGACGTGCTGGCCCGGGCTCTGGTGAAGTGGAAACGGATCGGTTCGGTGCAGGAGCCTTACAGCTACGTGCGGCGGATGGTGACCAATGAGTTCCTCTCGCTGCGCCGACGCCGGCGGGTGTGGACGGTACCGCTGGATCAGGAGGCGGTCGACGGGGTATCGGCGCCGCACGCACCGGAGCGTGCCGAACCCGATGACGACCTGTGGCGCCTGCTGATGAGGTTGCCGCGCCAGCAGCGGGCAGTGATCGTGTTGCGCTACTACGAGAGCCTCACTGATCTGGAGATCGCCGAAGTGCTCGGCTGCCGGACGGGGACCGTGCGCAGCAATGCGAGCCGGGCGCTGGCCGCCCTGCGAATCGAACTCGATGACCCTGCGACCAGCGAAAGGATCTTCTTGTGACGAGCCTCGACGAGCTCCGGAGCACCCTCGAACAGCACGCCCGGCTCGCTCCCGACACCATCGGCCTGGTCGAACTGGCACAGGCCGACGCCGTACGCCTGCGCCGCCGCAACCGGATCCGCACGGTCGCCGCGGCTGTCGTCGCCGTGGCCCTCGCGGTGGGCGCGCCCTCCGTGGCCCGACGGTACGGCGCCGAACCGCAGCCGAACCCGGCCGGCCCCATGACGCATTACCGCGAGCCGTTCGAGCTCACTCTGAAACTGGCGCCCGGCCCGACCTACTTCACCATGACCCACGGCACGCAGGGCAACACACAGTTCCTCGTCGCCCGGCCGGTCGGCACACCCAAGGACGACTCCGGCGGCACCATCGCGGCCCACGATCCGGGCACGTTTGACCCCACTCGGCTGCGCCGCGGCGAGCGGATCACCGTGCACGGCCACCCGGCCTTCTATGTGGAGAACCTGGACCCGCCCGCACCTGCCGCGTCCGGCCTGGGAACATCGCAGGACCGAATCGGCGCCGCGGTGGGCTGGAAGGACACGTCCGGCGCCTGGGTGACCGTCTCCGACGGCGCGAGCCGCGCCGCGATGCTGCGGCTAGCCGAGAGTGTCCGGCTGACAGCACCGCGTACCGCGCGGGCACCGGTGAGTTTCGGCTGGGTGCCCGGCGATCTGCCGGTCACGTACACCGAAAGCCGGGACGTGGCGGCCTACGGAGTATCCGCGGGCATCGGTTTCGGCACCCCGGCCGGAGCGGCCGCGAAGCAGTCCGGTCCGTTCTTCATGATCCCGCTCGGCACTCCGTTGACCGTCACCGCGCTGCCGATGGACGGCATCGAGACCGCGTGGGGCCAGGACTACACCGACCGGCCGATGCGCACCATCGCGAAACATCGAACCTGGTATTTCGAGGGCAATGCCGGCAACTTCAGCAACCGCCGCGGCAGTCACCTGCTGATAGAGGCCGGGTCGTGCGGAATCACCATCGGGGTCCAGGACCGGGCCCGGATTCCGTACGCGGCGCTCGAACGGATGGTCAAGAACATGACCTTCGGCGGATGCGACGACACATCGGACTGGTTGCCGATCATCAACTCCTGACGACCAGATCAGCCGGGTACGGGGTCCGCCCGTACCCGGCCGATTTCTCACCGCTCATCATCGGTTCGGCTACGAACCGCCGGGACGTTCGGCAGATGGACCCGCGTCTCCTGCCGCTCACTCCCGCAGCGGGAAGCCGGTAGTTCTTGGTCTGGGCCCCGAGACGGTGGTCGGGAGTTGGGATGAGGGTGCCGTCGACGATCGCGACCTGGTCTTGGGGTC
This sequence comes from uncultured Actinoplanes sp., assembly GCF_934643405.1. Classification (GTDB taxonomy): domain Bacteria; phylum Actinomycetota; class Actinomycetes; order Mycobacteriales; family Micromonosporaceae; genus Actinoplanes. The sequence goes on from NZ_CAKUCL010000263.1 coordinate 2,051, forward strand.
GGCGGCGTACCGGTGCCAGCGCGAGTAGCGGTCCCAGGGTGTCGACGACGCGGTGGGCCGCCGAATGCGATACCCCGAACAGCGGGCCGATTTGGCGAATGGTCAGGTTCGTGCGGCAGCACATGGCCACCAGGAGCACCCGGTCGGGCATGGTGAGCGCCCACGGGCGTCTGGGTCAGCCGTCGGCGACGGGCTGACCGCCACGGCGGGCGACCAGGCGCACCAGGCGGTGGAACTGTGCCGGCGGCAGACCGGTGAACGGGTGGATCAAGTCCGAGCGCGAGGCTGAGAACACCTGCACCCATCGATGATCAACCACAGTCCGGCCCGAACCGTCACCGGATTACGAAACGCCACCCTAGTAGCTGGCCGGATCTGAGAGTGCGGTACCTCAGTTTAGTCAAGATGGGGTACCAGTCGGGTGTTCGGGCCGGTCAGCGTCATAAACCGTGCAGGCGTAGCTTCACCTGGTGATTGTGCTCCGCGTGGCCGATCACGGTGCCTCGGACGATCGCGCCGACTGACGGGAGTACCGCATCTCGCGGCATTGACGTGATCTCGGCCAAGCCGATCGCTCCCGGTGTCCCGCTGATGTCCACGAACACGCCGAAGGGCTGCCGGCCGATTACGCGACCTGTCGCGACGCTTCCCTCAGGCAGTGCCTCAACCGTCCCCGCCCGACAGTCGGCGGCAGTTTCGGCTCGGCGTTCACCTTCGTCCGGCGGTTATCCCGCTGACCGGCGCGTCAGCCCAGTGAGGCTCGTCCGCGTGATGTCCGTTGCCGGCTACTGCCGGCCGGAGGTCGCTTCCGGTCGCCGCTGCGGTACCGGTACCGCGCCGCCTGAGGTGTGTGCAGCAATGCCGTCTCGAGAGTTGCCCCTTCGACCGGCGACCACCAATTGCTCGGGTCCATGACGTCGTCAGGTACCTCCTGTGGGAGAACCACCGCTCGCCAGGAACACTCTTGCTCGACTCGCCAGGGCCTGACCTGCCGTGCGAAGTCCAACGTCAAGGTCATCCCCCACGCCTCCAACACACCGCCATCGTGGAGGACATCGGCTTTCAGGCGTCCGGATTTGCCGCCGAGCGCGCGCGGGCGGCCGATGAAGAGCCGTGACGATGTGTGACGCCGACCTGGGTCGGTCCGGCACACCTTCGTAGCCGATAAGCGCACGCGTCGCAGATTTCGTCGGTCGTCTCGTGGGGGTACGGGGTCGGAAAGGTTCGAACCTGGAGATTCCTGATAGTCAACAATCGACATCGCCGCGGCGTAGCGAGGGACAGAGCCCCTCCAGGGCATCATCGACGCCCGCTGACATAGAGCAGATCGCATGCGTAGCTAGTCGTCTCGGGCCTGCAATCCGCCGTCTGGCAGCAGGTCTCGGGTCGTAGTCGCGGTCGACGTCCAGCCCAGGGCGATCAAGGAGGCGGCGGCCTCGCTGCGTTTACCCAGGTAGCCCCACTCCGGCCATGTCGATGTCCAGGCCGTGGGCGCGCGAGCGGCCGGAGAGGGTGTTCAGAGCCTGGGCGACACCGCTCTCGTCGGATGACCTGCTCTCGGTCGCCACGCGGCTCCCCGGAGCGTTGAGCCGGGTGATGGACTCGAGCAGGCTGTCCTGGACCTCGGCTGGGAGGTAGCCCAGCAGGCCCTCGGCGCTCCCCGCGCTCGGCCGGGTGGGGTCGAAGCCGGCTTCACGCAGCGCAGCGGGCCAGTCGTCGCGCAGATCGACCGGCACGGTCCTCCGGTCGGCGGTGGGTTCGGCACCCAGGTCGGCCAGGGTGCGGGTCTGGTGTCGAGACGGCACCGTGGTCGGGCTGGAGTGTGTTTCGGAGCCTTCCCCGCGCTGACGTCCGACCGGTAAGCAACAGTACGAACATCCCAGCACCGGCATGATGGGACGCATGGGTTTCGGCATATTGCCGCGGCTGATCATGAATGGCCGGCTGCGAAGCTGGTTTTCGTGGCTTTCCGGACCGAGGCACTCGTCTCGTCGATCGGGCAAGCGTGAAGATGGTTCGCGGCAGGAGCTAGCGGTGCGCGGTCGAGTGCCGGCCGCTCGCAATTCGGTGGTGCTGGGCGTGGTCGGGTGATCGTCGCGGTCAGGACTTCGGCGTGCGCCGGTTGAGCCAGGGGCCGAGGCCCTGTGCGTCCTCGGACGCGATGAACGCGGCCGGCGCGTTGATCAGGGCCTCGTCGGCGTGCTCGAGGCAGCCCCACACCGTCGCTCCCCACGTGTCGGCCAGCTTGACCTCGGCTGCTCGTGCGCACGCGCTGCCGTCACCGGCCGCGATCTGACACGTCGCCGGGGCGCCGCCGCGGCGGTTGACCGCCTCCGCCGCCTGCTTGATGAGGGACTGGCGGGCCTGCGGTCCCGGACGCTCGGCGCGGGTGCTTCCCCCGACCGCGGACCGCTGGCCGACCGACACGACGTTGCCGTCCGGATCATGAATGCGGATCTCGCCACCCGGTGCGTGGTCGGGGTAGCCGGCCATCTCGTAGGCGTGGCCCGCCTCCTGCAGCCGTTCCCGCACGGCGGCCAGGTCGGTGACGTAAAGGTAGATCAGCAGAGGCAGCTCGGCCTGGATCGGCGGAGGCTGGACACAGGCCAGCAGCAAGGTGTGCTCGCCACACTGGAGATAGGCCCAGCTGGCGTCGCCGTCGCCACCGGACTGTGCTTCGGCATAGCCGAACAGCGTGTAGAACGCCCGGCCGGAATCGATGTTGCGGACGTACAACACGGGCACAGCGGCCTGTACCGCGATTTGCATGCCCGCAACGTACCGCACCCGCGTCGGCCGACTCACTTGACGCTGGACCAGCCGAGAGCCTCGTCGACCCGGCTCAGCACGGCCTCGTCGTCCTGGTCGACGCCGCGGAGCAGGTCGACCGCGGTCGTCCGTATCTGGCCGACGATCACGGTGAGGGGCGCCGGCGAGTCCGTCTCCAGCAACGTGGCCGCGGTCCGCACCGCCGCCAAGGCGTCCGCCTCGGCCTGGCCGGCATGCCGGTCCGGCTCCTCCGTGCCGGTCAGGTCGGTGGCGAGGGCTTCGCCCGCGGAGCGGACAGCGCTGCCCAGGGCGCCGATCGAACGCGTCAGCTCGGGCGGTGTGGCGGTGTGCAACCGGGTGAGGGTGACCGCGTTGCGGGCCAGCACCCAGACGTTGCCGACGACATGGTCGAGCTGGTGCACGGTCCGCTCCACGTTGCATACCTGGCGCAGGCGGCGCCGCCGGACCCGCAACCGCAAGGCCTCCTTGGCCGCGAGGGCCTCGGCGTGCAGGCGCTCCACACAGACGTTCAACCCGTGTGCCCGGTCGAGGACGGCGTGGGCGGCCGATTCGTCGCAGCGGTCCAGGGCGTCGTTCAGGTCGTCGAGCAGGTCGGCCAGGTCCGCGTAGGTCTGCCGTGCCTCGGCGACCAGCGGGGCAAGCGGGCGGGCCACCGCGAGCTGGCTCGCCACGATCGCGACGGCGCCGCCGATCAGCGCGTCGACGAACCGGAACGGCGCCAGGTCGCCGTGCGGCGAAGCGACGACGACGAGATAGAGCGCGGAGACCGCCGCCTGCGAGACGAGGGTATTGCTGGCGCCGGCCGCCACCATCGGGCCGATGGTCAGCAGCAGAACGAGGAAGAGGGTGAGCGCTCCGGTACCGAACGCGAGCATGGCCAGTTCAGCCACGAGGACGCCGGCCGCGACGCCGAGCACGAGCTCGATGGTCTGCCGCAGCCGGCGGCCCCGGGACTCGCCGAGGACGATCAGCGCGGCGGACGGGGCGAACACCGGGTGGGGATGGCCGATGAGATCGGCGGCGACGAGCCAGGCGATCGTCGCGGCCGCGGTGGCGACGATCGCCGGGAGCAAACGTCGGTGAAGTTCGGCGAGCACGGGAAGTTGATCTACCCGGAGGCACCCCCACACTAATCGTCGACGGTGCGGTTGTCGCCCGTGACGGTTACCCCGAGGTGGGCGGCAGGGGCCGCTTCGAGGAGTCACCCTGAACACAACCGAGAGCGTCGATGTGCAAGAGTCCGACGACTGGGTACGGACAGACATCGTGGGCCAGGTGCGGGTCTGCTGTTCACAGTGGGGTGGGCGAGATGGTGATACCGGGGTCCGATGACCGTACGCAATGATCTTTTTGCGGGCGGCGGCGAGACCGGCCGCCTCATGGCTCAGTTGGACTGGGCCGCCACCGACCTAGGGCCGGTACGGCAATGGTCGCAAAGCCTGCGTGCGGCCGTACGGATCGTGTTGTCCTCGCGCTATCCGATGCTGCTCCTGTGGGGGCCGAACCTTACTCAGCTCTACAACGACGCGTACTCGGCCTTGATCGGGGACAAGCACCCGGCCGCGCTCGGCCTGGACGTGCGGATCACGCTGGCCGAGGGCTGGGACGTGCTCCGGCCGCTGCTCGAGGAGGCGATGGCGACGGGCGTCGCCAGTTGGGTACCCGCTCTGCGGCTGTTGCTCGACCGGGCCGGATACCGCGAGGAGGCGTACTTCAGCGTCTCGCACGCGGCGGCCCGGGACGACGACGGCACGACGGTGGGTGTGCTCACCGTGTGCAGCGAGGTGACCGAGCAGGTTGTCGGCGAGCGGCGCCTGCGGCTGCTGCGGGACCTCGCCCTGCCGGGCGGGACCGGCCCGGTCGACGTCCGACGGACCTGCACCCAGCTGTGCGACGTCATCGGTGAGCACCCGCTCGATGTGCCGTTCGCCGCGATCTACCTGCGGGAGGGCCGGATGCTGCGGCGGTACGCCACGGTCGGCGCGGCCGAGCCGGCGCTCCCGGCGGTGATCCCCCTCGACGGGTCCGACGACTTCTGGAAGCTGCGGACCGCGGCCGAGGGCGGCACCGCCCAGGTGGAGCACCTTCAGGAGCGGCTCTGGTTGCCCGGCGGCCCCTGGCAGGACCCGGTGCGGACCGCGGTCGCCCAACCCCTGCCGTCGGCCGACCTGTCGCAGCCGACCGGGGTCCTGCTGACCGGCCTCAGCCCGAGCCGCGCCCCGGATGAGACCTACCGGTCCTTCCTGCAGCTCCTGGCGCAGCAGGTCGCGGTGGCCGTCCGCAACGCCCAGGCGTTCGAGGAGGAACGGGCGCGAGCCGCGGCGCTGGCCGAACTGGACCGGGCCAAGACCGAGTTCTTCACCAACGTCAGCCACGAGTTCCGTACCCCGCTGAGCCTGATGCTCGGCCCGCTGTCGGATGCCCTCGCGGACCGCGCCGAGCCCCTGGCCGAGCAGCAGCGCGTCCGCGTCGACACGGCCCGGCGCAATGCCGACCGCCTGCTCACCCTGGTCAACGAGCTGCTGACCTTTTCCAGCATCGAGTCTCGCACCGCGCGGGTCGTGCCCCGTACCCTCGATCTGGCCCGCTTCACCGCGGAACTGGCCGGTGTCTTCCGCGCGGCGATCGAACGGACCGGGCTGCGGCTGGTCGTCGAGTGCCCGCCGCTGCCGCGTCCGGTCGCCGTGGACCCGGACCACTGGGAGAAGATCGTCACCAATCTGCTCTCCAACGCCCTCAAGTTCTCCTTCGTCGGACAGATCCGGGTGAGCCTGGAGTCCGACGACACCGCGGTCCGTCTGCGCGTCTCGGACACCGGCATCGGCATCGACGCCGCCGAGCTGCCGCACCTCTTCGACCGGTTCCACCGCGTGCAGGGTGCGCGGTCCCGCAGCCACGAGGGGACCGGGATCGGCCTCGCGCTGGTTCGCGAACTGAGCCGGCTGCAGGGCGGAGACGTCGAGGTGAGCAGCGTGCCGGGGGAGGGCACCACCTTCACCGTCGTCCTTCCGTGGTCGGCGGTGGAGCACACCGGCGCTCCGGCGCTGGAGCCCTCACCCGACCGGCTGGCCGGCGCCCGCGCCGCCGCCACCGAGAGCGCCGGGTGGATCGACCCGGCGGACGAGGTGCCGGGGCGGGCCGCCGAGCCGACCGAACCGGGCGCCCCGCGCATCCTGGTCGCCGACGACAACCGCGACATGCGGGACTACCTGAGCCGGCTGCTCTCCGCGGAGGGCTGGCGGGTGGAGACCGTCGCCGACGGCGAGACCGCGCTGCGGACGATCCGCCTCGACCGGCCGGACCTGCTGATCACCGACGTGATGATGCCCCGGCTCGACGGCTTCGGCCTGATCCGCGCGCTGCGCAGCGACCAGGCGACGCGCAGCCTGCCGGTCCTGGTGCTCTCGGCACGAGCCGGTCAGGAGTCCAGCGTCGAGGGGCTCGCGGCCGGGGCGGACGACTACGTCGTCAAGCCGTTCAGCGCCGCCCAGCTGATCGCGCGCGTCCGCGGCATCCTCGCGCTGGCCCGCCTGCGGGCGGCTCCGGCCCAGCACCGGTCGGCGCCCACCGGCACCGCCGAGCTGATCGCCTCCGCGCGGGTGGTGGAGGAGGTCTTCCAGGCCGTGACCGACCAGACCCGGGCGCTGCTCGACGGGGTTTCGGCGGTCACCACCCTCACCGGTGACGGGAGCCGGCCACCGTTGTCGTTCCGCAGTACCTCCACCGGCCGTGACGGCGAGCCGACCGGCACGGCCGAGGCGGACATCCGGGGACGCGACGGCCTTCCGGTCGGCACCATCGCCGTACGGACCGGGCTGCCCGCCGAACGAGCCGGCCGGCTGCTGGTCCCGCCGGCCGACCTGCTGGGGTATCTGACGGGGAGTGGCTGGCAACCGGACCAGCAGCGGCAGGCGGCCGTCGCCCTGCAATACCGGCAGCTTCCGGACAGCGTCCCCTCGCCCGAGGGCTGGCAGCTGTCTCCCGCCTACCGGCCGGCCCCGACCGAGCGATGCGGCAACGCCTGGTACGACGTATTCGAAGCCCCCGGCGGACGCCTGGTCGTCGCGGTCGGTGACATGACCGGGCACGGCCTCGCGGCGGCGGCCGGGTCCGGCCTGATCCGCCACGCGGTCCGCACGTACGCCGCCGACGGCGCCGGACCAGCGGAGATCATCACGCGAACCGCGGCCACGGTGTCGAACGGTCCTTTCTCGGCCGGCCTCCTCGTCGCGAGCATCGAACCGCACAGCGGCGCGCTCCTCTGGTGCGGCGCCGGCCGCGTGGTGTCACTGCTGTCCGTGGCCGGCGCGCAAACCCGTTCCCTCACCGGCCCGGTCGGACCGCTTCTAGGCTCGGCCGGCGCGACATACCAGCAGCACGAGGACGTTCTCGCCCCCGGCGACCAACTGCTGATCTCCACCGACGGCATCGCCACGGACGGCGACGCGCTGCGGCGGCGCTGTCACGCCGAGTTCGCCGCCGGCGCGACCGCGACCACGCTGGTCGAGACCCTCCTGGCCGATGCTCCTCAGCCGCAGCGGGACGACGTCGCGATCGTCGCGGTCCGGCGCCAGCCCGCCACCGTCGCGGCCGCCGTCCTGCCGCCGGTCGACGTCACCTGGGCGTATCCCCTCGACCCGACGGCGTCCGCGGTGGCTCGTCGCGACCTCAAGGACGCCCTGCACGACCAACCCATCGACCCGGACCTCCTGTACGACCTGCAGGTCGCGGCCACCGAAGCGATCAACAACTCGGTCGAGCACGCCCAGAACCCCAGCCGTCCCGAGGTGCTGATGCGCCTGCAGGTGACCGACGGCGTGATCCGCGTGGAGGTTCAGGACTTCGGTGGCTGGCGCGCCCGGCCGCCCGCCCGCGACCGCGGCCGCGGCGCGATCCTGATGAACGCCTCCGCCGACGTCCGCATGGTCACCACGCCCACCGGCACCCGAGTGACGATCGAACACCGCTGGACCGGCTGAGCGGATTCCA
>NZ_CAKUCL010000264.1 GCF_934643405.1 uncultured Actinoplanes sp.
GCCGACCGGTCCGACGGTCGTCAGGCGGCGAACGACTGGGGCAGCACGCCGTCGTCCCAGAGGCGATCCAGGTGGGCCAGGAAGCCGACCAGGCTGCGTTCCAGGTCGCGGCGCTCGGCGGCGCTCAGCACCGCGAGCGGATCGGAGAACACCAGGCCCTCCGGGTGCTTCGCCCGGGTGCCGACGAACTTGCGGCACGCCGAGCACCAGACATAACTGACGAGCGTGGGGCGGCGGGCGTTCTCCGGCGCGTTCACGTACGCCCGCAGGCTCTTCTCGCCGCAGGCCGGACACACGCGTTCACCGGGCGCCGCGAAGAAGCTCTCGCCCTGGGCGAGAGCTCCCACCTCGTCCGCCGAGAAACTGTCCCAGCTCACGCCTGGTCCAAGGCCGCGGTCAGATCGGCCAGCAGGTCCGCGGTGTCCTCGATGCCGCAGGAGAGCCGCACGAAGCCCTCGGGGGTGTTGTCGCCCCACTGGGCCCGGCGGTCGGCGGTCGTGTGCACGCCGCCGAACGACGTCGCGGCGAAGACCAGGGCGGTCGCCTGGAGGAAGCGGGCCACCCGGCCGGCCGAGCCCAGGTCGAAGGAGACCACGCCGGGGATGCGCCGCATCTGCGTGCTCGCGATCGGATACGACGGGTCGGTGGGCAGCCCGGGCCACCGCACGCCGGTCACGTCGTCGCGAGAGGCGAGCAGGGCGGCCACCGCCGCCGCGTTCTCGCTCTGCCGGGCCAGCCGCACGTCCAGCGTGGCGATCGAGCGGTGCGCCAGCCAGGCGTCGAACGCGCCGGGCACCGCGCCGGTCTGCTTGCGCCACGTCTCCACCTTGGCGAAGACCTCGTCGTTGCCGGTGGCGACATACCCGAGCAGCACGTCCGAGTGGCCGGTCAGCGCCTTCGTGCCGGAGGCCACGACCACGTCGGCGCCGAGCGCCAGCGGGTTCTGCCCCAGCGGCGTGGCCGTGGTGTTGTCGACCGCGACCAGCGCGCCGGCCGCGTGCGCCGCGGCGGCCACGGCCCGGATGTCACACACGTCGAGCCCGGGATTGGCCGGGCTTTCCAGCAGCACCAGCCGTACGCCGGAGAAGTCGGGGTAGGGACCGGCCGTCGGCACCAGCATGGTCTCGACGCCGAGGTCGCGCAGCGTGCTCTCGGCGAACGCCCGGACCGTGAAGTATCCGTCGGACGGCAGCGCGACCGTGTCGCCGGTGCGCAGCACCGCGAGCAGCAGCGCGGTGATCGCCGCCTGACCGCTGGAGAAGACCAGCGCGGGGCCGCCCTCCAGCTCGTCGATCGCCGCCTCCAGGGCACGCCGGGTGGGGTGCTCGGTGCGGGCGTAACCGTTCTCCCCCGGCCCGCTCACCGGGTCGAGGTGGTACGGCGCGGCGAACACCGGACCGGGCAGGAAGGGCTCGCCCACCTCGGGCTCGGGCAGGCCGGCGTGCACCACGCGGGTGCCGTCGGAGAAGGACGACGCGGCGGTCACTCCGGCTTCATCTCCCTACCCATCAGCAGCTTCACGGCGATCTGCGGGTCCACGCCCTCGTGGCACACCCGCTCGACCTGCTCGACGATCGGCATCTCGACGTCGTGGGCGCGGGCCAGGTCGCGGATCGACAGGCAGCTCTTCACACCCTCGGCGGTCTGCCGGGTGGCGATCTGCGCCTCCTCCAGGCTCTCACCGCGGCCCAGGTGCTCGCCGAACGTGCGGTTGCGGGCGTTCGGCGACGAGCAGGAGGCGACCAGGTCACCGAGACCGGCCAGGCCCGCGAAGGTCAGCGGGTCGGCGCCCAGGGCCACCCCGAGGCGAGCCGTCTCGGCCAGGCCGCGGGTGATCAACGACGCACGGGTGTTGTAGCCCAGGCCCATCGCGCTGGCCATGCCGTACGCGAGGGCGATGACGTTCTTCACCGCGCCGCCGAGCTCGCAGCCGACCACGTCGTCGCTGGTGTACGGCCGGAAATAGGGCAACGCCAGGGCGTGCTGCACCTGCTTCGCGCGGTCCTCGTCGAGGCACGCCACCACCGTCGCGGTGGGCTGCTGCTCGGCGATCTCCGGCGCCAGGTTGGGCCCGGAGACCACCACCACGCGTTCCGGCTCGACGTTCGCGGTCTCGACGATGACCTCGCTCATCCGCTTGGTCGTGCCGAGCTCGATGCCCTTCATGAGCGAGATGACCGTGGCGTCGCGGCCGAAGTGCCCGGCCCACTCGGCGAGGTTCCCGCGCAGCGTCTGGGACGGCACCGCGATGGCGATCAGGTCGGCGCCCTCGGCCGCGGCGGCCAGGTCGCCGGTGCCGGTCACCGTCTCCGGCAGGCGCACGCCCGGCAGCGATCCCTCGTTGGTGCGGCGCTCGCGGATCTCGGTGGTGACGGCCTCGCGGCGGCCCCAGATCGTCACCTGGGCGCCGGCCTCGCCGAGCACCTTCGCGAAGGCGGTGCCCCAGGCGCCGGACCCGATGACGGCGGCCCGGGTCATCCGGCGTCCTCGGCGGTGGTGGCGCGGCGGGTGGGCCGCTCGTACAGCTCGGCCGGGGCCTGCTCGTGGCGCAGCTCGCCGACCAGCGAGCTGATCTCCCGCATGATCGCGTCGGTCATCTGGCCCAGGACCGGACGGCTCGGGGTCGCCCCGGCCCAGGCGCTGAGGTCGATCGGCTTGCCCGCGGTGACCGACACCGGGGTGCGCATCCGCATCTTCAGCTTGCTGGTGCGCGGGTCGAACACCTGCTGGGCCCCCCAGTTGGCCACCGGGATCACCGGGGCGCCGGTGATCAGGGCGAGCCGGGCCGCGCCGGTCTTGCCGCGCATCGGCCACAGGTCCGGATGCTTGGTGGTGGTGCCCTCCGGGTAGATCACCACGGCGCCGCCCTCGTTCAGCGCGGCGATCAGCGCGTCCAGCGACTTCACCGCCTCCACACTGCCCCGCTCGACCGGGATCTGCTGCGTCTTGACCAGGAACGGCCCGAGCAGCGGCACCCGCCACAGGCTGGCCTTGCCGAGGAACCGCGGCCAGCGGCCGGCCCCGTACAGGTAATGCGCCACGACCAGCGGGTCGAAGTGGGACACGTGGTTCGGCACGATGATCACGCCACCGCTGGGCGGGATGTTCTCCATGCCGGTCCAGGTCCGTCTCGTCCAGACCCGGAGCACCGGTAGCACCAGCACCGCCGCGAAACGCCGCCAGAAACCGAGCCTGCGTATCGCCACGGCCCCTCCTGCCCTCTTGGCGGCGTGTCCCCACCGCCGGAAATAATTCACCGGGAAAGTCCCGGACGAAATCATGCCTGCTCGTGGCCGCCGGGACCAGGCAGGGGTCGGCGACCGGCACGCTGGCACACTTGGTCCGGTATGACCGGCGTCGGAGGAGAGCGCGACATGGACTGGACGGCGGTGATCCCCGTCAAGCGCCTGGACGCCGCGAAGAGCCGGTTGCGCGGCGCGGTGCCCCCGGCACGGCACGCCGACCTGGCCCTGGCCATGGTGCTGGACACGGTGACCGGGGTGCTGGCCACCGCGGCGGTCGCCGAGCTGATCGTGGTCACCGACGACGCGCGGGCCGCGGCCGCCGTGACCGAGGTGGGCGCGCGTGTGGTGCCGGACCGGCCGGCCGGCGACCTCAACGCGGCGATGCGCCACGGCGCGGACGAGGTCGCGGGCCTCTCCGGGTTCCGCGCGGTGCTCGCCGGCGACCTGCCCGCGCTGCGGCCGGACCAGCTCGGCGAGGCGTTGGCCCAGGCACCGGCCCGGGCCGGGCAGCGCGCTTTCGTCGCGGACGCGGCCGGGACCGGCACGGTGCTGCTGACCGCGCCGCCCGGGGTGGAACTCGATCCGCGGTTCGGGCCGGGCTCGGCGCAGGCGCACGCGCTCTCCGGCGCGGTGCCGCTCACCGGCGCCTGGCCGGGCCTGCGACAGGACGTCGACACCCCGGCTGACCTGGCCACCGTGCTGTCGCTGGGGGCCGGCGAGCACACCTGCGCGCTGCTGCGTGACGCGGGACTCATCGTGGCATGCGTCTCAGCGGCCTGAAGCGCGGTCGATGGTGAACCGGTAGCGTCTCGGGGATGCAGGGGACGATCGCGACCTACGACCCGGACACCCGAAGCGGCACACTTCTGCTGGATGACGGCACCGCGCTGACCTATGGCGCGGCCGCCTTCGACGCCTCCGGGCTGCGGCGGTTGCGGTCCGGTCAGCGGGTCGATGTCGACATCGAACCGGGCGGTGCCGTCCGTACCGTGAGAATTCCGGGAATCTCGTGAGTCGATCTCTCTGCTGTTCGTTTCACGTTCCGCGGGAAGCGGCAATGATGGAGCGATGCAGACCTCGCCCCGGATCCCGGATTCCAGCCGGCGTGGCCCGAACGGCCGCTTCCTGCCGCGTACGGGCGTGAGCGATCAGCCCGCAGCCGTGACCGACCCGTTGGCCGAGCAGGCGCGGGCGCTGGACGAGCCGCCGGTGGACGCGATCGAGGTGCAGTCCGCCGTCGCCTACGACGCGGGCCCGGCCACCGTGGAGCCGGACGAGGCGATCGCGCTCGAGGAGACCATCGCGTCCGAGCTGGCCGCCGACGACCAGCAGAGCGCGGAGGACGAGCCGGAGGAGCCGGTCGACCCCAACGCCGATCTGCCCGAGGACCGCTTCCTCAACCGGGAACTCTCCTGGCTCGACTTCAACGCCCGGGTGCTGGCGCTGGCCGAGGACCCGGGCACCCCGCTGCTGGAGCGGTCGAAGTTCCTGGCCATCTTCGCCGGGAACCTCGACGAGTTCTACATGGTGCGGGTCGCCGGGCTGAAGCGGCGGCTCAGCGCCGGCCTGCCCATGCGCGGCGGTGACCGCTCGTCGCTGCGCAACCAGCTCCAGATGATCGCCGAGCGGGTGGCGGATCTGGTCACCCGGCACGCGGCCTGCTTCGCCGACGAGGTCCGGCCGAAGCTGTCCGCCGAGGGCATCGAACTGGTCTCCTGGGTCGATCTGGACGCGCCGGAGCGCGAGCGCCTGCGGACGTACTTCCGCGAGCAGGTCTTCCCCGTGCTGACCCCGCTCGCCGTCGACCCGGCGCACCCGTTCCCGTACATCTCGAGCCGGTCGTTGAATCTCGCGGTGGCCCTGCGGGCGCCGGAGGACGGCGGGTCGGAGCTGTTCGCCCGGATCAAGGTGCCGAACAACGTGCCGCGCTTCGTGACCGTGCAGAACGACAGCCGCAGCGTGCGCTTCCTTCCGGTGGAGGAGCTGATCGCCGTCCACCTCGACCAGTTGTTCCCGGGCATGCAGATTCTCGAGTGGCACCTGTTCCGGGTGACCCGCAACGCCGAGGTGGAGGTCGACGAGGACCGCGACGAGGACCTGCTGCAGGCGCTGGAACGCGAGCTGGCGCAGCGGCGGTTCGGCCCGCCGGTGCGGCTGGAGGTGGCCGCGTCGATCAGCGACCACGTGCTCGACCTTCTGGTCCGCGAGCTGGACATGGACAGTCAGGACGTGCAGCGGGTGCCCGGCCTGCTCGACCTGTCGGCGCTGTGGCAGGTGTTCGGCGAGACCGACCGCGACGACCTGAAGGACCGCCCGTTCGTGCCGGCCACCCAGCCGTCGCTGGCCGACGGCGAGGTGCCGCGCAGCGTCTTCAACCGCCTGCGCGACGGCGACATCCTCGTGCACCACCCGTACCACTCGTTCTCGACCAGCGTGCAGCGCTTCATCGAGCAGGCCGCCGCCGACCCGAACGTGCTGGCCATCAAGCAGACGCTGTACCGCACCTCGGGCGACTCGCCGATCGTCGACGCGCTGGTCGACGCGGCCGCGGCCGGCAAGCAGGTGGTGGTGCTGGTCGAGGTGAAGGCGCGCTTCGACGAGGTGGCGAACATCGCCTGGGCACGCACGCTGGAGCGGGCCGGCTGCCACGTCGTCTACGGCCTGGTCGGTCTGAAGACCCATTGCAAGACGGCGCTGGTGGTGCGCCAGGAGGGCAACCAGATCCGGCGGTACTGCCACATCGGGACCGGCAATTACCACCCCAAGACCGCGCGGCTGTACGAGGATTTCGGGATGCTGACCGCCGATCCCGAGGTGGGCGCGGACATCACCGACCTGTTCAACGTGCTGACCGGATACAGCCGGCAGCGCTCCTACCGCCGTCTGCTGGTGGCGCCGCACGGCGTACGGCGTGGGCTGATCGAACGCATCGAGGGCCAGGCCCGCCTGGCCCGCGCGGGCGGCGACGCGCTCGTGCAGATCAAGGTGAACTCGCTGGTCGACGAGGAGTCCATCGACGCGCTCTACCGTGCCTCGCGCGACGGGGTGAAGGTGGACCTGGTGATCCGCGGCATGTGCGCGCTGCGGCCCGGGGTGCCGGGCCTGTCGGACAACATCCGGGTGCGCTCGATCGTCGGCCGGTTCCTGGAGCACTCGCGGGTGTTCCGGTTCGGCTACGGCGACGATGCCGAGTACTGGATCGGTTCGGCCGACCTGATGCACCGCAACCTGGACCGCCGGGTGGAGGCGCTGGTCCGGGTCACCCAGCCGTCGGCGCGCGAGGACCTGCGGCAGGTGCTGGAGCTGGCGATGGGCGACGAGACCGAGGGCTGGGACCTGGCCGGCGACGGCACCTGGCACCGGCGCGCGTTCAGCCCGTCCGAGCCGCACCGGCACCTTCAGGAGGCGTTGCTGCGCCGGGTCATCGGCAAGGCGGTCTGATGCCGGTACCGGTACGGGCGGCCGGCGGAGTGCTGTGCCGGCCCGGTCGCGACGGCCTCGAGGTCTGCCTGGTGCACCGGCCGCGCTACGCGGACTGGAGCCTGCCCAAGGGCAAGCTGGACCACGGCGAGCATCCGCTGGCCGGCGCGGTGCGCGAGGTGCGGGAGGAGACAGGCTGGCGCGGCCGGCCCCGGATGCGCCTGCGCACGGTCGAGTACCCGCTTCCCGACGGCACCCCGAAGACGGTCGAGTTCTGGCTGATGACCGCGAGCGGCGAGGGTCCGGTGCTGGACGCGCACGAGGTCGACCGGATCGAGTGGCTGCCGCTGAACGCGGCGCTGTCCCGGCTGACCTACCCCGACGACCGCGCCCTGATCGACCAGGTCGCGTCGATGCCGCCGGTGACCGCGGCGGCGGTGATGGTGCGCCACGCGCACGCCGGCGAGCGCAAGAAGTGGAGCGGCAACGACGCGCTGCGCCCGATCGACCCGCAGGGCCAGGCCGAGGCCGAGCGGATCGCGGCGCTGGGAGTGCTGTTCGAGCCGGAGCGGCTGATCGCGGCGACCCCGCTGCGGTGCAAGCAGACATTGGAGCCGCTGTCGGCGGCGCTGAACCTGCCGATCGTGCTGGACGGCGCGTTCGCCGAGCCGCCGTCCGCCGACGACGCCCCGGCCAAGGCCAAGACGGGCGCCCACCGGATGATCGAGGTGCGCGATTCCGGCGGCCTGGCCGTGGTGTGCAGTCAGGGCAAGGTGATGCCGGGCATGCTGGCGGCGCTGCGTGGTGAGGACGATCCGGCGCCGTACAAGACGCCCAAGGGCGGCGGCTGGGTGCTCACCTGGGCCGGCGACCGCTTGCTGGGTCTGTCCCGGCTCTGAGAGCCGCCGTGCGGGCCGCGGGGGCCGGATCGGTACGCCAGAGTCCCAGCCGGTCCCCGGTGAGCCAGCGGGCCCGCCAGAGCTCGTCCGGGCGCGGCTCCCAGTCCCGATAGGGCAGCAGCGCCGCCCGCCAGCACAGGACACAGGTCAGATACCAGCCGTAGAGCGGGATCAGGCCGAGCCAGCCGTCACGCGGCCGGTACGAACCCCGGGGCGCCAGGACCCGTACGCCGAGGGCGGTCCACGCGCTGGTGACGACCCAGTCGAGCAGTCCCGAGCCGGTCCAGCCCTCGGCCCGGTCGCCCAGCGTCCAGCCCGGGACGACGACGGCGGCGAACAGCAGTGCGGCGATCAGCGACCGGCTGACCAGCCCCCGCGGCGGCGCAGCGCTCTCCATGCCCGGACGGTAGGCCGCACGGCGGTTCCGCGCCGGAACACGAGAAAGGCGTCCACCGTACGGGTGGACGCCTCTCCGGAGCCGCGAAGGTCAGCGGGCCTTGCGGGTGGTGGCGCGCGCCCGGCTCGGGGTCGCGGCCGCCGCCGTGGTGGCCTTGCGGGCGGTCGTCTTCTTGGCCGCGGTGGTCTTCGTCGCGGTGGCCGCCTTCTTCGCCGGCGCCGCCTTGGTCGCCGTGGTCTTCTTGGCCGCGGCCGTCTTGGTCGCCGCCGTGGTCTTCGCCGGCGCCGCCTTGGTCGCCGTCGTCTTCTTCGCCGCCGCGGTCGACTTGGCCGCGGTCGCCTTGGTGGCGGTGGCCTTCGTGGCGGTCGTCTTCTTGGCCGCCGCCGTCTTGGTCGCCGTCGCCTTGGCCGGAGCCGCCTTGGTGGCGGTGCTCTTCTTGGCGGGGGCCGTCTTGGTGGCCGCCGCGGTCTTCGCCGGCGCCGCCTTGGTCGCCGTCGTCTTCTTCGCCGCCGCGGTCTTCGTGGCGGTGGTGGCCTTCGTGGCGGTGGCCTTGGCGGCCGTCGCCGTCTTCTTCGCCGGCGTGGCCTTGGCGGCCTTTCCGCTGGCGACCATCTCCCGGAAGGCCGTTCCGGGCTTGAAGGCGGGCACCGATGTTTTCTTCACTTTCACCGGTTCGCCGGTCCGCGGATTGCGTGCGGTCCGCGCATTACGCGCCCGCTTCTCGAAGACGCCGAAGCCGGTGATCGCAACCCGGTCGCCTTTCGTGACGGCGTTCTCCACCTCACTGATGACCGCATCCAGCGCCGCCGCAGCCGTCTTCCGGTCTCCCAGCCGGGCGGCGAGCGCCTCGATGAGCTCGGCCTTGTTCACGGTTTCCTCCCGTACGTGAGATTGGGGCTTGTTCTCGAAACAGGGTCTCAGGCGTCGCGAACAAGCTCCCATGGCCCATTGCGAGCCATTCTGCGCGCACGGTATGCCCTCTGACCAGCGGACACAAACATTCGGCCCAAAAAAACCCTTGTGTTGCAACGAATTCGCCCCTGCCGGGGACCCGGCAGGGGCGAGAATCTGAGTTCTGGCAAGCGAATCGACGCTCAGGCGACCGCCGGCTTGAACGGAAAGCGATTTTGCTCATAGGCGGCGATCGCGCCCTCGTGGCGCAGGGTCAGTCCGATGTCGTCGAGGCCTTCCATGAGCCGCCAGCGGCTGAAATCGTCGATCGGGAAGGTCCAGACGGCGTCGTCCACGCGCACCTGACGCTCGGCGAGGTCGACCGTGATCCGCTTGTCCGGCTCGCTCTCGGCCATCTCCCAGATCGCCTCGACCGCTTTCTGGTCGAGCTGGACCGGCAGCAGACCCTCCTTGAGGGCGTTGCCGCGGAAGATGTCGCCGAACCGGGCCGCGATGACGACCTTGAAGCCCCAGTCGCGCAGGGCCCAGACGGCGTGCTGGCGGGACGAGCCGGTGCCGAAGTTCGGCCCGGCGACCAGGATCGTGGCCCCGCCGTGGGCCGGGTTGTTCAGCACGAAGCCGGGGTCGTCGCGCCAGGCGCTGAACAGACCGTCCTCGAACCCGGTCCGGGTGACCCGCTTGAGATAGACGGCCGGGATGATCTGGTCGGTGTCCACATCGGAACGGCGCAGCGGCATGACCTTGCCGCTGTGGGTGACGAACTTGTCCATGGGTGGTCTCCGGTGCTCAGAGGTCGGCGGGGGCGGCCAGCTTGCCGGCCACGGCGGTGGCGGCGGCGACCTGCGGCGAGACCAGGTGCGTACGTCCGCCCTTGCCCTGCCGGCCCTCGAAGTTGCGGTTGGAGGTGGAGGCGGCGCGCTGGCCGGGGCTCAGCGTGTCCGG
>NZ_CAKUCL010000265.1 GCF_934643405.1 uncultured Actinoplanes sp.
GTCGGCCTCAACCCGGAGCACTACAACCGGTACCCGCACGAGTTCTCCGGCGGTCAGCGCCAGCGCATCGGCATCGCCCGGGCGCTCGCGCTGCGGCCCAAGCTGATCGTCGCCGACGAGCCGGTCTCCGCGCTGGACGTGTCGATCCAGGCTCAGGTCGTCAACCTGCTGGACGATCTCCAGCGCGAGTTCGACCTGACGTACGTGTTCATCGCGCACGACCTGTCGGTGGTCCGGCACATCTCGAACCGGGTCGCGGTCATGTACCTCGGCAAGGTCGTCGAGGTGGCCGAGCGGGACGACCTCTACAAGAACCCGCGTCACCCGTACACGGTGGCCTTGATGTCCGCGGTGCCGGTGCCCGACCCGGTCCGCCGTGACCGCGCCCAGCGCGAGCGGGTGCTGCTCACCGGCGACGTGCCGAGCCCGATCAACCCGCCGTCCGGCTGCCGGTTCCGTACGCGGTGCTGGAAGGCCCAGGAGATCTGCGCGACCGAGGAGCCGCCGCTGATCACCCGCCTGGACGACCCGGCCTCGCACGTCACGGCCTGCCACTTCCCGGTGGTCGAGGACGAGGCGGTCGCGGGCCGGCGCCCCGCGAGCACGCCCGCCTGATCGTGGATCCGCCGCCCCGCACCCGGTGCGGGGCGGCAACGGATCTCAGCCTTCCGGCCGGTTCAGGATGCCGACCACGATCTGATGTACGGCGTCCAGGTCGGCGGGATCCTTCAACGTCACCTTTGCGCCGGTCACGGCGTACCACTCCGCGGCGTCCTTGTACTGGACGCGGACGGCGACCTGATCGCCGGAGAGCTCGCTGCGCAGCGTCAGATCGCCGGTGATCACCCCGACCTCGTCGGTGAGCACGCCACCCTGACCGGCGGTGATGTCGGTGGTGCGGGAGGGGGGCCCGGCTGCCTGGGCGTCCGGCACCGGCTCCGCGGGGGAGGTGGTCATCAGCACGTCTCCAGCATCTTCTTCAGCGCGGTCTTCTCCTGGCCGGTGATGGTCAGCTTCCAGTGGGCCTTCACCGCGATCCAGTCTTGCGCATATTCACACCACGCGCTCTTGTCCGAGGGTTTCCAGGTCGACGGATCCTGGTCGCCCTTCGACCGGTTGGCGGTGGCGGAGACGGCCACCAGCTGCGGGTCGTCCAGATCGTTGGCGAAGTCGCCGCGCTTGTCGGTCGTCCATGACGAGGCACCGGAGCGCCACGCGTTCGCGAGCGGGACCATGTGGTCGATGTCCACTTTGGTCGGCGAGTCGAGGACCTTGCCGTCGTAGATGCTCTTCCAGGTGCCGGCGACCACGTTGCAGCCGGACAGCTTCACCTTGGTGCCGTCGCGTTTGAGCACCGAGTCCCGTACGTCGCAATTGCTGCCGGTGCTGCGCCAGTGCGGGAATTTCTCCCGGCTGTAGCCCGCCATCGAGCCGGCCTTCGTCACCACCTTGAGCGTGTCCAGCCGGTCCGACGCGGACCCGGCGTCCGATGTGGACGTATCGGTGGGCGAGGCGGGGTCGGTGTCGATCGGGACGCCCTGGCAGGCGCTGAGAGTCAGGGTGGCGGCGGCGAGGAGAGCGAGGGGGATACGAGGGTGCACGATCTTCAGCGTAGGGGCGGTTTGCGAACTCCGCCCCTTGGCGTCACGAGTGTGCCCACCCGTCCGCGTGTCGCCGCCACGAGTGCGGCGGCGACACGTCCGGGGAGATTTTTAATGCGCTCGGTTGACGGCGCTGCTCACCGCTTTGATCGAGGCGCTCACGATGTTCGCGTCGATGCCGACACCCCACACCGTCACATCACCGACTTCCACTTCCACGTACGCCGCGGCCTGCGCGTCGCCGCCCGAGGTGAGGGCGTGCTCCTGGTAGTCCAGGACCCGGGCGCGGATCCCCAGCGGCTCGACGGCCTGGACGAACGCGTCGATCGGACCGTTGCCGACACCGACCAGCGGACGCCGTACGCCTCGGTGGAAGATCTCCACGTCGATCTCGACCTTGCCGTCCACGGTGGCCGTGGTGTAGCCCTCGATCTTGAAAGCCGTGGACATCTGGTGCTCGACCAGGTACTCCGACGCGAAGATGTCCCACATTTCCTGCGGCGATACCTCGCCACCCTCGGCGTCGGTGTGGTGCTGCACCACGCCGGAGAACTCGATCTGCAGCCGGCGCGGCAGGTCGAGCTTGTGCTCCTCCTTCATGATGTACGCCACGCCGCCCTTGCCCGACTGCGAGTTGACCCGGATGACCGCCTCGTAGCTGCGGCCCAGGTCCTTCGGGTCGATCGGCAGGTACGGCACGCCCCAGGTGAACTTGTCGATGTCGACGCCGGCCGCGTCCGCGTCGGCCTGGAGGGCGGCGAAACCCTTCTTGATCGCGTCCTGGTGCGAGCCGGAGAACGCGGTGTAGACCAGGTCACCCACGTACGGGTGCCGCTCGTGCACGGGCAGCTGGTTGCAGTACTCGACGGTCCGCTTGATCTCGTCGATGTCGGAGAAGTCGATCATCGGGTCGATGCCCTGGGAGAACAGGTTCAGCCCGAGCGTGACCACGTCGACGTTGCCGGTGCGCTCGCCGTTGCCGAACAGGCAGCCCTCGATGCGGTCGGCGCCGGCCAGCAGGCCCAGTTCGGCCGCCGCGACGGCGCTGCCGCGGTCGTTGTGCGGGTGCAGCGACAGCACCACGGAGTCGCGCCGGGGCAGGTGGCGGTGCATCCACTCGATGGAGTCGGCGTACACGTTCGGGGTGGCCATCTCGACCGTGGCCGGCAGGTTGATGATCAGCGGGCGGTCCGGCGTCGGGTCGATCACGTCGATCACCGCCGAGCAGACCTCCAGCGCGTAGTCCAGCTCGGTTCCCGTGTACGACTCGGGGGAGTACTCGTAGAAGATCTGCGTGTCCGGGGTGTGGATCTCCGCGTACTTCTGGCAGAGCCGCGCGCCGCTGGTCGCGATGTCGGTGATGCCGTCCTTGTCCAGGCCGAACACCACCCGGCGCTGCAGCGTCGAGGTCGAGTTGTAGAAGTGCACGATCGCGCGCTTGGCGCCGCGGATCGACTGGAACGTGCGGTCGATCAGGTGCTCCCGGCATTGGGTCAGCACCTGGATCGTCACGTCGTCCGGGATCAGATCCTGTTCGATGAGCTGGCGGATGAAGTCGAAGTCGGTCTGCGAGGCGGCCGGGAAGCCGACCTCGATCTCCTTGTAGCCCATCTGGACCAGCAGCATGAACATGCGCCGCTTGCGCTCGGGCGACATCGGGTCGATCAAGGCCTGGTTGCCGTCGCGCAGGTCGACCGCGCACCAGCGCGGGGCTTTCTCGACGTGTCGCGAGGGCCATTGCCGATCGGGCAGCTCGACGGCGAACTGCTTCTGGTAGGGCGTGTAGCGCTGGAACGGCATGGCGCTCGGGCGCTGCTGATGGAACGGGTTCTCAACCGTGGACATGTGGGACTGCTCCAAAGAAAGGACGAGACGAGCAGGCGGCGCGCGTCAACTCCGCGACGAGGTGCCGGCCTGGGATGGGGCCTCGTCGCGGCAGCGAAGAAGGAGTGCGTGCCACATGTCGACATCACCCTACGTGGTCAGCCCGGACGTGGCTAACTTTACGCCCGGATCGTGAGACGTCCGCTCGCTCAGGCGGGTGACTGGCCGATGGACGGCTGTGCCGCCGGGCTCGCCGTGCCCATGGGCTGCGCCTGCACCTCGGGGCCGGGCAGCGCCACCGTCTTCGGCCCGGGCACCTGGCTGACCAGCTTGAGCACGCCGAATCCCACTCGTGCCGCGGTCAGCACGCCGTCCGCGTCGTAGCAGTAGATGCCGATGTCGACCGGGGCGTCCAGCGAGGCGGAGATGCCGTCCACCGAGTAGCAGTCGCCCTTGGCGCCGGTCAGCGGCTCCACCTCGGTGACCGAGATCGCAGCCTGCCGGTCGGTGAACACGCTCAGCGCGGGCCGGAACAACCGCTCGACCCGCGGGTCGTACTTCCGGGGCACCAGCTTGCCGGCGTTCGCCACCTTGACGCAGGCCGGCGTGATCGGGTTGGCCGCGGTGGCCACCGTGCACTGGTAGACCCCGGCCGGTGTCGAGACGATCGAGACGTCCGCGGTGCCGCCCTCCATGCCCTTGCCCACGTCGACCCGCCAGGTGCCGTCCGCGCCGATCGTGGCGACCACGTCCCGCGGAGCTCCATTGCCGTCGTCCAGGCTGTACAGGGCCGCATACGACTTGTCCTGGGCCAGCGCGGCCCGGGCGACCAGGGCGGCGCGCGCGTCGTCCCCGCCGGCCGGCGGCAGCACCACCGCCGGGCTGGTCGGGGCCGGGCCGGGGGAATCACCGGTGCACGCCGCGAGACCGCCGAGCGTCAGCAGGGCGGTGGCGAGGACGATTACCGGGCGCACCGAGACATTCTCGCCTCCCGTCGTCATCCTTCGTCTCTCCACGGTCTTTTGGCGCTCGGCGTGTCGCGGAATCTGGGATCGCCTGTCGGCCCTGGACGAGGGCGCGGCTAGGGTGGTTCCGGATTGCCTAGCCGAAGGGTTTCGCCGTGGCACTGGTGGTGCAGAAGTACGGTGGCTCGTCCGTCGCGACCGCCGAGCGGATCAAGCGGGTCGCCGAGCGCATCGTCGACGCGCGCAAGGCCGGCGACGACGTGGTCGTCGTGGTCTCCGCGATGGGCGACACGACCGACGAACTCCTCGACCTGGCCAATCAGGTCAGTCCGCTGCCGCCCGGCCGCGAGCTGGACATGCTGCTGACCGCGGGCGAGCGCATCTCGATGGCGCTGCTGGCCATGGCGATCCACAACCTGGGGTACGAGGCCCGGTCGTACACGGGTTCGCAGGCCGGCGTGCTGACCACCTCGGTGCACGGCAAGGCCCGGATCATCGACGTGACGCCCGGCCGGCTGCGCTCCGCGCTGGACGAGGGCGCGATCGCGATCGTGGCCGGCTTCCAGGGCGTCTCGCAGGACACCAAGGACATCACCACGCTGGGCCGCGGCGGCTCGGACACCACCGCGGTGGCGCTGGCGGCCGCGCTGCATGCCGACGTGTGCGAGATCTACACGGATGTGGACGGCGTCTTCACGGCCGACCCGCGGATCGTGCCGGACGCCCAGCACATCAAGCAGATCACGTACGAGGAGATGCTCGAGCTCGCCGCCGGCGGGGCGAAGGTGCTGATGTTGCGATGCGTGGAGTATGCGCGCCGCTTCGGAGTGCCCATCCACGTACGCTCTTCGTATTCCCACAAGCCCGGGACCATGGTCACCGGATCGATGGAGGACCCTTCCGTGGAACAAGCGCTCATCACCGGGGTCGCTCACGAGCGGAGCGAAGCCAAGATCACGATCGTCGGGGTCCCCGACGAACCGGGCGCCGCGGGCCGGATCTTCAGCACGGTCGCCCAGGCCGAGATCAACATCGACATGATCGTGCAGAACGTGTCGACCGAGGGCACCGGGCGCACCGACATCTCCTTCACCCTGCCGAAGGCCGACGGTCCGACCGCGATGACCGCCCTCGACAAGATCAAGGATCAGATCAAGTTCAAGAGCCTGCTCTTCGACGACCACGTCGGCAAGGTCTCGCTGATCGGTGCCGGCATGCGCTCGCACCCGGGGGTGGCCGCGTCCTTCTTCGCCTGCATCGGCGAGGCCGGCGTCAACATCGAGATGATCTCCACGTCGGAGATCCGGGTCTCCGTGGTCTGCCGCGACACCGACCTCGACACCGCGGTCCGCGCCGTGCACGACCAGTTCGAGCTGGGCGGCGGCGAGCAGGCAGTGGTCTACGCGGGTACCGGCCGGTAAGCCCGGACATGGCGCAGCCGACGCTGGCCGTCGTCGGAGCCACCGGCTCCGTCGGGACCGTCATGCTCGAGTTGCTGTCGTCCCGGCGCAACGTCTGGGGCGACATCCGGCTGATCGCCTCCGCGCGTTCGGCCGGCCGCAAGCTGACCTGCCGGGGTGAGCAGCTCGCCGTCCAGGAGATGACGCCCGAGGCGTTCGACGGCGTCGACGTGGCGATGTTCGACGTGCCGGACGCCGTGTCGCTCGAGTGGGCGCCCATCGCGGCGTCCCGCGGCGCGACCGTGGTGGACAACTCGGCCGCGTTCCGCATGGAACCGGACGTGCCGCTGGTCGTGCCCGAGGTCAACCAGGAAGCCCTGGCGCACCGGCCGCGCGCCATCGTCTCCAACGCCAACTGCACGACGATGGCCATGATCATGGCCATCGCCCCGCTCCACCGCGAGTACGGGCTGCGTGAGCTCGTGATGGCCTCGTACCAGGCGGCGTCCGGGGCCGGCCAGTTCGGCGTGGACACCCTGCACGACCAGCTCAGCAAGGTGGCCGGCGACCGCCTGCTCGGCTCCCGGCCGGGCAACGTGCGGCAGGCCGTCGGCGACGAGCTCGGCCCGTTCACCGCGCCGCTCGCGCTCAACGTGGTGCCCTGGTCCGGCGACATCGCGCCGCTCGGCTGGTCCTCCGAGGAGCTGAAACTGCGCGACGAATCGCGCAAGATCCTGGGACTTCCGGCGCTGAAGGTCTCGGCCACGTGCGTACGGGTCCCCGTCGTCACCGGCCACTCGATCGCGGTGCACGCCGTCTTCGGCTCCGAGGTGGATGCCGAGGGCGCGCGTCAGGTGCTGCGCAACGCGCCCGGCGTGATCCTGGTCGACGACCCGCAAGCCGGCGAGTTCCCGATGCCGATCGACGCCGTCGGCACCGACCCGTCCTGGGTGGGCCGCATCCGCCGGGCGATGGACGACCCGCGCGCGCTCGACCTGTTCGTCACCGGCGACAACCGGCGCAAGGGCGCGGCGCTGAACACCGTCCAGATCGCCGAGCTGCTGGCCGCCGAATGCCGATGACCCGCCTGGCGGTCTACGGAAGCCTGGCGCCCGGCCGGGTGAATCACCACCAGCTGAACGGGCTGTCGGGCCGCTGGTCGTCGGGCCAGGTTCACGGGAACCTGGTGGCCGAGGGCTGGGGTGCCGACCTGGGCTACCCGGCGCTGACGCTGGACCCGGCGGCCGCCCCGATCGACGTGCAGGTCTTCGAGTCGCCGGATCTGCCGGCGCACTGGTCCCGTCTGGACGCCTTCGAAGGCCCGGCCTACCAGCGAGTGACGGCGACGGTCTACACCGCGGAAGGCGACGTCGAGGCCTCGATCTACGTGCTGCGGCCCGCCCCATGAACCCGTGCGCCACGCCCGCAACCGCATCCCGGTGGTTGCGGGCGGGCAACGAAGGTCAGGGTGCTGAACCGAGTTTCAGCGATCGGCGCCCACCACCTCCCGGAAGGTGACCTCCCACATGCCTGGTTCACCATTGAGCGGCTCTGATTGCCGTTGAATGGCTTCGCGGAGGTCCGTGGGCCAGAGCGTGGACAGCTGCCGCCCGTCGCCGTCCG
Source organism: uncultured Actinoplanes sp. (assembly GCF_934643405.1). Lineage (GTDB taxonomy): Bacteria > Actinomycetota > Actinomycetes > Mycobacteriales > Micromonosporaceae > Actinoplanes. The sequence goes on from NZ_CAKUCL010000265.1 coordinate 7,414, forward strand.
ACCACCGTACGCCGTCCAGGTCCGCCAGTCCCGGATCGATCTCGGCTGCCCGGAGATCGGCGCCCTCGAAGTCGGAAAGCGCCCGCCAAGTCTGCACGGCTTGGTGGTGCAGCCGTCCGGCAAGACTGACGAGTTCGCTGGATCCGCCCTGTGACCGCGACATCTCGACCAGTTCACTCAGTTCGCGCGAAACTGCCTGAATCAGCGGGGTGACCTGGTCAGCGAGCATTGCCTCATCAACTTCGCCGGTGGAGCCCAGAAGGCCGTGGATGCCTAGCTGCGTAAAGCCGAAATCGACGAGAACGGATGGCTCTTGCGGTTTCGAACCCGGATCCTGGGGGTCGGCGAAATCAGCAACCTCGTTCGACTCGGTTACGTCCCGCAGCCTGGCCGCGGCGCGCCGATTTCCGGCCTTCGACGCCCGCTGCCAAACCGCGATCGCCTCGTCGGTCGACCCGGCGAATGCCAGCAACTCGCCTGCAAAATATCCGGCTTCGTCATTTCCAGCTAGTGCCAGGCCCACGAAGACCCGTGCGGCGAAGGCCCGGTCGCGCGGGTCCTCCGCATGAAGTTGGGCGAGGTGGAAAGAGCGGCGGCCATCTCCGGCATAGAGCATCGCGAGATTCACCATCGCGTCCAAGTGGCCCAGATTGGCTGCCCGGTGGAACCGCGCTTGAGCCTCCACCCACTCACCGGCTATCAACGCACGGACTGCAAGGCGGTACTGCTCGACCGCTTTGGCACTGGGCTCACCCGGTCGGTTGGCACCTCCCGACGTCTTCGCCTTCTTGGCCGCCTTCTTCGCGCGCCGGGATTGTTTGCGTGGTGAGACCTCGGTGGTCGGCACGGAGGCGAACCCAGCCCCATGCGACACGGCTCCGTGGGTCGCTCGGGTACCGGGCAGCGCGCGGACCAGGAGAGCGGTGACCCGCTCCATTCGATTGATCTGCCGCTCGAGCATCGCGGCCACCCAGCCAAGATCACTGGGATCTGGCGCTGGAGGCCGGAGCAACTCTGTCAACTGAGACAGCCGGTCGACAATCTCTCGCAGGTGGCGGTGCCGGTTGCCCGAGCGCAACAGAAGCCGGTGACGCCCTTCTGCCGCGTAGATGCTGATCAACTGATCAATGGTTGACACCTCAGTCGAGCCGCCGGAAAGGCCGGGGTGCGGTGTCAACGCGGTGGCTTCCCCTCGACCCCACTCGGCCTCGGCCTCCGCGGTGCCGGCCGCGCGGTCGAAAATGTCAGCCAGTCCTCGATCGAGTCTGAGGAATGCCGGCAGGTCGGCGACGAGTGCCGCGTGTCCACTTGCTGTCAAGATTGTGGCGAGTCCGTCATCAACGGAGACGATCGAGGCAACCTCGTCGACGAGAGCGGAGTAACTGGTACGCCCGGGATCCGCTTCCGGCGGTCGCGGCTTCGTGCCCAGGATCCGCTCCAAGCCGTCATCGATTCGCAGCCGGCGTTCCAGATCATGACGAAGCGCGGCCGCGCCATGTGCCTTACGCCGTTTGCGGGCTGTCACGGCTCCTCCCTCATGTGGCCGTGCCTCTTTCGCAACACCGCCCGCGCGTCGCGCAACATCGACCGCACCGTCGTCGCCGGAACGCCCATCAGTTCGGCGATCTCATTCGGCAGGTAGCCGTCGTACGTCCAGGCCAGAGCTTGCTGTTTCTCCGGCGAAAGGTCTTGGACCGCGGCTAGGAAGGTGTGTCGGTTGACGATCTCCTCCGCGTGAGGACCGGACAGGAGTCCGCTGGCCTCCGGCAGGTTCTCGGCGGGTATCTCCTGACGTCGCGCCTCCATCAGCCGCCACCACTGGCGAATAGCCACCTTTCGGACCCAGGCCCGTGGGGAGTAGATCTCGTCCCAGTTGGTGAAGGCCTTGGTCATGACGTCCTGCGCCAGATCAGTGGCGAAGTGAATCGGAACCCGCTGCATGAGCAGGAAAGCTACGAGCGATGGCATGTTCTTCCGGTAGAACAGGGAAAATTCGAGCTTGCGGGCCTCCAGAACGGTCTCGGATGTAGTCGGGCTGATTTCCTCATCCATCTCGGCTCCCCATGGGTCTCTCGTGCGCGATCACGGGGTCACCGGCCGATCAGATGGTGCAGGACGGAGGCGGTCATGCCGGCTGTGGCCAACGTGGCCAGCAGCGAGGCGGGCCAGTTTCCGGTCTCGACAAAGGTGAGCAGCCCTACGAGGATCCCTGCCGTGAGGGCCGCCAACAGGATGAATGCCCATCTCAGGGGCAGTGGTTCGGGCGCGGGTGCGGACGATCCGGTCAAGGCTGAGTCCTTTCATCGACCACTGACTGTCATCCCTGAGAGGCTCACGCGGTCC
>NZ_CAKUCL010000266.1 GCF_934643405.1 uncultured Actinoplanes sp.
CGCGCTGAGCAAGCGCCGCGCTGAGACCCGCCGCCCAACCATGAGTGGCTGACCGTGACCGGCACGGTGCGCTCGCGCAGCCCACCACTCAGGCCGGCCCGCGTGAGCAGGCCGCCCGGAATGACCACAGCGCGGCAGCCACCCCATCGGCACAGAGGTGAACGCTGAAGCACCCACCGCCGGGTGACCCAGCTCCTGGCCGGCGCGAAACCCCAGCAAGCGCAGGAAAGCCGAACGGAAAGCGGACGACCACCGCGGGTGGGACGCGGCGGCCGTCCGCGGCCAGCGGTCAGGCGGCGCGGGCCACCTGGGATTCCGGCTCCGGGGTATGCGCGCCGCGCTGCAGCGCCGCGCCCTCGACGTCCACCACCGGCAGCCACCGCAACCAGCGCGGGAGCCACCACGCCGAGCGGCCCAGCAACGCCAGCGCCGCCGGCACCGCGATCATGCGGATCACCAGGGCGTCGAACAGGATGCCGATGGCCAGGGCGAACGCGATCGGCTTGATCGTGTCGTTGCCCTCCGGGACGAAGCCGGCGAACACCGCGAACATGATCGTCGCGGCGGCGACCACCACGGGGGCCGCCTGCCGGAAGCCGGTCACGATCGCGTCGCGCGGGGCGGCGCCGTGGGCGTGTGCCTCGTGCATGCGCGACACCAGGAACACCTGGTAGTCCATCGCCAAGCCGAACAGGATGCCGACGATGATGATCGGGGCGAGGCTCAGCAGCGGGCCGGTCACCTCCGCGTTCACCACCGACGCCAGCCAGCCCCACTGGAAGACCGCCGTGGTCGCACCCAGCGCCGCGCCGATCGTCAGCAGGAAGCCCAGCACCCCCACCACCGGGACCAGCAGCGACCGGAACACCAGCACCAGCAGCACGAACGCCAGGCCCACCACGAGGATCAGGTAGATCGGCAGTGCGTCGCTGAGTTTCTGTGACACGTCGATGCTGATCGCGGTCTGGCCGGTGACGTAGACGCGGGCGTCCGGCCCGTCGGCGACGTCGTCGCGGATGGCGTGCACCAGGTCGACCGTCTTGGCGTCCTCGGGGCCGGTCGACGGGATCACCGTGATCAGCGCCGCGTTGTTCGCGCGCGACGGCTGCGGTGGCGTCGCGGCCACCACGCCGGGCAGGGCCGCGACCTTGTCCCGTACGGAGGCCGCGTAGGCCGGGGCGCCGGAGCCGTCCACCAGGATGAGCAGCGGGCCGGCGAAGCCAGCCCCGAACCGCTGGTCGATGATGTCGTCCGCCTTGGCCGCGCTGCTGCCCGGCGGGTCCGCCTGGTTGAGCGACGTCTGCATGGAGAACACCGGGATCGCCACCACGGCCAGCGCCGCCACCGCCACCACCAGGCTGATCACCCGCTGCTTGACCAGCAGGTTCGCCCAGCCGCGGTAGATCGCCCGGCCCTGGTCCGGCGCGCCGGTGCGCCCGCGTTCCCGGCGCGGCAACGCCCGCTGCCCGATCAGGCCCAGGATGGCCGACACCAGGGTGATCGCCACCAGCACCGCGACCACGATCGTCGCCGCCGCGGCCAGGCCCATCTCGCGCAGGAACGGTATGCCCACCACGGACAGCCCGGCCAGCGCGATGACCACGGTGAGACCGGCGGTGACCACGGCGGAGCCGGCCGTGCCGACCGCCATCGCGACGGCCGCCGGCACGTCGAGACCGCGGCGCAGCTCCTGGCGGAAGCGGGTGACGATGAACAACGCGTAGTCGATGCCGACCGCGAGGCCCAGCATCACCGCCAGGATCGGGGTGGTCGACTGGAGGTCGACGAAACCGGTCAGCGTGGTGATGCCGAGCGCGCCGATCGCCACGCCCGCGATCGCGGTGAGCAGGTTCATCCCGGCGGCCACCAGCGACCCGTAGGTCAGGGTCAGCACCAGCAGCGCGACCACCACACCGATGATCTCGGCGGTGCCGCCGATGTCGGCCGCGTTCGCCTTGGCCGCCTCGCCGCGCACCTCGACCGTCAGTCCGCCGGCCTGCGCCTTGGTCACCGCGGACGTCAGCGCGTCCCGCTCGGCGTCGGTGATCTCCGAGGCCTGTACGCCGTAGGTCACCGTGCTGATCGCGGCACGCTGGTCGCGGGAGACCGCCGGCTGCCGAGGGTTGAGCGGGTTGCTCGCCGTCACCACGCCGGGCAGCTTGGCGAGGCCGCCCACGATCTGGGTGACCTGCCCCGCGGTGGCCGGGTCGGTGATCTTGCCGGTGCCCGGCGCCTCGAAGACGACCTGGGCGGTGGCGCCGGCCGACGCGTCGCCGAAGCGCTCCTTGAGCAGGTCGAGCGCGATCGTCGACTCCTGCCCGGGGATCTCGAACGTGTTCACCGTCTTGCCGGACAGCGTGACCGCGCCGGCCCCGAGAGCGATCAGGACCACCAGCCAGGTGACCGTGACCGCCGCCCGATGCCGGACGGAGGCGAGGCCGAGGCGGTGCAGCAGCGTTGCCATGGAGTTCCTTAGTCAGTGGGTAGGGGTGCGCCCGTGCCCGAGCGCGTCGAAGCTGACGTCGACCAGTTCGGTGAGCGCCTCGGCGGGGACCTTGTCGCGCAGCGCGACGGCCGCGACCGCGAGGGCGCCGAGCGCGCCGGTGACCCGGACCAGGCGGCGCGGGTCGCCGCCGGGGTCGATCGCGAAGGCCGCGAAGACGGCCTGACCGATCTCCTCCATCGCGTCGCCGATCTCGGAGCCGGGCTCGGTGGTGAGGCCGGACAGGATCAGCGCGACCATGCCGGGCCAGTGCAGGGCCAGCTCGGCCATCCGGGTGATGCCGGCGCGGTCGCGGGCCGGGCCGGGCGCGATGCCGGCCACCTCCTCGCCGATGGCGCGGGCCGAGGTCAGCGCACGCTGGACGACCGCGTGCTGCAGGGCTTCCTTCGTCGGATACCGGTGCAGCAGCCCGGTCTTGGAATAGCCCACCGCGTCCGCGATCCGCTGCACCGACGTCTCCTTGAACCCGTGACGGGCGAACAGGATCGCGGCGGCCTCGAGGATCTCGTCGTCGATCTGTTCCTTCGTCGGTCGCGGCATGCCGACCAGGCTAGTCCGCGACCGACCGGATCGGTCCGGAACCGACCGTGGCGGTCCTCACACGGGAAATCCCGGGGGGAACCCTGAGGCACTCTCCGGGTTTCGGCGGCCATAAGTCCGCTTTGTCCACCGCAACGTCGGCGAGCCGACACTCCACGACCGTAGATCGAACCAGGGGACACCGGGGGTCGCACCCGGATGTTCCCAGCTCATTGCCTGCCTAACTTGAGCTTCGACACAGAAACGCCGACTGCAGGGGGCCGAGATGGGCAGGCGACCGGTGACGGTACGCATGGCGCGATGGAGCGCCGAACATCCGTGGCGCGCGATCGCGCTGTGGGTGGTGTTCGTGGCGGTGTGCTTCGCCGGCGGCAGCGCGGCCGGGACGCGGGAGGCGACCGCCCAGGACGACGCGATCGGCGAGGCCGGCCGGGCGTACGTCATGATCGACGAGGGGAAGTTCGCCGAGCAGCCGGCGGTCGACAACGTGCTGATCACCGCCCGGTCCGGCGCGCTGGACCAGGCCGCGGCGAAGAAGGCGGCGGCGGACGCGGCGGCGAAGCTGGGCACGGTGACCGGCGTCGCCTCGGTGGGCGAGCCGATGGCCGCGCGCGACGGCTCGGCGCTGCTGGTGCCGATCACCATGACCGGCGACCCGGACACCGCCTCGGACCGGGTGGAGCCGCTGCGCGCGGCCACCGCCGAGGTGCAGCAGGCGCATCCGCAGCTGCGCGTGGAACAGGTCGGCGGCCCGTCGATCGGCAAGGCGCTGGACGACACGCTGGGCAAGGACTTCCAGCGGGCCGAGCTGCTGAGCCTGCCGGTCACCCTGGCGATCCTGATCGTCGCGTTCGGCGCGCTGATCGCGGCCGGCGTGCCGGTGCTGCTCGCGCTCTCCTCGGTGGCCGCCGCGATGGGCCTCTCGGCGCTGGCCTCGCACCTGGTGCCGGCCACCGACGTGACCGGCAGCGTGATCCTGCTGATCGGCATGGCGGTCGGCGTCGACTACTCGCTTTTCTACGTACGGCGTGAGCGTGAGGAACGCGCGAAGGGCCGAGGGCACGTGGATGCCGTCGAGATCGCCGCCGAGACGTCCGGGCACGCGGTCGTGGTCTCCGGCACCGCCGTCGTGATCGCGATGGCCGGCCTGTTCCTGGCCGGGGACTCGACGTTCTCCTCGCTCGCGGTCGGCTCGATCCTGGTGGTCACGGTGGCCGTGCTCGGCTCGCTGACCGTGCTGCCCGCCCTGCTGGCCAAGCTGGGCCGCTGGGTGGACCGCCCGCGCGTCCCGCTGATCTGGCGGCTCAGCGCCCGGCGCGGCGGCCAGGGCGGCAGCCGGTTCTGGCGTGCGGTGCTGCGCCCGGCCCTGAAGCGGCCGCTGGCCACCCTGGTGATCAGCGTGCTGGCCCTGCTCGCGCTGGCCGCCCCGGCGCTGGGGATGAAGCTCAAGTTCCCCGGCACCGAGGACCTGCCGCGCACCACTCCGGCGATGCAGGCGTACGACCGGCTGACCGCGGCGTTCCCGAGCAACGGCACCACCCACGAGGTCGTGGTGCGGGCCCCGGCCGTGCAGGCCGGCCAGGTCCACAAGGCGCTGACCGGGCTCGCCCGCAGCACCGAGGGCAACCGGCTGTTCGCCCCGCCCGAGCGCGGCGGCCCGGACATCGAGGTCTCGCCGGACCGGACCGTGGCGGTGCTGCACCTGGCCACGCCGTTCTCGATGCGCAGCGACGAGGCCGCCGACTCGCTGACCGAGCTGCGGCAGACCCTGGTCCCGCGGGCGCTGACCGGGATCGCCGGAGCGGAGTACGCGGTCGGCGGGGGCGTGGCGGACAACGTCGACTACGCGAGGCACGTGTGGCGGACGCTGCCGATCGTGGCCGGGTTCGTGCTGGTGCTGACGTTCCTGGTGATGGCGTGGACGTTCCGGTCGGTGGTCGTCGCCCTCACCTCGATCACGCTGAATCTCCTGTCGGCCTCCGCGGCGTACGGACTGCTGGTCCTGGTCTTCCAGCGCAGCTGGGCCGAGGGGGTCCTCGGCTTCACCTCGATGGGCGCGATCGTCAGCTGGCTGCCGTTGTTCCTGTTCGTGGTGCTGTTCGGGCTGTCGATGGACTACCACGTCTTCGTGGTGAGCCGGATCCGCGAGGCGGTGCTGCGCGGCGTGCCCACCCGGCAGGCGGTGGCCGACGGGATCTCCGGGTCGGCGGGCGTGGTGACCAGCGCGGCGATCGTGATGGTGGCGGTGTTCAGCATCTTCGCGACGCTGAGCACGGTCGACATGAAGCAGCTGGGCGTGGGCCTGGCCGCGGCGATCCTGCTGGACGCGACGATCATCCGCGCGGTGGTGCTGCCGTCCGCGATGACTCTGCTCGGCCGGGCGAACTGGTGGGCGCCGAAGTTCATGCGGCCGAAGGGCCGGCACGCGGCCGGCGCCCCGCCGCAGGTCGACGAGCCGGAGCTGGTCGGCGCCCGGTGATCGTCGGTTGATCGAACGGTGTGCCCGGGCCGCGACCGGCCCGGGCATACTGGCGCGGTGACCGCACCCCCGGAGCGCCCGCAGAGTGCCGAACGGCTCGTGATGTTCACCGACGCGGTCGCGGCGATCGCGCTGACGCTGCTCATCCTGCCGCTGCTGGAGGTCATCTCCGACGCGCGCGCGCAACGCCTGCCGTTCGCCGAGCTGATGGACGACCACCTGGGCGAGTTCGGGGCGTTCGTGCTGAGCTTCGCGGTGATCTTCCGGTTCTGGTGGTCGCATCACCGCCTGTTCGGGCACATCTCCCTGCTGCACCGGTCGGTGGTGCGATGGAGTTTCGTCTGGACGTTCGCGATCGTGCTGCTGCCGATCCCGACGTCGATCATCACGGCGTACGCGCCGTCGCCGGGCACGGTCGGCCTCTACGGCGGCACGCTGGTGCTGGCCACCGGCTCGATCGCGATGCTCGCCCGGTCGGCCTACCGCCACCCCGAGCTCGCCGGCGGCAAGCCGCCGGCCACCCGCGACGAGGTGCTGGGCAGCACCACGATCCTGATCGCCCAGGTGCTCGCCACGATCGTCGGCTGCGTCTTCCCCGAGCGGATCAATTTCTGGGCGTTCACGCTCATGTTCCTGGTCGGTCCGGCGGAACGGCTGGTCCGGGCCCGCTGGGCGGCCTCAGAGCTCTGAGCGCATCCGCCACGCGTCGCCGATCAGCTCCGCCAGCCGGTCCACGCCGACCTTCTCCAGCCGCAGCATCACCAGCGGCAGCCCGTCGTATCCCGGCGCGGTGAAGAACAGCTCCGGCTCGCCGAGCAGCAGCGCCTGCTTCTCCGCCTCGTCCCCGACGAACAGCACGGCGATGTCGGTACGGATCACCCGGCGCTGCCCCGGACGGCGTTGCGGATACGACCAGACGAAGCCCCTGTTCGCCACCCGGAAGTCGAAGCCGTCGCTGGGGATCTCCACCACGTCCGGCAGGGCGAGAGCCAGCCGGCGCACGTCGTCCGCGTCCGCCATGCGCGAGACAGTAATACGTCAGGGTGCGGTCCAGTTCCCGGCCACGTGCCCGATGCGGACCCGCTGCGGGTGATCGCCCACCGCGACCGTCGCGACCCGCCGGCCGGTGGCGAAGTCGATCGCGGTCACCTGGTCGGCGCCCGACTCGGAGATCACGCAGTCCCGGCCGTCGCCGCTGACCGTCGCCCAGTACGGCTTCGACGCGCTCACCAGCGGGCCCGGCGTCAGCGTCGCCCGGTCCACCACGGTCGCGTAGTCGTCCATGGTCCCGGCCACGCACAGCCTCGTGCCGTCCGGGCTCATCGACAGGCCGTGGTGCCGCGAGTCGTTCACCCAGGTGGTGCGGTCGGTGCTGGTGGCCGGGTTGAGCGGCAGCGAGGCGACCCGGGTGATCCGGTCGCTCGCCACGTCGTACTCGACCAGCCCCGCGAAGAACGACACCTGGAAGTAGAGCTTGGCCTGGTCGGGGGTGAAGACCGCGGGGCGTACGGCGTCGGAGAGATCCTTGCGTCCGAACGCGTCCAGCCGCGGGCGCATGTCGATCGTGCGGACCACCCGGAAGGTGGCCGTGTCGGCGACCGTGATGTGCCGGTCCCCCTTGGTGAAGTCCAGCCACGGGTCGTCGAGCGCGGTGTTCACCTCGCCGATCGACATGTTCCAGAGGTACCGCCCGCCGTCGGTGTAGATGTTCTCGTGCGGCTTGTCGCCCGCGGCGAACGAGCCCAGCTCCCGGCCGGTGACGATGTCGAGGACGTGGACCGTGTTCGAGGTGGACGCGGACACCGCCACCGACCGGCCGTCCGGCGACACCGCCATGTGGTCGGCCCGGAAGCCGGACACCGGGAAACGCCAGCGCAGCGCACCGGTGGCCAGGTCGATCGAGACGACGTCGGCGAAGCTGGGCCGGGAGACGACCAGGGCGTCCCCGTCCGGTGTGGTGTACATGTCGTCGACGAGCTGGTCGTGGCCCTCCCCCGGGCCCTGCTGCACGCCGAGGTAGAAGGCCAGCCTGATCGGGTTCAGGTAGATCTCGGTGAGCCGCTGCTGCCGGTCCGGCACGACGCTGATCCGGCCGATCCTGGCGAAGTCGCCGGTCGAGCCGATCACGTCGACCGTGCCGTCCCAGTTGTTGCCGACGAACATGACCTCGCGCAGGCCGGCGGCCCGGGGAGCCGGCAGGACCACCAGCAACGCCGCCACGATCATCTTGGTTACGCGTGCGGGACCCATCGCCACCTCCGAGGTCTGTTACCGTGCGGTGACGCCATCGAAACAAGAGTATGTCTCGCATTGATAGAGGGCGATCGCCAATGCGCGCACGACTCGTTGTGGCCGAGGCACAATGCCGGCCGTGCTGACCGGCCCGCTCGCCACCCTCGTCGGGGAGCTCGCCGCCGACGAGGGCCTGGTCGACGACGTGGTGAAGGCGGCCGGCGCGGAGGGGACGGCCACCCGGGAGCAGGTCGCGGCCCTGCTGGCGGCCGGCTTCGCCGCGTTCCGCCTGGTGCACGAGGTGCAGGAGGCGGACTTCTCCGAGGCCGAACGGTTCGGCGCCGAACGCGCCGCCCTGGGCGTCGGGGTGGCCGGGCTGCTCGCCGGGGTGCACGCGGGCCGCAGCCGGCTGCTGGAGATCGCCATCACCCGGGGCCGCGAGGCCGGCATCGGCTACGACGCGCTGCTGCAGGCGCTGCTGCGGCTGGACCGGTACGGCACGGCGCTGGAACGGCACGTGATGGACGGCTACCGGACCGCCGAGCGGCAGCTGAACCGCGACGACCGGGCCGCACGCATCCGTTTCCTGCGCGGCGTGCTCCTCGGCGACGCGCCCGTGCCCGACGACCTCGCCCGGTTCGGGATGCGCGAGGACGCGCTCTACCACTGCGTGGTGTCCGACGCCGCCGAGCCGTCCCGGGTGCGGGCGATGGAGCAGGCGTTCGGCCGGTGCGGCGGGGTGCTGGCGCCGGTGGACGGCAGGTTGAGCGGTCTCGCGGCCCGGCTGCCGGCCGGGCGCGCGCTCGACCGGTCGGTGCTCGTGGTGACAACCCCGCCGGTGCCGCTGGGGGCGGCCCGGTCGGCCTACCGTCTGTGCCGCACGGCCCTGCGGGCGGCGGGGGCGGTCACCGGCGTACGGAAGGTGGCCGATCTGGCCGGGGAGACCGCGCTGGCCGCCCAGCCGATGCTCGCGGGTTTCCTCACCTCGGATCTGCTGGCCGCGCTGGACCGCGCCGACGAGTTCCACCGGCGGCTCGCGTCGACCGCCCTGGCGTACCTGGATCACGGCCAGCGCCTGGACCGCACCGCGGCCGCGCTGCACCTGCATCCCAACACGGTCCGCTACCGTCTGCGGCGCCTGGCCGAGCTGACCGGTTTCGGCGACTCGGGCGAGCACCTGCCCGTGCTGGAGACGGTCCGCTGGTGGTGGGCGCTGCACACGTGGTCGTCGGCGCAGGTCACCGGAAGCGGAACAGCCGGACCCCCGCGGCCGGCCGCGGACCTGTCGTCGTGGCGCGGCTGACCCCGACCCGGAACGGCGCGTCCGCCGGCGCCACGAAACTCACCTCGGCGAACCCCTGGGCCGCGAACATGCCGCGGATCTCCCGGCTCGGCCCGTCGTGCGCCCGCGTCCAGATGACCGTCGCCCCCGGCTCGACCAGCCCCTTGAGGGTGGCGATGGTCCTGCGCGCGTCGTCGGCCGAGATGTTGCCGAAGACGCCGCAGGCCAGCAGGATGTGCGCCCGGCCGTGCGCCAGATAGGAATCGGTCACCCCGGCGTCGGCGACCACGGCGTGCTCGCCCGCCCGGGCGGCCAGCGCGGGGTCGAGTTCGATGAGGAGCGGTCTCGTCCGTACCGAAGCGGGATGCTCGCGCAGGACCGGCAGAACGTCCCCGCCGTCGCCGGCACACATGCTGACGAGCCGGATCACGCCGGCGTGCTCATCCAGCGCCTTGCGCAGTGCGGCCTGCACGACGGCGCGACGCCGGGACAGCGACGAGAGCGGATCGGCGTAGTCGTCGTGCCACCGGACCCAGTCCTTGACCACTCGAACCCCCGGCCATCGTTCCTTCCGCGTGTACCAGGTGTGCACCGCGGCCTGGTTCTTCGCCTCCCACGGCACGCCGGGCCACGCCCCGACCCAGGCATCCGGGATCCCGGCGTCCCGCACCGTTCGCAGCACGCGCATCATCCAGGCGTTGCCCCGCAG
>NZ_CAKUCL010000267.1 GCF_934643405.1 uncultured Actinoplanes sp.
ACCGCCGACCCGGACCGCCGCGCCGAGCGGGCCCTGGCCGCCGCGCAGGCGAAGCTGGATGCCGGGGCGGCCGACGCGGCCGCCCAGCTGCTGACGGTCGCGGACGACGCCACCGACGACGAACTGCTGCGCGCCCGCACCCAGCTCCTGCGCGCCAAGGCGGCGTTCGCCGCGGGCCGCGGCACCGACGCGCCGCCCCTGCTGCTGGCGGCCGCGCGCCGGCTGGAACAGCTGGACCCCGCCCTGTCGCGGGAGACCTACCTCGAGGCGCTCATGGCGTCCATCCAGGTCGGCCGGCTCTCGACGGAGATGTACAACTCGCCGGTCGGCGTGGCGGCCGCCGCCCGGCACGCGCCGCCGGCACCGCACCCGGCACGGGCCGTCGACCTGCTGCTGGACGGGCTCATCGTCCGGCTCGCCCAGGGCCACGTCGCCGCGGTGCCGCTGCTGACCCGGGGGATCGACGCCTACCTGGCCGAGCAGGAGCGCGGCACGGCCGACCCGCGGTGGCACAACCTGACCGGCCGGGTCTGTCTCGACCTGTTCGACCAGGACAACTACAACTTCCTCTCGGCCCGCCAGCTCGAGGCCACGCGGGCGGCCGGCGCGCTGTCCGTCCTGCGCGTGGTGCTGGTCACCTACGCCGGTCTGTGCGTCACCGGCGCCCAGTTCGGTCAGGCCGCGGCGCTGCTGGAGGAGGCGGCCGCCATCATCTCCGCGGTCGGCGCGCCGGTGCCGAGCGCCATCTACTGTTACCTCGCCGCCTACCGCGGGCAGGAGCTGCTGTGCCGCGACGGCGCGCAGGCGGCCATCGACGCGGGAACGGCGCGCGGCCAGGGGTTCGACATCGCCATCTCCCGGTACGCGCTCAGCACCTCCACAACGGACTGGGGCATTACCCGCAGGCCCTCGCCGAGGCCGCCGCCGGGGCCCGATATGACGACGTGGGCCTGTCCGGTTACCTGCTGACCGAAGTGGTGGAGACGGCCGCCCGCTGCGCCGAGATGACCACCGCGCGCGACGCCCTGCGCCGGCTCACCGAACGCGCCCACGCCAGCGGCACCGCCACCGCCCGCGGGGTGGTCGCCCGATCGGTGGCCCTGATCAGCGACGGCGCGGCGGCCGACGACGCGTACCAGGAAGCTCTCGCTCACCTGCGGCACAGTCCCGCCGTCGTCTACCTGGCGCGCACGCATCTCGTCTACGGCGAATGGCTGCGCCGCTCCAAACGCCGGACCGCCGCGCGCACCCAGCTGCGCATCGCCCACGACATGTTCTCGCAGATGGGCGCCGACGGTTTCACCCGCCGCGCCCACCGCGGGCTCGCCGCGGCCGGCGAGAACCTCCCGGCCCGGTCGCCGGTGGTGGACGCCGATCTGACGACTCAGGAGAGTCACATCGCCCGGCTCGCCCGCGACGGCCTCACCAACACCGAGATCGCCGAGCAGCTGTTCGTCAGCCCGCGCACGGTGGAGTGGCACCTGACCAACATCTTCGCCAAGCTCGGCGTCGCCTCCCGCCGGGACCTGCGGGCTAGGTGACGGCCGGCCGGCCGGACGGCAGCAGCGCGGTCAGCACCGTGCCGGCGCCGGGCGGGCTGGTCACCGACAGCGTCCCGCCCAGCGCATCCAGCCGATCGGCGATGCCGACCAGCCCCGACCCCCTCGCCGGGTCCGCGCCGCCGGCGCCGTCGTCGGCGACGACGATCCGCACCCGGCCGTCGCCGAGCGCGAGCCGCACGTCCACCACGCTCGCGCGGGCGTGCTTCGCGATGTTGGTCAGCGCCTCGGCCACCACGTAGTAACAGGCGATCTCGACCACCTCGTCGATGCCCCGCCAGTCCTGCGGGAAGGCCAGCCGGACCGGGGTGGGGCAGCGCCGGACGAGCGGGCCGATGGAGGCCGGCAGGCCGCCGTGGGCGAGCGCCGCGGGGTGCAGACCCCGCGACAGGTTACGAAGATCGGCCAGGATGTCGTCGACCTCGGCGGCCGTCTCGGCCAGGTCCGCGGCGGAAAGGCTCTCGTGGGCCTGCAGCATCAGGGCCAGCGAGACCAGCCGCTGCTGAGCCCCGTCGTGCAGGTCGCGCTCGAAACGCCGGCGTGCCTGATCGGCGGCCGTCACGATGCGCTCCCGGGAGGCACGCAACCGCTCCTCGGCCTCGCCGTTGCGCACCGCCGTCGCGATCACCTCGACGCAGTCCGGCACCGGCCGGGTCACCCGGTCGCTCCGCGGCGAGACCACGGTCATCACGCCCCACAGCCGGTCTCCGAGGTCGATCGGATGACTCGCGGCGTGGTGCCCGGCCGGATGCCGGCCGCGCCGGGCCATGACCGTGGTGCTGCCGTCGTCGTCGTAACGGTGGATCGTGACGCCCGCGACGGCGGCGACGCCGTCGAGGCCCTCGACGCCGGGCAGGCCGGTGAACTCGTCGGCGACCGCCTGGCAGACGCGGGCGACCGGTGCGTGCCGGGCGACCAGGGTGGCGACGCGGCGCAGCGCGGCCTGCTCGTCGGCGAGCCGCTGCAGCTGTTCCCGTCGCTGCGCATTCGAGATCATGGTCGCGGCCGGCACGGCGAACTCGGACAGGAGTGCCTCGGTGTCCGCGGGCAGCGGCTCCGGCCGGTCCGACAGCACCGTCACCGAGCCCCAGCGCACGTCGTCGACGACGACCGGCGCGGCGATCGACGACCGCGCCACGACCGCGGGCCCCACCTGGCGACCACGGTCCGCGAGCCGTCCCGGTTCAGCCGGGACAGCCGGGTCTGGAAGATCGCGTCGGTCTCCCGGCCGACGATGCGTCCGGCCTGCTCGGCGACGGCGTCGAACAGCGCCTGCAGTGGCGCCTTCGTCAACGCTCCCAGGCGTCGCAGGGCCTCGCGCTGGACCTCCAGAACGAGCCGGTCGGTGCCGGCGGCCGAGGGCCGGGTGAGCTGCCGCGGAACTGCGGTGATCATGGCCGGTCCGGCGGCTGGTTGCGCTGGCGTACGTCCGTCATCCGTCGAGCCAAGCACGGGGCCGGGGCCCGCAAACCAGGGGTTCCCCCCGGACTTTGCCCCTCGGCGGCCCGCCGGCCGGTGACTTGCGCGACAGTGGCCGGGCAACGCCGTACGGGGAATGCCGGAGCCGCCGGGCGGGTTTGCCGGATTGCCGGAATGAACGCCGACATGATGAATGAGGTATGTGATATGGCCACGGAACAGGCGATTTTGGCCGGAGGCTGTTTCTGGGGGATGCAGGATCTGATCCGCAAGCGCCCCGGCGTGACGTCCACGCGGGTCGGCTACACCGGCGGCACCGTGCCGAACGCCACGTACCGCAACCACGACGGCCACGCCGAGGCCATCGAGATCAACTTCGATCCCTCGGTCACCTCGTACCGGGACATCCTGGAGTTCTTCTTCCAGATCCACGACCCGACGACGCTGAACCGCCAGGGCAACGACATCGGCACCAGCTACCGCTCGGCGATCTTCTACGAGAACGACGAGCAGAAGCGCGTCGCCGAGGACACCATCGCCGACGTCGAGGCGTCGGGCCTGTGGCCGGGCAAGGTGGTCACCGAGGTGACCGCGGCGGGCCCGTTCTGGGAGGCCGAGCCCGAGCACCAGGACTACCTGGAACGCATCCCGAACGGCTACACCTGCCACTTCCCCCGCCCCAACTGGAAGCTCCCGCGCCGCTCCGAGACCGCCGGCGCCTGACTCCCACCGGGGACCCGCGCTCGGGCGCGGGTCCTCGCCCGGCTACGCCGCAAGGGGCTGCTGCACCGCCCAGACCTCGGTGACCAGGCCGTCGGTGAGGGTGAGGATGTCGAGCACCCGGATCGCCACCGGCCGCCCGTGCTGCGTCGCCCGCAGCACGAACGCGAAGGCCACCTTGTCGCCGCTGTCGGCCACGTCGAGGATCTCGCGCCGCTGATCCTGGTACGTGACGTGGTTCTGCCGAGCCATGGCCACCAGATCCGCCAGGCCCACCGCCTCGCCGTTGATCACCACCGGGTCCGCGTACACCTCGGCGAAGGCCCGGCGCGCCTCACCGTCGTCCGCCGCCGGCGGCTCGTTCCACAGCCGCGCCAGCCGGTCGAGGTCAAAGCTCATGCGGCCATTCTGCGGTAGTGCCGCCGACGCCGCGGACCGTCACCTCCGTCGCGCTGCACTGTCCATGCCGGTCACGACGATGGCAACAGCTGCCGGTCCCGGGCGTCGTAGCGGCGGACCTGGTTCTTGCCGGCCATCTTCGCGGCGTACATGGCCTGGTCGGCCCGGCGCAGCAGCAGATCGGCGTCGCCCTCGGCGGTGCCCTCGCCCGAGGCCGCGATGCCCACGCTGGCCCCGACGAGCGCGTTGGTGCCGGCGACCTGCACCGGCTCGCGGATCGCGGTGACCACCCGATCGGCCAGCCGGTCCACGTCGTCGGCCGGCAGGCCGGTGACCATCACGGCGAACTCGTCGCCGCCCAGCCGAGCGATGACCGCGTCGGCGCCGCCGGCCGTGGTCAGCCGCGCCGCCACCTCGCGCAGCAGCTTGTCTCCGGCCGCGTGCCCGAGACCGTCGTTGACCGCCTTGAAGTCGTCCAGGTCGATGAACAGCACCGACGCCGTCTCGCCGGCCTGCTCCAGCGCCTCGGTGAACGCGGCCCGGTTGGCCAGCCCGGTCAGCACGTCGGTGCGGGCCTGCACGGTCAGGCTCTGCCGGTCCTGCCAGTTGCGCACCGCGAAGGTGACCTGGTTGAGCAGCGTCGTCATGGCGAGCACGGCCTCGCTCGGCACCCGCTTGGGCGCGCCGAGCAGCACGTAACCGTCGGAACCGGATTCGGGTGAGGGGATGACCTGCCAGACGCACGGCGCACCGGCGAGATCATTGAGGAACTGCGGATCCCGTACGGTCCCCGAGCGGCCGTCCGCGGCCATCTCCACCACGTGGTCCGGTATGTGAGTCGGCGTTTGCACGAAGGGACCGTTCGGGAAGGTCAGCGAGACGCCGTCCAGGTCCGGGAAGACGCCGATCGAGCGCAGAGCCGGAGTGGCCGCGCAGATCTCGGCGGCACCGCGACCGGCGAGCTCGACGATCTCCTCCCGGTCGCGGGCGACCAGCATGGCGGTGCCGGTCGACGCCAGGGCCGCGTCCCGCCGGGCGGACTCCTCCCGCACGAACAGGCTCGCCCCCAGCATCCGGCCGACCATGCTGATCAGGAACATCGCCGGGACCGTGCCGACGAGCATGCCCGGCTCCGGCTCCGGAAAGCCGTTGGGCACCAGGTGCCATGTCGGTATCACGACGCAGATGCCGGCCGCGTAGATCGCACAGGTCACCACGGTGCGGGCGACCGAGCCGTAGAGCGACCGGTACCACAGGGCGGAGAAGACGAAGGTGAACACGGCGGCCGGCGCCGGGCAGGCCAGCGCGAAGGCGCTCACCGCGATGGCGTCGAAGATGTCCAGCATGATCGACGGGCCGCCGCGGCGGTACCCGGCGATCCAGGAGCAGATCAGCGCGACGCTCGAGCCCAGTGCCAGCGGAAGCGTCACGGTGTTCGCGGCGGCAAGCGGCGCCGGAAGGGACAGGAACAGCGCCAGAACGGCGGTCAGGAGGTAGAGCCACCGCATGCTCTCCACCACCCCGGAGGGCCGCCGAACCGCGGCCGGAAGCCATCGCCCCAGCACAGACATCGTCCACCACCAGATCGCGTTGCCACCCGACGGGCAGCGGATGACGAGACGATCGGCACCTCGGGCCCCGGGTTGAGGAAACGGCCCGGCGCTGGTCGCCCAGCGCCGGGCCGGTCCGGGCCGGTCCGGGGATCAGCGGAAGGTCACGGTCGACTTTCCGTGGGCCGGCAGGGTCGCGAGCCGCACCGTCAGCGTCCGGCTCCGGGGGTCGTACGTCCATGCGGTCGCCGAGCGGCCGTCGACGCGTACGGAACGGGGGGCCGTGACGTTCTTGACGGTGATCGCCCAGTCCGTGCGGTCGGCCACCGCGCTGACGGTCACCGTGTGCTCCCCGGCGTGCTCGCGGTAGGCGATCGTGCCCTCGGGCAGCGCCGCCTTGCCGTCGGCGCCCGCGGTCACCGTGGCCGAGTGACCGGACACCACGACACTGCCGGAACGCGTGAACACCGGCATGGTGTCCAGCGTCGTGGTGATGTCGTGGGTGGTGCCGCCGGCGTAGGTGGCGCCGGTGAAGTAGTCGGTCCAGGTGCTGCCCGGCGGGAACCAGACCGACGTGGTCGCGGTCGTGCCGGGGGTGGTCACCGGGGCCACCAGCATGTCCGGGCCGTAGAGGTACTCGGCGCCGGCCTGGGCGTAGGCCTCCTGCTCACCGGGGTAGGCGAGGTAGAGCGGACGGGTCATCGGGGTGCCCGTGCGGGTCGCCTCGCCGGCCGCGGCGTACGTGTAGGGAAGCAGTTCCTCGCGCAGATTCAGGAACTTCTTCGCCGACGCGTTCGCCACCGGGCCGTACTGCCAGGGCAGCCGGTCGCTGTGGTTGGAGTGCAGGCGGTCGATCGGCTGGAAGGTGCCGAACTGCACCCAGCGGGCGTAGAGGTCGTCCGGCAGCTTGGTGCTGCCCGGCTCGCTGCCCGGCTCCTGCAGGCCACGGGTGTGACCGCCGATGTCGTGGCTCACCGCGGCGAGGCCGGTCGCGGCCGACTCGCCCGGGGTGTAACCGACCTCGTACTGCAGGGTCTCCCAGTTCGAGACGGTGTCGCCGGTGAAGTGCAGCGTGGTCCGCTTGTCGGCCCACGGCCCGGTGGGCACGGCGGTCGGGGCGGAATAACCTCCGGCCTGCAGCGACCCGTACGCCCGGGAGAAGGCGAAGCCGGTCTGGTCGGCGTACTGCTTGTTGATCCAGGCGTCCGGCGTGACACCGGTCAGCGACGACCGGGAGTTGTCGCAGCACCAGTCCAGCCACCAGAAGTCCAGGCCCTTGGGCGCCAGCTGCTGGTGCAGCCAGAGATACGCGGCGAGCTGGTCCGGGTCACCCCAGTCGAACGAGTAGCAGTCCGGGCCGCCGTTGCAGCCCACCCGCTGCAGCTTGCCCTTCGCGATGGCCTGAGCCTGCGCGAACTTCGGGTCCGAACCGAGGATGCTCGGGTGGATGTTGAGGCCGGTGTGGATGCCCTGCGACTTCGCCCAGTCGAGGTACGCCTGCGGGTCGGGGAAGCGGGACGGGTCGAACGACCAGCCGTTCCACTTGTCCGGCGCCTTGAAGTCGGTGTCGACGACCAGCACGTCCAGCGGCACGCCCTCGGCCTTGAAGCGCGCGGCGACGTCCTGGAAGCCGGCCGCGGTGCGGTCGTAGTACTCCGAGTACCAGACGCCGTACGCCCACTTGGGCAGGAGCTTGGTGGGCCCGGTGAGCGTGGACAGCTCCTTCAGGCCGCGCTGGTAGTCCTGGCCGTAGCCGAAGACGTAGCCGTCCTGGGCCGGGTTCGCCCGCGGGGTGACCTTGCCGGTCCCGGTGTCGTAGAGCGCCGAGGCCGAGTCGTCCAGCAGCGTCCAGCCGTCCTGGTAGAGCAGGCCGGGCGCGCTCAACGCGCCGCCGTCGACGTTGTCCAGGCCGCGGCGGTACCCGCCGAGCGGGGCGTGCGGCGCCAGCAGCGGCGACGCCGCGCCGGTGACGGCGACCGTGTCCAGGTTGACGTTGCAGCTGTCGTCGGCGGGGCAGCCCAGCGTGACCGTGTTGGTGCCGGCCGTCAGGGTGACCGGCACCGAGATCGTGCGCCAGTAGTCCCATCCGCTGGTCGGCGGCAGCGTCGCGGTCACCGCCGGCTGTGCGCCCGCGGTGACCGACATGGTCCGCGACCGCAGCGGCTGGGCGCCGGCCTTGCCGTTGGCGTAGCGCAGCTGCACCTGGTAGGTGCCGTTCGCGGGCACGCCGGTCACGGTGATCGCGTCGGCCGCGCCGGTGCGCTCGAGACCGGCCACGAAGCCGCCGCCGGACGCGCCGTTGTGGTCGCTCGCGGGCCGCGCGCCGCCGGACATCGCGCCGGTGTCGGCCTCACACACCGTGCCGAACGCGCACGGCTGCGGGCCGGGCACGCTCGGCGCCGGGTAGGCGTCGCCCGGGTGCACGATCGCGAGGCTGTCGATGTTCACGTTGCCGGAGTCGGTGGCGGTGCGCGCGACGCTGACCTCGTGCCGGCCGGCGGGCAGGTCCAGCGGCACGGTGGCCACGGCCCAGGTGTCCCAGTTGGCGGTGGGCGGCAGGGTGATCGTACGGCCGGGGCCGCCGTCCACCGAGACGGTGAGCGTGCGGGCCACGTTCTGCCCGTCGCCCCCGGTGCTGTTCGCGTACCGGACGCTGAGCTGGTACGACCCGGCCGTGGCGGCCGTGGCCATGAAGCCGATCGCGTCGCCGGTGGTCTGGAACCCGGCCGCGAAGCCCGATCCGGTGTAGCCACGGTGGTCGGTGGCGAGACCGGGACCGCGCACGGCGAGCGCCTCGGCCTCGCAGAGCACGCCGATCGCGCAGTCCGGCGTGGTGTGCCCCGCCCACGGCGCGGCCTGCACGACCTGCTTGCCGGTGCGCAGCTTGACGATCAGGTTGCCGTCGGTGAACGAGCCGGAGCCGACCTGATACCGCAGTGTCATCGCGCCGGTGTCGATGGTCAGCCAGCCGCGCTCGGTGTGCTTGCTGACGTGCGTGGGCTTGAAGTCGTCCCGTCCGACCACGTTGAACGTGCCCTGGTCGACGAACCGGCCGCCCTGCGCGTACTCGGTCCGGATCAGCGTCGGCGACAGCACCTCGAAGCGGGCGTCACCGGAGCGGATCGTGGTCGGCTCGTGACGTCCGGCGAGCGCCGGCGAAGCGGGCGCCAGGGCGACCCCGGCTATGAGGACAGTTGCGGCTCCATACCGGAGTAATCCGCTTTTGTGCATGTGGACCCTCACCTCGGATCAGTTAATCCGTCGGTGACAACGCTGTCATTTCAACGTAGTAAAAGTCAACGGATCAATCTGGAACGTCGGCTCGCCAGTGGCCCAGCCCACGGCGCCGCCGCGCCGGCCGGCCGCGACCGTCACTTCCGACCGACGCGGCATGCGGTGCGGTTGCACGACGACAGCGGGTGACCGGCTGGTCGGTATGACGTCGATGCCGCCGGCCACGTCGGCGCCCGCCGGTCACGCCGACGCCGCCTGCCCAGAGGCATGGCGCCACCGTCACGGCGGCCACGTCGAAGCCGACGGGGCGGATCGGGGTCGGTGTAGATCGGCGGAGTCCCGGCTGCTTGGGTGCGGCGGCTAGGACGCCGGTGCGGGGGTGAGCGCGGCGGCCGGCGAATCGCGTCCGCAGGGTAGACGAGCATGGTCGCGCTGCTCTGCAGCCGCGGCCTTCACGTCCGAGCCGCTCTGACCGCCGTCGCGTCGGCAGCTTGGCAGACCGAGCTCGCGGCCCCATCGGCGTCTCGCCGCCCGTTGGTGTCTCGCCGCCCGTTGGTGTCTTGCGGGCCGTTGGTGTCTTGCGCGCTGTTGGTGTCTTGCGGGCCGTTGGCGTTCTGTGCGCTGTTGGTGTCTTGCGGGCCGTTGGTGGGCCTGGGGGCTGTCGGTGTCTCGCGGGCTGCTGATGTGTCGCGCTGTTGGTGTCTTGCCCGTTGTTGGCGTCTTCCGAGCCGTTGGCGTCCCGCGGTGTTGGTGTCTCGCGCGCTGTTGACGTCTTGCGTGTCAACGCCGCCCGAATGTTGACCATCGTGTTCCGGCCGAATCGGGACCACCCTGATGGTTAGTCGTTGGTCTTG
>NZ_CAKUCL010000268.1 GCF_934643405.1 uncultured Actinoplanes sp.
AGCCGCCGTTCCGCTCGCCGAAGCTGCTGCTCTGCTCCGCTCGCCGGAGCCGCCGTTCCGCTCGCCGAAGCTGCTGCTCTGCTCCGCTCGCCGGAGCCGCCTCTTCCCTCCCAGAGCCGCCTCCCTCGGCAGAGCCGCCTCTTCCCTCGCCGGAGTCGCGTCTCGCAGATCAACCAGCGGTCGCGGAGGTGGCGCTGGTCGTCGCGGGCCGGGTCAGGATGGCTCGCAGAGTCGCGTGGGTGGCCTGGTCAGCCGCGGCGATCAGGCCGTTGGCGCCGGCGCGCGGCGGGTCGCCGTCCAGGTCGGTCACGACGCAGCCGGCGGCCCGGCACAGGGCTGCGCCCGCGGCGAAGTGCACGCTGTCGTGGCGGTCGGCGCCCTCGGTCACGTACGCGGCGCGTCGGCCGGCGGCGACCCAGGTGAGTGCGAGGGTCGTGGAGAGCACGCGGGGCCGGAACCGCCCGAGAAACTCCGGGTCGCCGACGAGCCGGGCCACGGGGTGGGGAGGTGGCCCGCCGAACGGTGGGTCAAGATTGACGTCCACCAGGCCGACCTCGGCGGACGGTCGGAGGAGTTCGTCCGACCCGTCGCCGCGCCGCAGCCGGGCGGTACCGTCCGGTGCGATCCAGAAGGTCTCCCGCGCGAACGGGTCGGCTACCGCCGCCGCGGTCACCTCGTCACCCACGCGAAGCGCGACGTTGACCGCGACGGTCATCGTTCCGGTCGCGTAATTGAGGGTCCCGCACAGGGGATCGACCAGCCACACCCGCGAGGCGCCGGGCGAACCGGTCCGGCCGGTCTCCTCACCCTGAACCCCATCGGCCGGCCGCGCCTCGCGCAGGATGCCCAGGATCGCCTTCTCGGCCTCGACGTCCGCCTCGGTGGCGAAGTCACCACCGCCTTTGTCGACCCGGCCCAGCGCACCGCCGAAACGTTCCCGGACCACGGCGGCGCCGGCAAGGGCAGCGGTGACCGCGAGTTGTTCATCTTCCAGAGTCACGTCCGGACGATAGACGAGGGCCGCCACTCAGGCCGCGCCCTCGAACCGGGCTCACGGCGTCGGCATCGGTGGGACCGGCCACCATCCTCGCGCGGCAGAGCACCAACCGGCCGGGCAACGCCGCGCCGGACCCGCGTGGGGTGCGCCGGACCCGCGTGCGCCGCGTCGAGCCCGCGTGCGCCGCGTCGAGCCGGCGTGGACGCGCCGAGCCCGCGTGCGACGCGTCTCAAGCCCGCGCGGAATGCGTCGAGCCCGCGCGCCGCGCCCACGTGGGATGCACTGAGCCCGCGCGCCGCGTCGAGTCAAAGCCTGCGTGCGACGCGTCAAGCCCAGTATGCGACGCGTGGAGCCCGCGCGATGAGTTCGCGGTCGGCAGCGCGTCGAGCCACTCGTCGTCGCTGCCCGCGAAGCGGTCGGCCGCTCGAACCGCAACCGTCGCTCAGGCGGCCCCGGCCGGTCGCCGTAGGCTGGCGTGGTGCCATCGCCGTCGCCGAAGCCGTCGCCCAGTGCCGGCCCCGCCGCCGGCCCCGCACTGCGAGCAGCCTCGGCGATCGGGCCCTACTTCGCCTGGGAGCCCCGGGACGGCGGGCCGGGCTGGCGCCCCCTGGCCGACCTCTGGGATCCCGACGTGGCAGCCGAGCGGGTGGATGCCGCCCGCGACACCCTGGTGAAGATGTCCGGCCTGGCCCGCGACGACATCGGCGAACGCGAGGTCGCCTCGATCACGTTCCTGGGTTTGGCTTCCCGGTTGTTGTCCCCCCTTCTCGCGGCAGCGACGGTGGGCGGCGCCCTGCCCCTGCCGGACGGCGGCCGCCTCTGGTGGCGCCCCGTTGCGGGCGGCCCGCTCCCGTTCGCCTACCGGGACCTGAGCGCCGCCTCATGCGTCGGCTGGGACGCCACCGCACTCGCGGAGGCCCTGACCGCGCACGGCGTCCGCGGCCTGGTCGAACCACTGCTCGAGGTCTACGCCCAGCGTTTCTC
The DNA here is from genome assembly GCF_934643405.1 of uncultured Actinoplanes sp. GTDB lineage: Bacteria > Actinomycetota > Actinomycetes > Mycobacteriales > Micromonosporaceae > Actinoplanes. The sequence continues at coordinate 1,982 of NZ_CAKUCL010000268.1, forward strand.
GGTGTCCGCCCAGGTGCTCCGGGGCAACGTGGCCTCGGCTCTGGGCGGCGCGGCCGGCATGCTCGCCGACACAGCCCCGGAACACGCGGGGCGCACCGCATCGGTGGTCGCCGAGATGCTGGCGCGTCCGCCGCTGCAGGGCACGGCCGAACTTGTCCGGCCCTCCCCGGACCACGAGCGATGGTTCCTGGTGCGCAACAACTGCTGCCTGTACTACCGGATCCCGGGCGCCGGCACCTGCGGCGACTGCGTGCTGACCCAGGAGCCGGAACGCCGGCGGCACTGGCAGGCGGCGCTGAACCGCCGCTGACCGCCGGGCGCGCCGGTCAGACCCCCGCCTTCTCGGCCGCGGCCCTCAGGTTCTCGGCGGCCGAGCGCAGACCCTCGATCTGGTCCAGTTCCGTGTCCTCGTGCTCGATGTTCACGGCCATGTCCGGGTCGATCGCGTGCAGCGCCCGCAGGAACGGCACCCAGAAGTCGTCGACGCCGTGCCCGCGGCCGACGGCCACGAACTGCCACGACGGCTGTGAAGGCCACTGGTTCAACGTGTTCCTGCCGCCGAGATTGAGCGGACTTTGGTCGGCCGGCGTGCGGGCGAAACGATCGTCGAGGACGCCGAACAGGCGAACGTTGTCGGCGTTGATCCGCGTGTCCTTGGCGGCGGCGTGGAAGACCAGGTCGTCCAGGTACTCCACGGCGGCCACCGGGTCCATGCCCTGCCAGAACAGGTGGCTCGGGTCCATCTCGGCGCCGACGTGGGTGGCGTTCGTCTGCTCGACGAGCCGCTGCAACGTGGGCGGGTTGAACACGAGGTTGTGCGGGTGCATCTCGATGCAGACCTTCACGTCGGCGGCCGCGGCCCGGGCCTGGATGTCGCGCCAGAACGGGACGGCCACCTCGTTCCACTGGTATTCGAGGACGTCGAGCCACTGGCTGTCCCACGGGTTCACCACCCAGTTGGCGACCGGGGCGCCGGGGTGGCCGCCGGGCAGACCGGACATCGTGACCACCCGTTTCACGCCGAGCACGGCGGCCAGCTCGATCGTGCGGTGCAGGTCTTCGGCGTGCTTCGGGCCGACCAGCGGGTCGGGGTTGAGCGGGTTGCCGTTGACGTTCAGGCCGGTCAGTGTGATGCCGGCCTGGGCGAAGCGACCCAGGTAGTCCTCCCGGGCGCCGGCGCTGGCCAGGATGTCGTCGATCGGGATGTGCGGCGCCGCGATGAAACCGCCGGTGTTGATCTCGGCGCTGGTCAGGCCCAGCTCACCAAGGATCTTCAGGGTTTCGTCGAGCGGACGGTCGTGCAGGCAGGCGGTGTACGCACCGAGTTTCATGACGGGGGACTCCTCAGAGCTGGACGGGCTTGTCGGTGGCGGCCACGACCGCCTCGAGGACGCGCAGGTTGTGCAGGCCGTGGGCCATGTCAGGGCAGGGTGGGAGCTTCTCGATGCCGGCGACCTGGTCGAGCAGGGCACGGGCCTGGTAGACGAAGAAGTCGTTCTGGCCGTGGCCGACCGTGGGGAAGTCCATCGGCAGGCCGTGCGCCACGTACGGATGCCAGGGCCCGATGAACACGGTGCGGGAACCGTTGACCGAGGTGGGCGGACCGCCGTCGATGATCTGGAACTCGGCCGGCCGGGTCAGGTCGAACGACGCCGTGCCGTTCTCGCAGAACAGGTCGATCCGCAGCGTGTTGGCGTGCCCGAAGGCGACCCGGGACAGCGAGAACGTGCCGACCGCGCCGCTCTCGTACGAGGTGGTGAACGTGCAGACGTCCTCGTTCTCCACCGGGACGCGCTCGTCGCTGAGCTGCACTCCGCCGGCATGCCCGACGGCCACGCCGAGCGGCTTCGGCCTGTCCTTGACCAGGGTCGCCATGGTGGTGCCCTGCACGCCGACGGTGGTGCCGCAGAAGAACTCGGCGAGGTCGGCCAGGTGGCTGCCGATGTCGGCCAGGACGCCGGAACCCGGGCCGCCCAGATAACGCCAGCTCATCGGGCGCTGGGGATCGAACCCGTAGTCGCACCAGTAGTTGCCGACGAAGTGCCGCACCGGGCCGAGGGTCTGCTCGACCTGCTCCCGGATCGCGTTGATCGAGGGGGAACGGCGGAACGTGAACCCGACGGCGTTGACCTGGCCGGGTGCGGCCGCGGCCGCCTCCACCATCGCCTGGGCATCGGGCACGGACGGCGCGAGCGGCTTCTCGCAGAGGACGTGTTTGCCCGCGGCGAGCGCAGCCTCGACGATCTCGCGATGCAGGCTGTTCGCGACGGCGACGGTGACCACGTCGACGTCGGGGGAGTCGATGACGGCGTGCCAGTCGGTCTCGGCGCGCTCGAACCCGTACCGCGCGGCGGCGTCGTCGGCGAATGGTTTGTGCAGGTCGGCGATGGCGACCAGCCGGGGAGCGGGCTGGTCCAGGTCGAAGACGGTGGCGGCGTTGCGGTACGCGTTGGCGTGCGCCCGGCCGACCATGCCGGCACCGATGACGGCGACACCGAGGGAGGGATGTGTCATGTTCGGACCTCGCTTTAAAGCGCTTTAAGTCCCCTGTACTCTCTATGTCGATCTCGATGCGTGTCAAGGGTGTGACGGGGAGTGAAAGCATGGATCAACGGCCACGGCTCGAGGACGTCGCCGCCCGCGTCGGCGTCTCGACCGCGTCGGTCTCCCTGGTGCTGCGCGGCGCCCCCGGTCCCAGCGCCGAGACCCGCCGCCGGGTCCTCGCCGCAGCCGCCGACCTGGGCTATCGCCCCGATCGCACGGCCAGCCTCCTGGCCCGGCGGCGGCCGCATCAGCTGGGCGTGATGCTCGACGTGCGCAACCCGTTCCACGCCGAGCTGATCGAGGAGATCCACACAGAGGCCGACCGCCTGGGGTACGAGGTGGTCCTGTCCACCCTGACCCGCGACCGGGACGAGGCCCGCGCGGTGGAGACGCTGCTCGACTTCCGCTGCGAGGCGCTCATCCTGCTCGGCCCCGACTCGCCGGCCACCGTCCTGGACAAACTGGCCGCTCAAGTGCCGTGCGTCTCCGTCGGCCGGATGGTGCGCGACGCCGCGGTCGACGTCGTCCGCTCGGCCGACGACGTCGGCGTCGGCGCGGCACTGGACCATCTGATCCGTCTCGGACATGACCGCATCGCCTTCGTCGACGGCGGCAAGGGTGCGGTCGCCGCGGCGAGGCGACGCGGCTACCGCCGGGCGATGCGGCGGGCCGGCCTGACCGCGCGGGTCGTACCGGGCGATCACACCGAGGAGGGCGGTGTCCGGGCGGGACGGCAGCTCGCCGCCGACCCGGACCGCCCCACCGCCGTGGTCTGCTCGAACGACCGGCTCGCCGTCGGCGTGATGGACGCGTTCCTGCGTGCCGGTCTCGGCGTCCCCGGCGATGTCTCGGTGGTCGGGTACGACGACAGCAGCCTCGCCCGCCTCGCCCACATCGACCTGACCTCGGTCAACCAGGACGCCCCGGCCCAGGCCCGCAACGCCGTGCTGGCTGCCGTGTCCCGCCTGGACGAGGGCCGCACGCTGCGCACCGAGATCGTCCTGGTGCCCCGCCTGGTGGTGCGGCGGAGCACGGCGCCCCCGCCGGCGGCCGCCTAGCCGCAGCGCAGCAGGCCGGCCTTCTGCTTGGCCCGCAGCACGTGCCGCGCCGCGTCGGTGAGCCGGGCACGGAACGCCGGGTCCTTGCCCGCCTTTGCGAGCAGGGCGGACGCCATCGGAGCCGCGTCGGCGGCCCGGATCGTCAGCACCATGTCCCCGCCCGCGGCCACGAAGCGTACCGCCCGGTCGCCCGGCGGCACCGCGCTCACCGCGACCCCGGCGCCCAGGTCGTCCGACATCACCAAGCCGGTGAAACCGAGCTTCTCCCGCAGCAGACCGGTGATGATCGGCTTGGAGAAGGCGGCGATCGCGGAGCGATCCAGCCGGGGATAGGAGGCCGAGGAGATCATCACGCCCGCCGATCCCGTACGGATGCCGTCGGCGAACGGGCGCAGGTACGGGTCGGTGGTCGTGGCCTGGTCATCGACGGCCTTGGCGGAGGTGTCGGTGTTGAACCGCACCCGGCCGAGACCCGGGAAGTGCTTGAGCACGGTGAGCACGCCCGCGTCCTGCGAGGCGGGCACGACCGTACGGATGGCCGCCGCGACCTTGACCGGGTCGGAACCGTACTGCCGCCGGAAGGCGCCGATCGGCGGGTTCTGCTTGCCCAGGCTCGCCGGCACGGTGTCGGCGACCGGCGCCAGGTTGACCGTGACACCGATGCCGGCCAGCCGTTTCGCGCTGTCGGCGACGGTGCTGCGCAGCTTCGCCTGCGGACCCGCGCCCAGCGTCGCGGCGGACGCGATGATCGGGAAGTCCGGTCCCTTCAGCGTCTGGACCGCGCCGCCCTCCTGGTCGAGCGAGATCAGCAGCGGCGTCCCGGCGCGTTTCTGCAGGTCGTCGATGTCGGAACGGAGCTCGGCGGCGCTGTTGGTGCTGCGGCCGTGCAGGAAGACCCCGCCCAGGTGGTAACGCCGCACGGTGTCGCCCATGCCGCTCGGCGCGTTGACCGAGGTGCCGACCATGAGCACCTGACCCGCCCGCTCGGCCGGCGAGAGCCCGCCGAGCGTGGCGGTCACGCAGTCCGCGGACGCGGACGGCGAGGGCGCGGCCGAGGGCGACGACGCGGACGGCCCGGGCGGGAAGGAGGGCGCCGGCGGCGCGCTCGCGGTCGTGGGCGCGGGCCGCTCCGACTGGCACGCGGCCAACGCCGCGACGAGGGCCACCGCTGCCGTCCACTGCGCTCTGCGTCTCATCGGCGCACAGGCTATCCGGTCACCGCACCCGCCCGCTCGTCCGCGTCTCACCGTCGCAGATCGACGATCCGCCGCATCTTGCCCATCGACCGCTCCACGCCGTCCGGATCGATCACCTCCACGGTCACGCTGACGCCGATGGTGTTCTTGATGGCTGCGGCCAGTTCCCGGCCCGCAGCGTCGGCACCGGGCTGATCAGTTTCGGCCCGCCGTTCCACCTTGACGGTGAGCGCGTCCAGCCGGCCGTCGCGGGTGAGCACGCACTGGAAATGGGGCGCGAGCCGCGGCGTACGGAGAATGAGCTCTTCGATCTGGGTGGGGAAGAGATTGACGCCGCGCAGGATGATCATGTCGTCGGTACGTCCGGTGATCTTCTCGATGCGGCGCATCGGGCGTGCCGAGCCCGGCAGCAGCCGGGTGAGGTCGCGGGTGCGGTAGCGGATCACCGGCATGGCCTGCTTGGTGAGCGAGGTCAGCACCAGCTCACCGGTCTCGCCGTCGGGCAGCACCTCGCCGGTCACCGGGTCGATGATCTCCGGGTAGAAGTGGTCCTCCCAGAGGTGCAGGCCGTCCTTGGTCTCGACGCATTCGTTCGCGACGCCGGGGCCCATCACCTCGGACAGGCCGTAGATGTCCAGGGCGTGCATGTCGAGGCGGGTCTCGATCTCCTGCCGGAGATCCTGCGTCCACGGCTCGGCGCCGAAGATGCCGACCTGCAACGACGTCGCGCGCGGATCGACGCCCTGCCGCTCCATCTCGTCGACGATGGCCAGCAGATAGCTCGGGGTGACCATGATGATGTCCGGCTCGAAGTCCTTGATCAGCATGACCTGGCGCTCGGTCATGCCGCCGGAGACCGGGATCACCGTGCACCCCAGCTCCTCGGCGCCGTAATGCGCGCCGAGACCCCCGGTGAACAGCCCATATCCGTACGCGACATGGACCCGGTCGCCGGGCCGGCCACCGGACGCGCGGATCGACCGCGCCATCAGCCGGGCCCAGGTGCGCAGGTCGTCCCGCGTGTAGCCGACGACGGTGGGCCGGCCGGTGGTGCCGGACGAGGCGTGCAGCCGGGCGATCTGCTCGCGCGGCACGGCGAACATGCCGAACGGGTAGTTCGCGCGCAGCACGGCCTTGTCGGTGAACGGGAACTTGGCCAGGCCGGCGAGGTCGGACAGGTCGTCGGGGTGCACCTGAACCTCGTCGAACATCTTCCGGTAGGCCGGCACGTTCGTATAGGCGTGGCGCAGGGACCAGCGCAGGCGTTGCTGTTGAAGGGCGCGCAGCTCGTCGACCGAGGCGCGCTCGATCGGCTCCAGATCCTCGGGGCGGGGGGTGCGGTCCTGCACGGTGGACTCCTCTCAGGCGCGAAGCCCCTCGAAGGCGATGGTGGTGACGGCGTCGGCGATGGCCGCGGCGCCGCCGGGACGGGGGCGGTACCACTCGGTGAGCGAGTTGACCATGCCGAGCAGCAGGCGGGAGGCGGTCGCCGCATCGACGTCGGGGCGGACGCCGCCCTCCGCCTGGGCCTGCTTGACGAGGTCGGTGACGACGGCGTCGAAGTCGCGCCGGCGGGCCAGGGCGTGCTGCTCGACGGCGGTGTTGCCGCGCACCCGCAGCAGCACGGTCACGTATTCGAAGCGCTCGCCGAGCACCAGCACGCTGCGCCGGATCAGCTGCTGCAGGCGTTCCAGCGCGGAGACCTCCAGCGCGCGGACCTCGTCGGCCGCCTCGAACAGGCCGTCGAGCGCCCGATCCATCGCCATCTGCAGCAACTGCTCTTTGCCGCTGATGTGGTGATAGACGCTCGACTTGGTGATGCCGAGCGACTCGGCGATGTCGAACATGCTGGTCGCGTCGTAGCCGCGGTCGTTGAACAGGCGCACCGCGGCGGCCAGCACGCTGTCCAGGTCGTTCCCCGGCCGGCCACGACGGCGCGGAGCCTCCGGCGCGGTCACGCAACCCGCTCCGGGCCGATCGTGCGGCTGCGGCCCCGGAACTCGGCGACGACGTCGCCCTCGCAGGTCACGGTCACGTCGTAGATCCCGCTGCGACCCTGGGTCACTCTTTCTCTTGCGTACGCCGTAAGCACGTCACCCGCCTTGGTAGGACGAACGAAAGAAATGTCGGCCCCGGCCGCTACCGTCACCGGACCATGAGAGTTGCAGGCGCACGCGAAGGCCGTGTCGGCGAGCAGGAAGACGAAGCCGCCGTGCGTCATGGCGTGCCCGTTGACCATGTCGCCGGTGACCGTCATCCGCACCGTGGCCTGCCCGTTCCCGGCGTCGAGCAGCTCGATGCCCAGACCTTTCGACGCGGTGTCCCGGTCGAACATCTGGTGCGCCGCGGTGTGTCCCTCGGTGAGTGCCACCTTCGCTCCCAGGGGTTGATTACCGACCGAACGGACGGTAGATAATAGGGACAGCCAACCGCAATGGAGCGCAGATGACAACCCCCGCCGAGTGGTACGAGACGCATCGCGAACTGCTCGACCAGGCTGTCCGGGCCACGACCGCCCGGGACTACTGGTCGGCTTACCCCGAGTCGCCGAGCAAGTCCGTCTACGGTGAGGACGCCGCCCCCGCCGGGGAGCGCGCGTTCACCGCGCTGCTCGGCAAACCCTTCCCGATCGAGGTGCCCGGCGCGACCGGCACGGCGTCCACCGAGCGCTCGCCGTACGGTCTGGAGCTGGGCGTCAGTTATCCCAAGGCCGACCCGCACGCCCTGGTCGCCGCGGCCCGCGCCGCCACCCCGGCGTGGCGTGCCGCCGGCCCGCAGGGCCGCGCCGGCGTCGCCGCCGAGATCATCAAGCGGATCAACGCGCGCAGCTTCGAGATGGCGCACGC
>NZ_CAKUCL010000269.1 GCF_934643405.1 uncultured Actinoplanes sp.
GACGGTGGGCGCTGCCGGGGCGGACAGCCGGCGGCGGTGGCGTTTCGGGGCGACGGCGGGCGCGGCCGGGCCGCCCGGCCGTCGGCGGCGGGGGCGGTCACTTGATGGCTCTCAGCAGGACGGCCACCACGAGCAGGACAGCGCCCAGCGCCACCAGGATCGCCAGGACCGCGGGGAACTTCGAGCCGGGCAGCTCCTCGCCCAAGCGCATCGCGCGTTCGGTCCGGGCCCAGTGGTCCACGGCCCGCAGGCCGACGACGGCGCCCAGCACCAGCAGCGCGATCGCGATCACCTCGCGCAGGTGCTGGATGGGCAGCGGCGGCAGGAACTGGGCACAGGCCAGACCGCCGGCGATCAGGGCCAGGCCCGTACGGATCCAAGCCAGGAAGGTGCGTTCGTTGGCCAGCGAGAAGCGGTAGTCGGGAGTGCGGCCGACCGTTGGCTGTTTCTCCGGATCGAACCATTGCCGCAAGCCACCGAGCACCCGCTGATTATTGACCGATCCGGTGCGGAAGGTGCGGCGACGAGCTGCGTAGTTCGTCACTGAAGCGGACACGCGGCCCGACACGACCATGGATGTCCGGCGCGGGGCCGGGAAGGCGTGGGGGAGTATGAGTGGCGGACGGGCGCGGCCCGTCCGGCAGCGAACCGATTTGGCCGGACATATCGTCACACCTGCCTCGTAGCGACCGGGGCGACCACGGCTATCAGCGGTCGATCCGGGTGAGGTGGGTCACCGCCACACCTAAGCTACTGGCGGGTAACCTGGCGGGGCGAGTGAAAACGGTGCGTTCAATACAGGAGGGTCGTAGGAGCGCGATGAACATCGTCGTACTGGTGAAGCAGGTGCCCGACTCCGGTGCCGAGCGCACCCTGAGCGCGAGCGACAACACCGTCGAGCGCGGCTCGGCGAACAACGTCATCAACGAGATGGACGAGTACGCCATCGAGGAGGCGTTGAAGATCAAGGAGGCGCACGGCGGCGAGGTCACGGTGCTCACTATGGGCCCGGCGAGCGCCACCGAGTCGATCCGCAAGGCGCTGTCGATGGGGCCGGACAAGGCCGTCCACATCTCCGACGACGCCCTGCACGGCTCCTGCGCGGTCGCCACCTCCAAGGTCCTGGCCACCGCCCTCAAGACCCTCAACGCTGATCTGATCATCTGCGGTGCCGAGTCGACCGACGGCCGGGTGCAGGTCATGCCGCACATGCTGGCCGAGCGGCTGGGCGTCGCGGCGCTGACCGGCGCCCGCAAGCTCACCGTGGACGGCTCGCAGCTGACCGCCGAGCGGCAGACCGACGAGGGGTACGAGGTCGTCACCGCGGCCACCCCGGCCGTGGTCAGCGTCTGGGACACGATCAACGAGCCGCGGTACCCGTCCTTCAAGGGCATCATGGCCGCCAAGAAGAAGCCGGTGCAGACCCTGTCGCTCGGCGACCTGAGCATCGACGCGGGCGAGGTCGGCACGGCCGGCGCGACCAGCGCGGTGATCGAGTTCTCGAAGCGCCCGCCGCGCACCGCGGGCACCAAGATCACGGATGAGGGCGACGGCGGCTCACAGCTGGTCGCGTACCTCGCCACCGAGAAGTTCGTCTGAGTCTGAGAGGGAGAGACACATGGCTGAGGTATTGGTCGTCGTCGAGGCCTCGCAGGCTGCCGGCGTCAAGAAGGTCACGCTCGAGATGCTGACCATCGCCCGCACGCTGGGATCGCCCAGCGCGGTGGTGTTCGGCGACGCCTCGGGGCTCACCGACCGGCTCGCCGAGTACGGCGCCGAGAAGATCTACCACGCGGCCGGCGACGACGTGGAGAACTTCCTCGTCGCGCCCAAGGCCACCGCCGTCGCCGAGCTGGTCCGGAGCGCCCAGCCCGCCGCGGTGCTGCTCGCCTCCACGCAGGAGGGCAAGGAGATCGCCGGCCGGCTGGCGGTCAAGCTGGACAACGGCCTGCTGACCGACGCGGTCGCCGTCGACGCCGACGGCACCGCGACCCAGGTGGTGTTCGCCGGTTCCGGCATCGTGAAGTCCAAGGTCACGCGCGGGCTGCCGATCGTCACCATCCGGCCGAACTCGGTCACGCCCGAGCCCGACCCGAAGAGCCCCGCGGTGGAGCAGATCACAGTCGCCGCCACCGACGCGGACAAGCTCACCAAGGTGGTCGAGCGGGTCGCCGAGAAGAAGGGCTCCCGCCCGGAGCTCACCGAGGCGTCGATCGTCGTCTCCGGCGGCCGCGGCGTCGGCAACGCGGACAACTTCCAGCTGGTCGAGGAGCTGGCCGACCTGCTCGGCGGCGCGGTCGGCGCGTCCCGCGCGGCGGTCGACTCGGGCTTCTACCCGCACCAGTTCCAGGTCGGGCAGACCGGCAAGACGGTGTCGCCGCAGCTCTACGTGGCCCTCGGCATCTCCGGGGCGATCCAGCACCGGGCCGGCATGCAGACCTCGAAGACGATCGTCGCGGTGAACAAGGACCCCGAGGCGCCGATCTTCGAGCTCGCCGACTACGGCGTGGTGGGCGACCTGTTCAAGGTCGTGCCGCAGGCCGCCGAGGAGATCCGCAAGCGCAAGTAGTCCCGTACGCAAGCAAGACGGACGGCCCGGTGTTGATCACCGGGCCGTTCCGCGTCTGGAGAGCAATGAAGCGGACAGGCATAAGCTGTTCCTGATGGCCTACTTGGATCACGCGGCGACCACGCCGATGCTCGCCGAGGCGTTGGACGCGTACGTCGCCGCCGCTCGCGAGGTCGGCAATGCGTCGTCCCTGCACGCTGCCGGGCGCCACGCCCGCCGCCTGGTGGAGGAGTCCCGCGAGCGCGTCGCGGCGGCCCTCGGTGCCCGACCGTCCGAGGTGGTCTTCACCAGCGGCGGGACGGAAAGCGACAACCTCGCGGTCAAGGGCATCTTCTGGGCACGGCGGTCCGTTTCCCTCAGCCGTACGCGAGTGGTCGTCTCCTCGGTGGAGCACCACGCGGTCCTGGACGCCGCCGACTGGCTCGGCACCCACGAAGGCGCGCAGGTGACGAATCTGCCGGTCGACGCGGTCGGCAAGATCACACCGGAGCGGCTGGCCGGGGTCCTGGACCGGTACGCCGGCGAGATCGCCGTGATCAGCGTGCAGTGGGCGAACAACGAGGTCGGCACGGTGCAGCCGGTCGCCGAGCTGGCCCGTCTCGCCGCCGAGCACGGCATCCCGTTCCACACCGACGCCGTGCAGGCCGCCGGGCAGATCCCGGTCGACTTCGCCGCCTCCGGCGCCGCCGCGATGACCGTGACCGGGCACAAGCTCGGCGGTCCGGTCGGCGTGGGCGCGCTGCTGCTCGGCCGCGACGTCGCGGTGACGCCGCTGCTGCACGGCGGCGGCCAGGAGCGCGATGTGCGATCCGGCACCCTGGACACCGCGGGCGTGGCGGCCTTCGCGGTCGCGGTCGAACTGGCGGTGAAGAGCCGGGAGGAGTACGCGACGAGGGTCGCGGCCCTGCGTGACGACCTCGTGGAGCGGGTCCGGGCGGTGGTGCCCGAGGCGATCTACAACGGCGACCCGGTCGACCGGCTCCCCGGGAACGCGCACTTCAGCTTCCCGGGCTGCGAGGGCGACGCGCTGTTGATGCTGCTGGACGCTCAGGGCGTCAGCTGCTCGACCGGTTCCGCCTGTTCGGCCGGGGTGGCGCAGCCCAGCCACGTGCTGGTCGCGATGGGCGCCGACGACGACCGGGCGCGATCGTCGCTGCGGTTCACGCTGGGCCACACCTCGACCGCCGCGGAGGTGGATGCGCTGATCGCCGCGCTGCCCGCCGCCGTCGAGCGGTCCCGGCGGGCGACCGCCTGGAAGACCCCGCGCTGAACGGCGGATAGTCTTTAGCCCATGCGAGTTCTTGCGGCCATGTCGGGCGGGGTCGATTCCGCCGTCGCCGCTGCCCGTGCCCACGACGCCGGCCACGACGTGACCGGTGTGCACCTGGCACTGGCGCGTAATCCACAGACCTACCGGACCGGCGCGCGCGGTTGCTGCACGCTGGAAGACTCCCGCGACGCGCGACGGGCGGCCGACGTGATCGGCATCCCGTTCTACGTCTGGGACATGGCCGACCAGTTCCACGACAACGTGGTCGACGACTTCGTGGCCGAGTACGCCGCCGGCCGTACGCCGAATCCGTGTCTGCGCTGCAACGAGAAGATCAAGTTCGCCGCGGTGCTGGACCGGGCGGTGGCCCTGGGCTTCGACGCGGTGGTCACCGGGCATCACGCCCGGCTCGGCGCGGACGGCCTGCTGCGGCGCAGCGTCGACGACGCCAAGGACCAGTCGTACGTGCTGGCGGTGCTCACCCGCGACCAGCTCGACCGGGCGATCTTCCCGCTCGGCGGCTCGACGAAGGCTCAGGTGCGCGACGAGGCCGCCCAGCGCGGGCTCGCGGTGGCGGACAAGCCCGACTCGCACGACATCTGCTTCATCGCCGACGGCGACACCAAGGGCTTCCTGGAGAAGCGTCTCGGCTCGGCGCCGGGCGACATCGTCGACGCCCGCACCGGCGAGCGTCTCGGCGGGCACAACGGCGCCTACGCGTACACGATCGGTCAGCGCAAGGGTCTCGACCTGCGGGTCCCCGCGCCCGACGGCCGCCCCCGGTACGTGCTGTCGATCACGCCGAAGACCAACACGGTGACCGTGGGGCCGCGCGAGGACCTGCTGGTCGACGAGGTGACCGCGAGCCGCGCGATCTGGCACGGCGCGCCCACTCCGGTCGAGTGCGACGTGCAGCTTCGGGCGCACGGCGAGGTGGTGCCCGCGGTGGTGACCGTCGAGGGATCGACGATGACCGCTCGGCTGCTCTCCCCGGCGCGGGGTGTCGCCGCCGGTCAGGCCATCGTGGCGTACCGGAAGGACACGGCCGGGGACGTGGTGCTGGGCTCGGCCACGATCACCGACGCGGCTCGGCTGGAAGTGCCGGCCGGTGTCTGAGTTCCCCTGGCCGCCGGGTGCGGCCACCGGGATCGGGTCGCTGCCCGGCACCGACATCGCCGAGGCGCAGCGGACAGTCCTCGGCGAGCTGCCCGACCTGCCGCACCTCGCCGAGCTGCCGGAACGCGGTCCGGGCGCGGATCTGATCGGGCGTTCCGCCGGGTTGCTCGCCGAGCTTCCGGTGCAGCTCTATGCCGGCCGGTGGCAGGTGGCGCCGCGTCCCGGGCAGGATCTCCGCCGTACGGCGGATCTGCTGGAACGCGACCTGGACCAGCTCACCGAGCAGGGTGACGGGTTCGCCGGCCTGCTGAAGATCCAGTCGGCCGGTCCGTGGACGCTGGCCTCGTCGATCGACCTGCCGATCGGCGGCCGGTTGCTGCGTGACCCGGGCGCGGTGCGCGATCTGACCGCCTCGCTCGCCGAGGGTCTGCGCCGGCACGTCGACGAGGTGCGCAAACGGCTGCCGCGCGCCTCGGTGCTGCTGCAGATCGACGAGCCGTCCCTGACGGCGGTTCTCGCCGGACGGATCCCGACGGAGAGCGGGCTGGGTGCGTACCGCGCGGTCGAGCCGGTGGATGCGGCCTCCGGCTTGCGTACGGTCGTGGAAGCGGCCGGTGCCCCGGTGGTGATCCACAGCTGCGCTCCGCAGGTTCCCCTGCAGGTGGTCCGGGACTCCGGGGCCGTGGCCGTGTCGCTGGACATGAGCCTGGTCGACGACCTGGACCCGCTCGGCGAGGCGATCGAGGCGGGTCTCGGGCTGTTCGCCGGCGTCGTCCCCACCCGATCGGCGCAGCGGCCGGACGCCAAGGCGGTCGCGGAGAAGGTCACCACGTTGTGGCGGCAGCGGCTCGGCTTCCCGGCGGACCGACTGGCCCGGCAGGTCGTGCTGACGCCGGCCTGCGGGCTTTCCGGAGCTTCCCAGCCGTACGCGCGTGCCGCGCTCACCGCCGTCCGGGAGGCGGGCCGGAGGTTGTCCGAGGCGTGACCGTCTCGTGGCGGCCCGAAATTGTCGTACCGGGCGACTACGGTTCCTCGTAAGAACGAAGACGGAGGTCCCGGTGTCGAAGAAGGCGGTAACCCAGTCGGTTTCCGGTGCGGCGGAGCCCGACGTGGCCGAGCAGCTTGCCGAGGGTCCCACCCCCGAGCAGATCGCCGCCGCGGGTGAGGACCCGACACCCGAGGCGAGTACGCGGCACGCGGAACTGGCCGACGAGGTCCGTAACCATCAGTACCGCTACTACGTGCTCGACGCGCCGATCGTCACCGATGCCGAGTTCGACACGCTGCTGCGCGAGCTGGAGGCGCTCGAGGCGAAGTATCCGTCGCTGCGCACCCCCGACTCGCCGACGCAGAACGTGGGCGGCACGTTCTCCTCGCAGTTCGCGTCGGTCGAGCACGCCGAGCGCATGCTCTCGCTGGACAACGTCTTCAACGCCGACCAGCTGGCCGCCTGGGCCGAGCGCACCGAGCGGGACGCGGGCGGCAAGGTCGAGTTCATCTGCGAGCTCAAGGTCGACGGGCTGGCGATCAACCTGACGTACGAGAAGGGTCGTCTCGTGCGCGGCGCGACCCGGGGCGACGGCCGCACCGGTGAGGACGTGACGCCTAACGTGCGCACCATCCGGGAGATCCCGGACCGCCTGGCCGACGACGACCCGCCCGAGCTGCTGGAGGTGCGCGGCGAGGTCTATCTGCCCTCCGCGGCCTTCGCCGATCTCAACGCCTCGCTGGTGGAACAGGGCAAGCCGCCGTACGCGAATCCGCGCAACTCGGCCGCGGGCAGCCTGCGGCAGAAGGATCCCCGGATCACCGCCACCCGGGGATTGCGCATGGTGGTGCACGGCATCGGGGCCCGGAAGGGTTTCACGCCCACGTCGCAGTCACACGCGTACGAGGCCTTGAAGTCCTGGGGCCTGCCGACCAGCGAACGTTGGAAGGTCGTCGACGACATGGACGGCGTCAACGACTACATCGCCTATTACGGCAAACACCGCCACGACGTCGAGCACGAGATCGACGGCGTCGTGGTGAAGGTCGACTCGGTGGCCATCCAGGGCCGGCTGGGCTCGACGAGCCGGGCGCCGCGCTGGGCGATCGCCTACAAATACCCGCCGGAGGAGGTCAACACCAAACTCCTCGGGATCGAGGTCAACGTCGGCCGTACGGGGCGGGTCACTCCCTTCGCGGTGCTGGAGCCGGTCAAGGTCGCCGGGTCCACGGTCGGGCTCGCCACGCTGCACAACGCCCGCGAGGTGGAGCGCAAGGGCGTGCTCATCGGCGACACGGTCGTGCTCCGCAAGGCCGGCGACGTGATCCCCGAGGTGCTGGGGCCGGTGATCGACCTGCGCCCGGCCGACGCCCGCCCGTTCGTGATGCCGACGCACTGCCCCGAGTGCGGCACGAAACTCGCTCCCGCCAAGGAGAGCGACATCGACATCCGCTGCCCGAACGCGCAATTCTGCCCCGCGCAGCGTCGTGAACGGCTCAGCTACGTGGGCAGCCGCAACGTCTTCGACATCGAGGTGCTCGGTGAGAAGGCGGCGCGTGCCCTGCTCGAGTCCGGCGTCGTCCACGACGAGGGCGACTTCTTCGCGCTGACCGCGGACGACCTGCTGCGCGTGCCGTTCTTCGTCAACCAGGACGGCAGTCTGGGCAGCAACGCCGCGAAGATGCTGGCGAGCATGGAGGAGGCCAAGCAGCGGCCGCTGGCCCGGGTGCTGGTCGCGCTGTCCATCCGGCACGTGGGCCCGACCGCGGCGCAGGCGCTGGCCCGCGAATTCGGTTCGATGGCGGCCATCGAGGAGATCGTCGCCCGCACCTCCTCCACCTTGGCCGCCGCCGACGCCGAGGCGGCAACCGAGGAGGGCAGGAAGAAGCCCGATCCGGACCCGCTGTCCGCGGTGGAGGGAGTCGGCCCGACGATCGCCGAGAGCCTGCGCGAGTGGTTCGCCGTCGACTGGCACCGCGAGATCATCCGCAAGTGGCGAGAGGCCGGCGTCCGGATGGAGGACGAACAGGTCGACGTGGGCCCCCGCACCTTGGAGGGCGTCACGGTCGTCGTGACCGGAACGCTGTCGGCGTATTCGCGCGACCAGGCCTCCGAGGCGATCATGCTGCGCGGCGGCAAGGTGAGCGGTTCGGTCTCGAAGAAGACGGGTTTCGTGGTCGTCGGCGACAATCCCGGCAGCAAGTACGACAAGGCGCTGACGCTGAAGGTCCCGGTCCTGAACGAGGAGGCCTTCGCCGTCCTGCTGGCCGACGGCCCAGAGGCCGCCCGCGCGGTGGCCGAGGTGGCCCCCGAGGAGTAGGCGCGCCGGCCCGGCTCTCGGAGAGACGCGCCGTTCCCTCGCATCACCGCCTTCCGCGCAGCGGCGGTTGCGGTCGCCGGCGCGCAGCCCGCCGCCGCCGCCGCGGCGCCTTGGTCTGGCTAGCAGCGCCTTCGCGTGCTGCCGTCGCTTCCTCCAGTCGGCGGCGCCTTCTCGTGCCGGGCAGCGCCCTCTTGCCAGGCGTCGCCTCACGGCGGGCAGACAGGTGCCGTGCGCCCGACGTTCCCACCGCTTGCCGCCGGCTTTCTCTTGCGCGCTGGCTTGGTCGCTCCCGGGCGGCTCATCCGCCTCCAGCACGGTGGACGCCCGCTTGACCGAACGCACTGCACCCGGTGCCCCTCCAATGCATCGGCAAGGCAACACGTGGTGCCTTACACCCTCGTCACCCATCCGATCCGATCAAGACCTCGAACCAGCAGGGAGCCGGCTTCACTGGGCTACCTGGTGGACCGAGCGACCAAGCTGCCCCGGCGACCAGGCGGACCGGGTGACCAGGCGGACGGCGACCGGACCGGGTGACCAGGCGGACGGCGACCGGACCGGGTGACCAGGCGGACGGCGACCGGACCGGGCGACCAAGCTGTCCCGGCGACGAGGCTGCCCCGGCGACCAGGCGGATCGGGTGAGCAGGCGGATCGGCAATCGGACCGGGCGACCAAGCTGCCCCGGCGACCAGGCGGACCGGGCGCCCGCGCGGACCGGCGGCCTGCGGGGACCACCAGTCGACCCCCGTCGGCGATGTTGCGGCGGATTCGGCGGCAAGGACCTGTGCAGTCGAAGCGCCCGCCTCCGTTCGGCATAGCCGGTATTCAGCGGACCGGCGCATCACTCGAACGGTCTAATTTTGGGACATTGCACGTTTGGAGGCTTATGCCGATTTGATAACGCCGAAGGCGTTTCGCGGCGAAAGGGGGATGCGGATCTATCGTGAAAACGATCGGTTGATCGACGCCATCGTGGAGGTTGCATGGACGCCGCACGCCCGCGCCACCCCACGGGGAGCGACCGGCCCTCCGGTGCCTACGAGCGCGGCGAGGCGGACGTCGCCGCAGAGCTGGGCCGAGGCGATTGGCATTCCGGTGGCGACCATGGGCACGGCGAGCGGTCGGCGCACGCTGAGCGCGAAGGCAGCAGCCGGCCGGGGCGTGAGGGGCGCCTGGAGCCGGAGGAACCCACGGGGCGCGAGGGGGCACCGGGGGCGAGGCGCGAGAAATCGGCCGGAGCGGGGCGCGAGGGGTCGGCGGCGGCGAGGCGCGAGGGGTCGGCGGCGGCGAGGCGCGAGGGACCAGCCGGGCGGGAGTGGCCC
>NZ_CAKUCL010000270.1 GCF_934643405.1 uncultured Actinoplanes sp.
GGGCGATTGGCGCAGCGGGAGCGCGCTTCCTTGACACGGAAGAGGTCACTGGTTCGATCCCAGTATCGCCCACCAGCAGAGAGGCCCTGTCCCATAGGCGGACGGGGCCTCTTTCCATCACTGGGTGACTGAGCTCCGGCTTGTCGTCGACGGCGAAGCTCGATTCATCGCGTCAGCGTCGGTGAGCAGGACCGGCCCGAGTTGATGCCGATCCACCTTCTCGGTCACCGAGGTGCCGACACGCCCGCACAGGTCCCTTCAGCTGAACGCCGTCGTCCGACAGGCAGTGACACGAACTGCGGCGAAGCTTCCGAGATCCGCAGTCCGTCGGGGGTTCGGATCAGCGGCCTCGGTGACGCGGCAAAATGCGCGATGGACGTTCCCGGCGTCCAGCGCGGCGCCGATCAGGACGCAAAGACCTGGTCGAGCGGCGCGCGCCCTCGCCGAAGCGATGACGTTGACGCCCTGATCGGCCGCCGGGAGGGCTCGGCGACGAGCGACGGTATGCCTCGTCGCCAGGCCCAGTGTCCGTCGGCATGCAAGCCGCGGATCTCTCCCGATGTCGCTCGCGAATCGGTCAGTCGGCGACGGCTCGACCACCGCGCGCCAGTCGGAACCGTCGCGCAGCATCGTGGCCGCGGCGTTCGCCGGTCGATCTGCGTCACGGCGGTTTGTGACAGGCCGTCCTTGCCGCCGATGACGACCCGGCCCGGGTCGGTGACCGGGAACGACACGTACCCGTCGACGACCGAGGCTGCCGGATGCGGCCGCAGAACGGTCTCGAGCGTGAACCGGAGCCCGAGAAACTCGGCGTCCGGCGGGACCGGCGCGGTGGTCGCCCTGGTCTCCGGCCCGCGCAGGATGGCGAACAGGCGTCCCTGCGTCCGCGTGAGGATCAGCTGGCTTCCGAGCCTGGGCGATCGGCTATGCGGAACGAGACGCCAGCAACGCAACAAGCCCCATACGATGCACGCCCACCGCCGGGCCGCGACCCGCACGCTCGGGGTGGCGCCTCACCGAGCCCCGGCTCCAGCTCGTTTTGGTCCCGGTCGATCAGTTCACCGACTGCCGGAGTGGTGCTGTCGGGGCGGATTCACCGAATGCGGCTCTCGTCTCGAAGAGGTTCATCTCCTCGACGATTCTTGTCGGGTCGACTGTCGGCTGTACGGCGGCACGGGCGCACAGCATGGACAGAAGCCGAGGCGATCCGGCACAGCGCCGGATGATCTCGGTGACGGCCCAGATGTCTCTGGGCAGCCGGCGGGGATCGAGGCGGCTCAGAAGGAAACGGCGTGCGTCTTCCTCACCGAACGGCAGAATCTCCTGCAGGTGAGCACCGTCGTCGGCGATGAGCTCGGTCAGCGGCTCGCGACTCGTCACGACGACCGCGCAACTTGCCGATCCCGGAAGCAGCGGGCGAACCTGTTCGATCCGTGCTGCGTTGTCGATCAGGATCAGCATCCGCTGGCCGGAGACCATGCTTCGGAAGAGAGCCGCCTGCACCGCCGCATCCGTCGGAATCTCGGCCGGCGGTACTCCGAGCGCGTCGAGAAGACCGCGCATCGCGTCGCCCGGCTCCGGTGACGGGCTGCGGTCGTTGGCTAGATCTACGTAGAGCTGGCCGCCTGGGAATCGCCCGGCCGTCCGATGACCCCACTGCACCGCGCACGCC
The DNA here is from genome assembly GCF_934643405.1 of uncultured Actinoplanes sp. Classification (GTDB taxonomy): domain Bacteria; phylum Actinomycetota; class Actinomycetes; order Mycobacteriales; family Micromonosporaceae; genus Actinoplanes. The sequence continues at coordinate 1,673 of NZ_CAKUCL010000270.1, forward strand.
GACTTCCCGACGCCGGCGGCACCGGTCAGGATCAGGACAGGGGCGCCGAGTGGCCGGTTCTCCGCCTCGTCGAGCCAGGAATCCATACGCTCCATTTCGCGTTCGCGCGCGGTGAAATGTTGCGATCCATGAGGTAGTTGAGCCGGGATCGGGCGACGACGCAGTCCATCGACGCCGACATTCCTGTCCGGCTCAGCCGAACGGGAGGAGCGTCCGAAGGGGACGGCTTGCGGGGTGGTGCCGGTGATGGTGGCTATCGTCTGATCGAAGTCAGTCAGGCCCAGTGCCTCGGCCAGCATCCGAACGGTCCGCGGCCGGGGCCTGCGCACTCGCCCGGCTTCGATTTCTCCGAGGGTGCGAACCGATATCCGCGCCGTGTGGGCCAATTCTTCTTGGGTCAGGCCTGCCCGCTGGCGTTGCGCTCGTATTGCGTCCCCCAGCATGCCGTGGGCCTCCCGATCGACGTCAAGCTCCGGTGTGATGCCGGTGCACATGACTGAGGACGGCTGGCTCCACCCGCCCCCGCGCAGGTGCCCGGCCAGTCCGACCGGGTGCGGGCGAACTGCCGGGCGGTTTGAGAGTAGCACCTCGCCGGGCTTGCATGGGGCCTTCATATCGATGGCGGCAACTGGCGAAGCTGCCGGTTTTCTGCCGACCACCTGCCTGGACTGCTACATCCGGCCGGTGTTTATTGGTTGCAGGGCAAGACGGACGGAACGGCCGCCGTACGGCCTTGGCCTCTTTCGAGCAGTGCGGAGCAGGGCGGCAAGTTCAGAGATGGGCTTGCCGACGAATCCCTGAGTAGTCCCGAGCACTGACGAATGCTGACCGAGAGGGGACAAAAATGCGTTACGCCTACTGAGGTTGAAGGGCATGACCTGGTCATACGTGTCCGGGTCATGCCCGCTACCACTCCTGGCGGTCACCGTTGACGACGCGAGTAAAAGCCGTGGCGGGATCGTGTCATCATCCAATTCGGACGACACCGGAAGCCCGTGCTGAGAAGTAATTCTCGTAGGAGACGACGTGAAGGGTTTCGACCCGCTGAATGCCCAAGTCATTGCTGATCCGTATGCTGCTTACGCGACGCTGCGCGAGGATCGGCCCGTTCACTACAGTGAGCGTCTCGGCTCGTGGGTTCTGACTCGATATCGCGATTGTCATTCGGTGCTCAGCGACGTGCAGGTATACGCCAGCGATTGGCGGCGGGCCGGGTTTGAGGCCCCGCAGGCCGTGATGAGCATGCAGGAGTTGGATCCGCCGGAGCACAGTGGTCTTCGCCGGCTTTTCACGACGGCCTTCCGCGGTCAGCGCATAGACATTTTGGAAAAGCGCGCCACCGCCCAGGCCGCAGCCTTGTGCGAGAGTTTCATCGAGGCGCCGTCCGTCAATTTCACGACAGAGATAGCTCAGCCCGTGGCTCTCACTGCGATCTGTGACCTGCTGGGGGTTCCGGAGCCTCCGGTGCGGTCGTTCGCGGACTTGTCCGATGCGCTGGTACTTGGCATGGACGCCGGCCTTCGCCCTGAACTCCTCGAGCCGGCGACGGCGGCCCGGAAACAGGTTAGCGAGATGATTGCCACCTGGCATGCGGCCGGGCGGCTGCCGGGCCTGCTCGACGAGGTGCTCGCGGGTGCAAGCGCGGCCGGCGTTACCGAGGATGCGGTGTGGGCCAGCGCGCGCGTGTTGTTCCTCGCCGCCTTCAGTACTACGGTGGGTGCCGCCGCGAACGGTGTCATGGCGCTGCTGCAGAATGTCGGCGCGTTGGAACGAATGCGCGACCCACAACTGCTCGACAGTGGAGTGGACGAGCTGATGCGGTTCGGTGGGCCGGTGCAAGGCACCACGCGCGCGGTGGTCTCTCCGGTCGAGATTGATGGCATCCGGATTGAGCGTGGTCAGCTGGTTCTCGCACTGATCGCCGCGGGCAACCGCGATCCCGAGCAGTTCGTGACGCCGGACAGCCTGCTGCTGGACCGGCGCCCCAACCGACATCTGTCGCTCGGCTGGGGTCCGCACGCGTGCTCGGGGGCAATGTTGGCGCGCAGCATTATGCGTGCACTCATCGTCGGGCTCCTCGGAGCGCCGCAGTCGCCCCGCCTTGCCGGTACGCCATCGAGTACGCCGCGCGCCACCCTGCACTACCCAGACGACCTGCCGATCACCTTCACCCACAGGAGCGAAGCACCATGACCGACACGGTTGCCGCGTACGACCCACTGGACCCGGAGACACTGCGCGACCCGTATCGCGTGTATGCGGCGCTCCGCTCAGCCCGGGCGCCGCTCTGGAATGAGCGTCTGTCCAGTTGGGTCCTCACCTCGTACGAGCACTGTTCCGCGGTTCTCCAGGACCACGCGCATTTCGCCGCGGACTGGCGACGGGCCGGCGAGTCGGTTTCGGGCCCGGCGATCGACGTGCACACTCTCGATCCGCCGGAGCACACGCCGATCTACGACGCGCTGGCCAAGGGGTTGCGACGCATGGCAAGCCCGCAGTTGGTGGAGTCGACCAGGGCAGAGGTGAGGCGACTTCTCGACGGGCTTCCCGATGGTCCGGTCGACATGGTCACCCAGTTCACCGAACCGCTCGCGCGATGGTTCATCCCCGCAGCGACCGGCCTGCCGCCCTTCGACCTGACCGTCATTCGGCCGATCGCGGAAGCGATCACCAACGCGATGGACTCGGGGCTGCGTCCGGAGACGCGCGCTCCGGGCAAGCAGGCACAGGGACAGCTCGCCGCCCTGGTCGACGGATGGGTCGACGAGATCGAGCCGGGCCGCCCCTTCCGGACCATCGTCGACCTGGCCGACGAGGCCGACGTACCGCGGCAGATCACGATGAATTCGCTGCGCACTCTGGTGGTCAACGGATTCACGGCGGTGCCCGCCTCCCTGGGAAATGCATTGCTGGCCCTCTCGCAGGACGAGACCTTGCTGCCGCAGTTGGCGACACAACCGGCGCTCCTTGAGCGCGCCCCCCACGAGTTCTTCCGCTACGAGGCACCTATTCAGGGCACGACACGACTCGCCGTGGAGGACGTGGAGTTCGGCGGTGTCCGTGTGCGGCGAGGTCAAGGAATGTTGATGCTGTTCGCCGCGGCAAACCGTGACCCGGCTCAGTTCGCCGACCCGGATCGCATCGACCTGCACCGCTGGCCGAACCGGCATCTGTCCTTCGGGCAGGGCGCCCACGCCTGTACCGGCTCGATTCTGGCGCACATCGTGTTGCGGGAAATGCTGGCGGTGCTGGCCGAGAGGCGGGTTGTCCTGCGGCCCACGGGGCCGGCTCGGCGCAAGCCGCTTGCCACCGTTCGTACCCTGGCTGCATTGCCCGTCGAAGTGACATCGTGAGCCGATATCGTGCCGCTCTTGCGGTGCCCGAGTTCCGGGCGATCTTCATCGCGCACGTCATCTCGATGACGGGAACGGTGACGGCCAACTTCGCCCTGGTGTTTCTGATCTACTCCCGGACCGGGTCAACGCTGCTCTCGGCGCTGGTGTTCGCGCTGGTCCTGGCACCGCATCTGCTGGCCGGAACGCTGCTGTCGTCGTTGATCGATCGGCTTCCCGCCCGCCGGCTACTGGTCACCTGTAACGTCGTCTCGGCCGCGCTGGTCGTCGTGATGTCGTTCGGTGGCACCCCGGTGCCGGCGGTTCTCCTGCTCGCCTTCGCGCTCGGCATGATCGAACCGGTGTTCGCCGGCACCCGCGCGGCGGTACTGCCCGACATCCTGCCGGGTGAGACATACGTCCCCGGTCGCAGCCTGCTGCGGCTGGTCATCCAGGGCGCTCAGCTGGGTGGGTACGCCGTAGGTGGCCTCCTCCTGGCGGTCCTGTCCCCGCCAAGCCTGCTGCTCGTCAACGCCGGTTGCTTCCTCACATCGGCGATCGTTTTGCGCCTCTTCACGAAGGAGCGCCGCCCGGAGGTGCGATCCGAGCAGACGACTCGCCGTTCCCTGCTGGTGGACTCGCTCGTGGGAGTCAAGGCAGTCATGGCGAACCGCAAAGTGCGGCGCATCCTGGTTCTCGGTTGGGCCGTGCCGGCGATCGGGGTTGCGCCGGAGGCCATGGCCGTGCCGTACGCCGACGCATTGGGCGCTGCAGCACTGGGCGCGGGATTGATGCTGAGCGCCATGCCGATCGGCACGGTGCTGGGCGAGATATGTACCAACTGGTTGATCTCCCCGCAGCGGCAGATGAGGCTCGTCACGCCCACCGCGATGATCCTCTTCACCCCGCTGCTCTTCTTCGCTGCGCGGCCGGGACTTCCCCTGGCGATCCTTTTGCTCGTCTTGTCGGGGCTCGGCTTCTCGTTGCAGGTGGGACAGGATCGCAAATTGCTCGAGGTCGTGTCGGACGACTTGCGGGCGCGAACCCTGAGCCTGCAGATGGCGGGATTGATGTTCTGGCAGGGCCTGGGATTCGCGGTCGCGGGCGTAGTCGGCCAGTTTCTGTCGCCGCACCATGTGGTAGCCGCCGCTGGCTGCTGTGGGCTCGTGGTCGTGGCGCTGTGGGCTATCCGGCGGCCGGCCAATGCGCCCGTGAAGGTGGGTGGCGTGCGATGAATGGACAGCTCTGGCGGCGTCGGTTTCATGTCGCTCAGATAACCGCTCCGCAATGGGCTCGCAACGCTCCGCATCGCTGCCTGTACCGTTCCAATGCATGTGGCAAATGGGAGCTGTACGCATGGGACCGGGAGGCCGGCACTCATCGGCAGGTGACCCGGCGGTCGCATGGAACCGGGCTCGGCGCCATCGATTCGGGTGGCGCCTGGATATGGTGGTTCGCGGACACGGACGGTGACGAGTTCGGCGTATGGCGACGTCAGCCGTTCGATGGCGGCGATGACGAGATCGCGGTGCCGGGGAGCGAGCCCGGATACCCCGCCGGTATGGCATTCCTGAACGACGGCTCGGCTGTCCTCGGATACACGAATAAGCAGGGCACCACCATTCAGGTGTGTCGAGCCGGTCAAGCCGCCGAGCCGATCTACGCACATGTCGCTGACGCGTACGTGGCCAGCACTTCGAGCGACGGTCATCTGGTGGCCCTCGGCCATAGCGAGCACGGCGACAGCCGGCATCGGGCCATCCGGGTGGTCACGGTCGATGGAAGTGTCGTGGGTGACCTGTGGGACGGACCGGGCCGCGGGTTGGGCGGTGCCTGGGATGGACCAGGCAAGGGGCTGCGCGGCGTGTCGTTCTCGCCTGCCCCGGGTGATACGAGGGTGCTCGTCGAGCATGAACGACAAGGCCGGCCGGCGCCGTTGATCTGGGATCCGCTGACCGGCGAAGAGCGAGAGATCGACATCCGGCTCCCGGGGGAGTTGGGTGCCGCCTGGTACGTCGACGCTCGCGCACTGCTCATCTTTCATGCGCACCAGGCCCGCGATGAGCTGTATCGGTACGACTTGAGCAGCGGCGCCCTGGACCGGCTGCCTACGCCGCCCGGCGTGGTGCGTGGCGCAGTCACCCGGCCCGACTGCAGTGTCGAGTACGTATCCTCCAGCGCGGCCGAACCACCCAGCGTGCGCTCCACGGCAGGTGGCGTGATACTGACCGCTCCAGGGTCCGAATCTCCGCCGTCGGTGCGGGTGCAGGACCTGTGGGTGAACTCCCCGAACGGGCCCATCCACGCGTTGGTATCGCGGCCGCGGACAGGTGAGGCGCCGTACCCCTGTGTTTTCGAGGTGCATGGCGGACCCATCGGATACGACGACGACGCATACGACCCGCGGATCGCCGCTTGGGTCGATCACGGCTTCGCCGTGGTCCAGGTGAACTATCGAGGGTCTACCGGTTATGGCTCAGCCTGGCGAGATGCGATCGAGGGAAGACCCGGTCTGACGGAGCTGGAGGACATCTCGGCGGTACGGGCGCACGTGATCGACAACGGCTTCGCCGACTCGGGCCGGCTCGTTCTCAGTGGCCGTTCGTGGGGCGGCTATCTCGTTCTGCTGGGCCTCGGCACACGCCCTGGCGACTGGTGCGCCGGCATTGCGGCAGAGCCGGTGGCTGACTATCTGACCGCGTACGAGGACGAGACCGAAGCGCTGCGTGCCTACGACCGGTCGCTCATGGGTGGCTCGCCGGAAGAGGTACCCGAGCGCTACCGGGCGTCGTCTCCGCTGACCTACGTCGACAGTGTCGCCGCACCCGTCCTGATCATCGCGGGGGAGAACGATCCCCGGTGTCCCATCCGGCAGATCGTGAACTACGTGGCGAGGCTTCGCGACCTGGGCCTCCCGCACGATGTCTATCGATACGACGCCGGTCACAGCTCCCTGGTGGTGGAGGAGCGCATAAGGCACATGGAAGTGACGGTTGATTTTGCCGTCAAGCACGTGCACTGACAATCGATTGGAGTACCGCATGTCTCAGCAGACAGTCACTCCCGCTCGCCGTTTACCCTCGGTGGCCGCTCTGAACCTGCACTTCGACGCTGATCGGCTCGCTGCAGAAGTGCGAATGCTGCAGGAACGCGAACAGTGGCGGCGCAATCGCATCGTCAGCCAGACCGGCATCGGCGACGAGATCATGGATGACTGGAAAATGATCATCCTGCGTGGCCCGAACGGCGACCCGGCACGCACCGACCCGGGTGGCGCCGGACTGGCCAGTCACGCGGACACCCCGCTCCTGGACCTGGTTCCGTACCACGCCGAGGTGCTGCGATCCATTCCGGCACCGATGTTCAGCGCACGGCTCATGGGACTCGGCCCCGGAGCCCAGCTGCACCTGCACCGGGACGGCAAATGGACCTACCGTTTCGGCATCGTCCGCCTGCACGTTCCCATCGTGACCAATCCGGGCTGCGTGCTCTACGTCGAGGGCGAGGAGTTCCACTGGGATGCGGGACGGCTGTGGTATGCGGACTTCGACCGGGAGCACTACGCCCGCAACTCGGGCAGCGAGCGGCGTATCCACCTTGTCGTTGATTGTCTGCCCACCCGCGAACTGATGGAGCTTTTCCCCGAGGACTTTCAAGCCCGTCTGCCCTGGAGCGAGGTTCTGCTCGCCCGCGACGAGGTGCCGATGCGCGACTTCGAGCGCGCTGCGTTCCAATGCACCTTTCCCATGCCGGCGACGTTCCCGGAATGGTCGGACGAGCCGGAGAACGACCCGCATGCTGACGTCGAGGCGCGGGTCGAGGTTCGCGGTGAGAAGCTCGTCCTGAGTGTTGGTGACGAACCGCTTTTCGGTCTGATTCACATCGGTCAGGGCGAGTTCCAGTTGGAAGGGTGGACCACCGAGCGAACCCTTCGCATCGACCGGACGAGCGTTGTGCCGTACGTGCGGTTCCGCATCCGGGAAGGCAACTCACTGACCGAAACGGTTCGGTCGGTTACGTTCGCGCAGGCGAACGACTAGCCGGGAAGAAGCGGGCTGCTCCACGCCGGCCTCTCCCGAGGGGTGATTTCCGGGAACAGGCGGTCGGTCGTCAACGCTTCGAGAGTGTTCTCTGGCCCGGATTCTGTCGAGAGAACACTCTCGAAGCTCTGTCTGACGCAGCCGCCACCGGGCCTGTCTCAGTCCTGCACGTGACCGCGTCCGAGGCAGCCGACTACCACACGATCGCGGATCCGTTCCGGGACGGGCTGCGCGGGCCGCACCGAGAACCTCGAACACTCTGCCCGTCGGGATGCCGATCGGCGTCGACCCGGTCAACGGTTCGGCCGGAAACCCGCAATGAGCCTCCGCCGCTCCGGGCCCAGCCTCCAGATCGCCGTCACGGTCGTGGTCCGCGCACCTGTCAGAGGCGACCGTCCGAAGCGATGGCGATCGCGATCCGGCGACCACCAACGAAGTTCGCGTCGGAGGCTGAGCGAACAAGGGCCGATACGCCGAGGCCGCGGCTTGTAGGGAGCGCGCCCTAG
>NZ_CAKUCL010000271.1 GCF_934643405.1 uncultured Actinoplanes sp.
GCGGGACTCCCCACACCACAACGCACCACCTCACGTGTGGGGAGTACAGCCGGCCCCAAGGGCCGGAATCCCCACACCACGACGCACCACCCCACGTGTGGGGAGTACGGCCCGCCCCAACGGCCGGAATCCCCACACCACGACGCACCACCCCACGTGTGGGGACTCCCGCCCGCCCCAACGGCGCGAATCCCCACACGAGGACGCACCACCCCACGTGTGGGGACTCCCGCCCGCCAGAGGGCGGGGATCCCCACAGCACGCCATGCGACGGCTGGTGTGGGGATTGCGGTCCGCCCGGCGGGCGGCGATCCTCACACCAGGTGGCCTCACAAAACTCCCCGAGGGGTACATCGATGGACGAGAGCCGGCCGATCCTCGTGATGCGCGGGGTGGGTAAGCGTTTCCCGGGAGTGATCGCGCTGCGCGAGGTCGACTTCCGCCTCTTCCCCGGCGAGGTGCACGCCCTCATGGGCGAGAACGGCGCCGGGAAGTCCACCCTGATCAAGGTGCTCACCGGCGTCTACCCGATCGACGACGGCACCATCGAGCTGGACGGCGAGCCGGTGCTGTTCACCGGCCCGGGCCAGGCCCAGCAGGCCGGGGTCAGCACGGTCTACCAGGAGATCAACCTCTGCACGAACCTCTCGGTGGCGGAGAACATCTACATCGGCCGCGAGCCCCGCCGCCTCGGGATGATCAACTTCCGGCGGATGCGGGCGGACGCCGGCAAGCTGCTCGGCTCCCTCGGCATCGACATCGACCCGGGATCGCCGCTGGCCGCGCACTCGATCGCGGTGCAGCAGATGGTCGCGATCGCCCGGGCCGTGGACATCTCGGCCAAGGTGCTGATCCTCGACGAGCCGACCTCCAGCCTCGACGCGGGCGAGGTCGAGCGGCTGTTCCTCCTCGTGCGCCAGCTGCGCGACCAGGGTCTGGCGATCGTCTTCGTGACCCACTTCCTCGACCAGGTCTACGCGATCGCCGACCGCATCACGGTGCTGCGCAACGGCACCCTGGTCGGCGAGTACCGGACGGCCGAGCTGCCGCAGCGTGACCTCGTCGAGAAGATGATCGGCCAGGAGCTGTCCACCCTTGAATCCCTCGACCAGCAGCGCAAGCCCGCCCTGCGCGAGGTGGAGAAGGGTGAGCCGCTGATCGAGGCGGACGACCTGGGCCGCTCCGGGGCGATCGCGCCGTTCACGCTCACCATCCACCGGGGCGAGGTGGTCGGGCTGGCCGGCCTGCTCGGCTCCGGCCGGTCGGAGCTGGCCCGGCTGCTGTTCGGCGCCGACCGCTCCGACTCGGGCCATCTCACCATCGACGGCAAGACCGTCTCGTTGCGTGGGCCTCGCACGGCGATGGACTCCGACATCGCGTACCTCTCCGAGAATCGCCGGGCCGACGGCCTGGTCGACGAGCTCAGCGTTCGCGAGAACATCATTCTCGCCCTCCAGGCGAGCCGCGGCTGGACCCGGCCGATCCCCCGCAGACGCCAGGACGAGCTGGTCGACCGGTACGTCAAGGCGCTGGACATCCGGCCGCCCAACCCGGAGATCCCGGTACGGAACCTGTCCGGCGGCAATCAGCAGAAGGTGCTGCTGGCGCGCTGGCTCATCACCGAACCGCGGCTGCTCATCCTCGACGAGCCGACCCGCGGCATCGACATCGGCGCGAAGGCGGAGATCCAGAAACTGGTCATGCAGCTGGCCGACGGCGGGATGGCGGTGCTGTTCATCTCCGCCGAGCTGGAGGAGGTGCTACGGCTCAGCCACAAGATCGCCGTCCTGCGGGACCGGGTGGTCGTGGCGCAGCTGGCCAACACCGACGACGTCGACGCCGACCGGATCATGAACACCATCGCGACCGGAGTCACCGCATGAGCGCCGTCATCCGGCACCGGCTCTTCTGGCCGGTCCTCGCCCTGCTCGTCCTGCTGCTGAGCAACCTGTTCTTCACGCCGGGCTTCTTCGCCATCGAGCTGCGGCAGGGCCACCTGTACGGCAGCCTCATCGACATCCTGCGGCTGAGCGCCCCGCTGATGCTGGTGGCGGTCGGCATGACGCTGGTCATCGCGACCGGCGGCATCGACCTGTCGGTCGGCTCGGTGATGTCGGTGGCCGGCGCGCTGGCCTGCCTCTACATCGTGCACCAGCCGTCGCAGGGCGCGGTCGGCACGGTGCTGACCGCCTGCCTGCTGGGCGTCGGGATCGCGCTGGTCCTGGGCATGTGGAACGGCTTCCTGGTCGCGGTGGTGGGCCTCCAGCCGATCATCGCGACGCTGATTCTCATGGTGGCCGGCCGCGGCCTCGCGCAGCTGATCACCGAGGGCCAGATCATCACGGTGAACTCGCCGGCCTACCGGTTCATCGGGGCCGGCTACTGGCTGACGTTCCCGTTCGCGGTGATCATCGCGGCGGTGGTCGTCGCGTTGACCGTGGTGCTCACCCGCCGTACGGCTCTGGGTCTGCTCGTCGAATCGGTGGGCGGGAACCCGCGCGCCAGCCGGCTCGCCGGGGTGAGCTCGCGGACGCTGATCTGGGGCGTCTACGTGTTCACCGGGTTCTGCGCCGGCATCGCCGGGCTGATGGCGACCGCGAACGTCTCCAGCGCGGACGGCAACGCGGTCGGCGCGCTGATCGAGCTGAACGCGATCCTGGCCGTGGTGATCGGCGGGACCTCGCTGGCCGGCGGCCGGTTCTCCATCGCCGGCACGGTGGTGGGCGCGCTGCTGATCCAGACGCTCGACACGACGATCTACACGACCGGCATCCCCGCCGAGACCACGCAGCTGTTCAAGGCGATCGTCGTGATCGTGATCTGCCTGGTGCAATCCCCGGCGTTCCGCGCCAAGCTCCGGCGGCGTCCCCGTGCGGGCGCGCCCGCAGCCCCCGTTCCCGTCGCGAAAGCCGAGGTCTCCGCATGATCGAGCGCACCGGAGCAAGGGAAGCGGGCGCAGCGCCGCACGAGCAGGCCGTGGAGGGCAGCATGAGTTCCACCGTGCAGGTCGAGGCCGCGGCCGAGGCCGTCATCGAGACCAAGCGGCGTACCCTCGCGCTGCGCAAGTACGTGCCGGTGCTGGGCACGCTGGTGCTGCTCTGCATCATGTACGCGATCGGCATCGTCAACTACGAGAACTTCTACAACACCCAGGTCCTGCTGAACATCTTCATCGACAACGCGTTCCTGCTCGTGGTCGCGGTCGGCATGACCTTCGTGATCCTGACCGGCGGCATCGACCTGTCCGTGGGCGCGGTCGTCGCGCTCACCACGATGGTCTCCGCGGTCACCCTGAACCACGGCTGGCCGGCCGGCCTCGTCATGATCACGGTGCTGGTGATGGGGTCGCTGCTCGGCCTCGGCATGGGCTGCATGATCCACTACTTCGAGCTCCAGCCGTTCATCGTCACGCTGGCCGGCATGTTCCTGGCCCGCGGGCTGTGCTACGTGATCAGCACGTCGTCGATCCCGATCACCGACCCGACGTGGACCAGGCTCGCCCAGACCCGGATCCCGATCGCGAGCTTCAGCATCACCCCGAGCGTCATCATCGCCGCGGTGATCGTGGTGATCGCCGGGGTGGTGCTCGCCTGGACCCGCCTGGGCCGCACGGTCTACGCGATCGGCGGCAACACCCAGTCGGCCATGCTGATGGGCCTGCCGATCGCCCGGGTGAAGATCGCGGTCTACACGATCAGCGGCTTCTGCTCGGCGGCCGGCGGCCTGCTGCTGAGCTTCTACATGTCCTCCGGCGACCCGCTGCACGCGGTCGGCCTGGAACTGGACGCGATCGCCGCCGTGGTGATCGGCGGGACGATCCTGACCGGCGGTTCCGGCTACATCGCCGGGACGGTGCTGGGCATCATCGTGCTCGGCCTGATCCAGACCATCATCACCTTCCAGGGCACGCTGAGCTCCTGGTGGACGAGGATCTTCATCGGCGCCCTGCTGTTCGTCTTCGTCCTGCTCCAGCGCACGGTGATCCGCCGGACCCCCGCCTGAAGGCGGCCGGGCTGTCCGGCGACGGCTCGGGGCTCACCATCGGGGCCCGGCGGGCGTAACGTCCGGAGGGGAGTAACCGGCACGTACCAGCCGCACCCATGCCGGTCGAAGCAGGTGTTCCAGTCGCGAACGCGGAGCGAGAACATGGACCCGCTGCAATTCGGCGCCATCCCGGGCCTGGACGACAACGCGTCCGCCGGCCCGAGCTCACCCCCGCCGCTGCCGGCTCCGGCACAGCACCCGGGGCTGGCCCTTCTCACGCCCAGCCGGATGGACGCCCGCTCACTGCGGCGCGGCGCCGGCGAGGACGAGGCCACGATCGTACGGACCGGGATCGGGCCCCGGCGATCCCGGCGCGCCATCCAGGACGGCGAGATCGACACCGACGACGCCATCGCGGTCGCCGGGATCGGGTGGGCGCTGAGCACGCGCGTACGGCCGGGAGATGTCGTTGTCGCCGATCATGTGCGCACGGATGCGCTCACCGAGGGAGTCGTGCCGCCCACCCGGCTGCTGCCGGGTGCCGCGAAGCTCGCCGCGCTGCTGCGCGAGCGCGGCCTGACCGTTCACGTGGGCACGATCATCAGTACCGACAACCGGGTCAACGACCACGTCCGTGACCGGCTGGCGATGACCCACGCCCTCATCGCCGACCGGGAGTCGGCCTGGCTGCTGGCGGCCGGCGGGACAAAAGCCATTGCTTGCGTACGGGTCGCCTCGCACCACGCCGTGCTGGAGTTCCGCCGCCGGGCCCGCACGCTGCGCGCCATCGGCGCCGCCATCACGGAGTGGGCCGCGTCAAGAGCCACGTGACGCCCGCTTCGCGAAGCACGCCGCCCGCCATCGCCGCCACGACCACCGAGTGGCCGCTCCAAGAGCTGCTAGACGCCCGGCCCGCGAAGCAAGTCGCGCGCCATCGCCGCCGCCACCACCGAGTGGGCCGCGTCAAGAACCGCCCCGCGCCCGGCCCGCCATCGCCGCCACCACCGAGTGGGTCGCGTCAAGAACCGCCCCGCGCCCGGCCCGCCATCGCCGCCACCACCGAGTGGGTCGCGTCAAAACCGCCCCACGCCCGGCCCGCCATCACCGCCGCCACCACCGAGTGGCCGCCTCAAGATCCGCCCGCCGCCCGGTCCGTGAAGAAGGCCGACCATTGCGGGTCCCCTTGGTCCAGGGTCGACCGGTAGAACTCCTGAACCGGCGGCCGCAGGAAGACCACGGCCGCCACGGTGAATGCGCCGAGCACGGCGAGCACGAGCGACGTGTTCCCGGACGCGTACCAGCGGGGCATCAGGTTGTCGAGCAGCTGACGCGTCGCCGCGGGGACGCCCCCGTCCGGCGCCGCGAGCTCCGGACCGCCCGTGAGACCGCATCCCAGGCCCAGCCATGCCGCGCCGGCCAGGCACCAGACGCCGATCTGCGCCCACCGCCGGGGAGCTCGGACAAGAACGGCCAAGGCGCCGGCGACCAGCGCCGTGACGAGGGTGGCGGTCAGGTTGTACCAGAGGCCGTACCGCACCTGAGCGGGAACGGAGTCCTCCCCCACGCCCTGCCGGTACGCGACCTCGGCGTCACCGAGATGCCCGAGCGCGACGACGGCGGCCACCGCCCCGGCGAGCGCGAGCACCGCCGCGGCGGCCAGCAGGAACGAACCCAGACGTACCAGGCCAGGCAACCGTTCCATCGATGACTCCCCACTCGCGCAGACGCCGGCAGCGGAGCATAGAGCCCGTGGTGCCGACCCGGCGGACCGGGTCGGCACCGAAGATCAACGGCTGGTGCAGGACAGTACGGGTGTGCTCGCGGCGCCCGAGGCGAGGAACCCGAACTGAGCCGTGGCTCCGGCCTGCAGCGCCCCGTTCCAGGACTCGTTGCGCACGTTGACGGTCGACCCGCTGACCGCCGAGACGCCGTTCCATACCTGGTTGACGGACTGACCGCTGCCCAGCGTCCAGGTCACCTGCCAGCCGCTGATACCCGCGTTGCCGGCTGTCACCGTGACCTGTCCTTGGAAGCCGCCGGACCACGAGCTGGTCGTCTGGTAGGTCGCCGAGCAGCCGGCGCCCGCCGGCGGCGGCGTGGTCGTGGGCGTCGTCGGCGGATCGGTAACCGGCGGTGTGGTGGTCGGGCCGGTCGTCGGCGGCGTGGTGGTCGGGCCGGTCGTCGGCGGCGTGGTCGTCGGGCCGGTTGTCGGTGGGTTCGGGGCGCTGCTGGCCAGGCTGTACGCCAGGTCGGGCTGGAACGACCCGGCCGCATACTTGCACCCGTCCGCCTCCCCGGGCGGCTTCACCCACAGGTAGGCGTCGATGTTCGTGTCGCCGGTGTTCGTCGTCGGGTACTGCCCGATCCGGCGGTCGGTGTTGTCGTCACCGCACCAGTCCCCCGAGGCGCCGCCGTTGCGGCTCGTGTCGATGACCTGATGCTTGCCGGTGACGCCGCGTCCGGACAGCGCCGAGATGACCGCCCGGCCGAACGCCGCCTCGTTCCCGGTCGGGTTGAAGTTCGAGACATTGGTGTAGAAGCCGTCCGCGTCCGTGACGCCCGCCGCCACCAGCCGCCCGGCCTGGTCGGCCGCGCTGTTCCAGGTCGAGTGCCCGCCGTCGAGGTACACCTTGGCGCCCGCCGCCTTCAGCGTGCGCGTCGCGGTGTGCAGCGCCTGGTTGCGGGCGGTGATCTCGCTGCTGCTCAGGCAGGTCTGCAGCGCGATCGAGTCGGGTTCGAGCATCACCAGTGTGGTGCGCCCGGCCAGCCCGCGGGCGATCCCGTTGATCCAGTTCTGATATTGGGTGAGATCGGGCGCGCCGCCCGCGCTCGCGCCGCCGCAGTCACGGTTGGGGATGCCGTACACGGTGAGGACGCCGAGTTGTCCGGCTGCCGCGGCAGCACCTACATAGCCGGAGACCTCGGACTCCACGGTCGCCAGGTTGAAGTTGGACAGCCAGTGCGACGCCGGCTGGCTGGCCACGCGGTCGCGGATCACGGCCGTACGGGAATCGTTGGGATTTGCCGCCACCCAGCGTGCGGCGGCCGTGGTGGGTTCGCGGTAGAGGCCGCCGGTGAGCGTGCCGGCCGCGGCGGGGCCGGTGGTCAGCCAGAGGCCGGCCGCGGCGGCGAGCGCGAGGGATGCGGCGAGGGGACGGGACACGGGGTTTCCCTTCTCAGAGACGGACATCGATGGGAGCGCTCCCACACGCTAAAACGCCGCGCCGCCCGCAGCAAGTGGTGGCCCGCATCACGTGAACTTCCCCGCCGGAGTCTCGTGTTAAAGGCGTGAGTCACACCCCACTGCGCCTGCGCGCCCCGATCGCCCTGCCCTGCGACGACTCGTGCACGGTCGTCCGAGACGCAGTCGTCGACGTCCTGTCCGACGGCATGATCGGCTACGTCGGGACCGCCGCGGGCGCCCCGCACTGGATCGGCGAGTCCCGCACGCTGACCGGCATCCTGCTACCTGGACTGGTCAACACACACGCGCACAGCGCGATGTCGGTCCTGCGGGGGCGCGGCGGCGACCTGCCCCTGATGGACTGGCTGCGCAACGCGATGTGGCCGGCCGAGGCGATGATGACCCCGGCGGACATCGGCGACGGCATGCTGCTGGGCTCGGTGGAGATGCTCCGCAACGGCGTGACCACCAGCGTGGAGATGTACTTCCACACCGAGGAGCTGATCGAGGCGGTGACGGCCACGGGTGCCCGGGCCGTCCTGGCCGAGGCGATTCTCGACAGGCCTTTCGGTACGCCGTGGGAAGAGACCGTCGACGACATCGGCGCCCGGATGGACCGTTGCGGTCTGCGCTGCGGTCCGGACGGCCGCATCGAGCTGGCCTACGGCCCGCACTCCGCCTACGTCCTGCCTCCCGAGGCGCTGCGGGTGATCGGCGAGGAGGCCGCGCGGCGCGGTGCGCTGGTGCACATCCACGTGGCGGAAACGGCCACCGAGGACGTGCCGCAGCGGGCCGCGTTCGGCTCGGTGCCGCAGCTGCTCGACTCGCTCGGCCTGACGGGGGGCCGGCTGCTGGCCGCGCACGCCGTCCACCTGTCGCGCCGGGACATAGCCGTGTTCGCCGACAGGGGTGTGGGCGTCGCCCACTGCCCGTCCTCGAACGCCAAGCTGGCGTCCGGCATCGCCCCGCTGGCCGAGCTCCGGCGGGCCGGCGTCCGGGTGGGGCTCGGCACGGACGGCCCGGCCAGCAACGACCGGCTCGACCTGCTGGAGGAGGCGAGGACGGCGGCGTTGTCCGCCCGCTTGAACGCGGCCGACCCGCTGGCCCTGAGCGCCGCGGACGCTTTGCTGATGGCCACCCGTCGCGGCGCCGAGGCACTGGGCCGGACGGACATCGGCGCGCTGGAGACCGGCCGGGCGGCCGACATCGTCCACCTGAGCGTCGACCATCCAGCCTTCGCGACCGGCTTGGACGTCCCCGACGAGGAGCTGATCGCCAACCTGGTATGGGCGGCGGGTTCGCGCACGGTCACGGACGTCTGGGTGGCGGGCGAGCGGGTGGTCGCCGCGGGCGAGCCCACGCTGGTGGACCGGGCGACGGCGCAGGCCCGGGTGGCGGCCGCCGCGGCCCGCCTGCGGCCCTCGGAGGTGGGCGGCTGATCGGGCCACGCGTCGTCGTCGCGTGCGCGGTGTCACCTGAACCGCAGGGGGAAAAATCCGTCATGGGTGCGTGGGTAAGACACCGCTGACCACCGGAACGCCCCTCTCGCCTGCCGTCGAGCTGATCTTCACGCGCTGGACGCCGCACATCGTCTGGCTGCTCCACACGCACGGCCCATCGCGCTTCGTCGACCTGCAACGCCGGCTGGCCCCACTGGGCACCGCGATGCTCGCCCGCCGCCTGCGCGAGATGGAGGCGGCCGGGTTCATCGAGCAGCACCCGTACCGCCTCCACCCGCCCCGGGTCGAATACGCGCTGACCGACCTGGGGCGCTCGGTGATGCCGCTGCTCGAGGCGGTGGAGCGCTGGTCCACCGACCACATGGCCCCAACTTGCCCGGGGAACGACCGCGCAGCCGGGGCGGGCGGCCCCTCAAGCGTGGACACCGAAGACCTGCGCTGAGGTGGTCGGCAACCCGCGCGCCATGGCGAAGCCGCCGGGCGCCGTCCGGCGTGGGCGGCGGCAGCCGGGCGAGTGTGGGGGCAGCCAGGCGGGGAGCGACGGCCCTATGGGCGGCGGGACGGCGGGCGGGCAACAGCACGCTGCGACGGCCGGACAGCGGCCAAGCAGGTGGCGACGGCCAGGCAGATGGCCACGGCCAGGCAGATGGCCACGGCCAGGCAGATGGCGACGGCACGCTACGACGGCTGGACAGCGGCCAGGCGGGTGACGACGGCCAGGCGGGTGGCAGTAGCTAGGCGGGTGGCGACGGACCGGCGGGCAGCAACGGCA
>NZ_CAKUCL010000272.1 GCF_934643405.1 uncultured Actinoplanes sp.
CACCGCAGGCCGCGGCCGAGGCCCGGCCGCCGCTGGCGAAGGCTAAGGCGGGGGGCGTTGCCGCGCAAAGGCGAGGACCGCGGGCCGGCGTCTGTCGGCGCGGGGGCAACCCGCCGGGAACGGGGTGGACGAGGAGCCTGCGGCTGTCGGCGCGCGGGCGAGCAGGCGCCGTGGGACAGCCCGGTCGGGCGTGAGGAGATGTTGTTGCAGAGAGAGTGGCGGAGCTCCCGGGGACTTGGCCACGCCGTACGAAAGAGGTTAAAGGGGGTTTTGGGCTGCCTGGTGGCGGGTGCGTAGCTCCTGGTAGACCGCCTTGAACAGGCTGGGGCGGGAGTGGAAATCGATGCCCTGCGCCCACAGTTCGGTGTTGACCGTGGTGCCGTCGCGGCGTTCTATCAGGACCGTCATGCCGCTCTGGATCTCCCACGGGCCCAGGCGATGGCTGGCCTTGTGCAGGCGGACATGAGCCACGTCGCGCCAGCGCAGCGTCCGGGACCGCAGCAGGCCGTGTATGCGCAGGCCCTGGGACGTCACGTAGGCGCCCATCTGCAGGATGCGATGCGCGCCGATCACCCAGAGGGCCGCCAGGACACAGGCGATCACCGTCACGCCGTGGCCGGTCAGGTCGAACTGGCGGATCGTCGCCCACGCCAGCATGGCCAGCGCCAAGGCCTCCCAGGCGATGACCAACCAGCGGCCGGTGCCCGGCTCGTACGGGCGCTGCCAGGTCTCTTCCACTTCTCGAAGTATGGCAGCGCCACCCGGCTCGGGCGTGTCCGCGGCCGAAGATTAGCCGATCATATGGTGGCCAGCACCCCGTCGCCGATGATGGTGATCTCCTCGGCCGCCACCGAGACCGCTGAGGCGTAGTGGCGCAACCAGGAGCGGACGCCGTCGGGGGTTCCGGTGGCGTACGCACCGGCCGCGCCCACGTATTCCGGCTCGCGCGAGCGATGCCCCACTTCGACGGCCACCAGTCCCCGCGGGTCGAAGCCGCGGTTGATCAGCGTGAGACGGGCGGCGGCTCGGGCGACGACGCCGGACGGGCCGGCGAAGGGGCGCAGGGTGAGCAGCTCGGCGTGCACGACGGCGGCGAGCAGCAGCGGCGGCGTGCGGTCGTTGCCAGCCACCAGGGCGGACAGCGCGTCGATCCGGTCGGCGCCCGCGGTGAGGCGGCCCAGGTCGTCCGGCGCGACCACCCCGCGGGCGGCGAGGACGTGCAGCTTGGCCAGCACCTGCCGGGGGGCACGCGGCCACAGGTCGACCAGGCCGCCGATGCCCTCGGCCACGCGCAGGGCGCCCTGCAGGACCGGGTCGGTGATCGTGCCGGAGCGGACCTCTTCCAGGTCGTAGGCGTGGCCGTCGAGGGCCGCACCGGCCACCGCGGCGCGCAGGCTGGCCTCGGCGGCCACCTGACCGCCGTGCCGGCGCAGGGCCCGGTGGCGCATCGCGGCGTCGACGTCCGCGCGCGCCTCGGCAAGAGCGGGGGCGACGTCGGCGAGTTCCAGCAGAGGGGCGAGCGGATCCACCGGTCCAACTTAGCCGTGCCCGGCAGGGGTGCGCGAAATGGTTCGCAACTGGCAAGATTCGCGCAAGACTGCACAGGCTTCGGTCATCCAGCGCGTCCATCGGCCCACCGGGCGCGCGGTTATCCACAAGCCTCGCCGGTCCGTACCGGCACCACTAATGTGCAAACGAGAAGAGCCCCGGGTCAGCATAGGAGCCACCCTCATGAGTGAGACATTGGAGAACCTGTCCTCGGAGACCCGGCAGTTCCCGCCGCCGGAGGCGCTGGCGGCGGACGCCAACGTCAAAGCATCCGCCTATGAGGAGGCGTCGGCCGACCGGCTCGCCTTCTGGGCAGCCCAGGCCGACCGGCTGACCTGGACGAAGAAGTGGGACCAGGTGCTCGACTGGAGCAATCCGCCGTTCGCCAAGTGGTTCGCCGGCGGGGAGCTCAACATCGCCTACAACTGTGTGGACCGGCATGTCGAGGCCGGCCTGGGCGACCGGGTGGCCATCCACTGGGAGGGCGAGCCCGGCGACACCCGCACGATCACGTACGCCGAGCTGCTCAAACTGGTGAGTCAGGCGGCCAACACGCTCACCGAGCTGGGCATCACGGCCGGCGACCGGGTCGCCATCTACCTGCCGATGATCCCGGAGGCCGCGGTCGCGATGCTGGCCTGCGCCCGGATCGGCGCCACGCACAGCGTCGTCTTTGGCGGCTTCTCGGTCGACGCGCTGTCCACCCGCATCCAGGACGCGGACGCCAAGCTGGTCATCACCGCGGACGGCGGCTATCGCCGCGGCAAGCCCTCGGCGCTCAAGCCCACTGTGGACGAGGCGGTCGCGCAGTGCCCGAGCATCGAGCACGTCCTGGTCGTACGGCGTACCGGCGAGGATGTCGCCTGGGGTGAGAAGGACCTGTGGTGGCACGAGACCGTCGAGCAGGCCAGCCCGGAGCACACGGCGCAGTCGTTCGAGAGCGAGCACCCGCTGTTCATCCTCTACACGTCGGGCACGACCGGTAAGCCGAAGGGCATCCTGCACACCACCGGCGGATACCTGACCCAGACCTCGTACACGCACTGGGCCGTCTTCGACCTCAAGCCGGAGACCGACGTCTTCTGGTGCACGGCGGACATCGGCTGGGTCACCGGTCACTCCTACATCGTGTACGGTCCGCTCTCCAACGGCGCGACCCAGGTCATGTACGAGGGCACTCCGGACACCCCGGACCGCGGCCGGTTCTGGCAGATCGTCGACAGGTACAAGGTGTCGATCCTCTACACCGCGCCGACGCTGATCCGCACCATGATGAAGTGGGGCGACGACATCCCCGCCGGGTACGACCTGTCCTCGCTGCGGATCCTCGGCAGCGTCGGCGAGCCGATCAACCCGGAGGCCTGGATGTGGTACCGGGAGAACATCGGCCACAACCGCACCCCGATCGTCGACACGTGGTGGCAGACCGAGACCGGCTCGATGATGATCTCGCCGCTGCCCGGCGTGACCGCCACCAAGCCCGGCTCGGCGATGACCCCGCTGCCCGGCATCTCCGCCGACGTGGTCGACGACCAGGCCGCGTCGGTGCCCGACGGCGGCGGCGGCTTCCTGGTGCTGCGTGACCCGTGGCCGTCGATGCTGCGGACGATCTGGGGCGACGACAAGCGCTTCATCGACACCTACTGGTCGCGCTTCGGTGCCGGAGCCGGCCAGGGCGACGACTGGATCTACTTCGCGGGGGACGGCGCGAAGCGCGACAACGACGGCGCGCTGTGGCTGCTCGGCCGGGTCGACGACGTCATGCTCATCTCCGGACACAACATCTCCACGACCGAGGTCGAGTCGGCGCTCGTGTCGCACCCCTCGGTGGCCGAGTCGGCGGTGGTCGGCGCGACCGACCCGACGACCGGCCAGGCGATCGTGGCGTTCGTGATCCCGCGCGGCAACGTGGACACCTCGGGCGACAAGGGCGAGCAGCTGAACGTCGAGCTGCGCAACCACGTCGCCAAGACACTAGGGCCGATCGCCAAGCCGCGCCAGATCATGCTGGTCCCGGAGCTGCCGAAGACCCGGTCCGGCAAGATCATGCGACGTCTGCTCAAGGACGTCGCGGAGAACCGGTCGCTCGGCGACGTCACCACCCTGCAGGATTCCGCGGTCATGGAGCTGATCTCCGCGGGCATGCAGACGGCCAAACCCGAGGACTGATCCTTAACGGACAAAAGGCCGGCTCTGCCGGCCTTTTGTCGTATCTACCGATGTCACTGCTATGCCAAATCCATAACACGTAACCATCGTCTATCGATTCGTTGTGTAACGGTCAGACATCGTTGTAGTTGCATACGTTTACCTCCAGCCCCGAACCGCGGGGCCGTTTCACGTCGGGCGCGTACCCCCTCGCCCGGCCGATAAGCGGAGGTAACACGTGGTGCGCAAGGTGGTCGTGGGACTGCTCGGCGCCGCTATGGTCACCAGTGTCGGAGCGATGCTTCCGACCGTGGCCGCGGCGGCGCCACCGGCAGATCCGCAGCCGGCGGCTAAGTCCGGCAAGTCCGTGGCGATCGACGATCTGCCCAACCCCCTCGAGGACAAGCGGCGTGCCCTGCGCACGCAGGCCGTGTCCGATGTGGTCAGCGGCAAGGCCAAGCCGGAGAGCCGCAACGGCAGCCAGGTCGTCAAGGTCGGCCGGGACTGGTCGTCGGGCCGCGGCAAGGACCAGTATGTCGAGCTGGCCCGCGAGAAGACCGACCGGATCTTCGTGATCCTGGCCGAGTTCGGCAACGAGCGGTCGCCCAACTACCCGGACGTCGACTCCGACCCGGACACCCCCGGCCCGACTGTCTTCGACGGGCCGTTGCACAACTCGATCCCGGCGCCCGACCGGACGAAGGACAACTCGACGGTCTGGCAGGCGGACTACAACGCCGACCACTACCGCCAGCTCTATTTCGGTACGGGCGAGAACGTCGAGTCGCTGAAGACGTACATGCAATCCCAGTCCTCCGGCCGGTACTCGGTCGACGGCGAGGTCACCGACTGGGTGAAGGTGCAGTACAACGAGGCCCGCTACGGTCGCGACCTGTGCGGCAGCAACGTCTGCAACAACACCTGGGCGCTGGTCCGCGACGCGGCCAACCAGTGGGTCGCCGACCAGAAGGCGGCCGGCCGCACCGACGCTCAGATCGCCGCCGACATGAAGTCGTTCGACCAGTACGACCGCTACGACCACGACAACGACGGCAACTTCAACGAGCCGGACGGCTACATCGACCACTTCCAGATCGTGCACGCCGGTGGCGACCAGGCCGACGGTGACCCGTACCAGGGTGAGGACGCCATCTGGAGCCACCGCTGGTACGCGTACGGCACCGACCAGGGCGTGACCGGCCCGTCCGGGAACCTGCTCGGCGGCACGCAGATCGGCACCACCGGCATCTGGATCGGCGACTACACCATCCAGCCGGAGAACGGTGGCCTCAGCGTCTTCACCCACGAGTACACCCACGACCTGGGCCTGCCGGACGACTACGACACCACCGGCCTGGGCGACAACAGCAACGAGTACTGGACGCTGATGGCGCAGAGCCGCCTGAACGCGGCCGGTGAGCCGCTCGGCACCCGCCCCGGCGACATGGGCGCGTGGAACAAGCTGCAGCTGGGCTGGCTGAACTACACCGCGGTCAAGGCCGGCGAGAAGAAGCTCGTCAACCTGGGGCCGGAGGAGTACAACTCCACCAAGCCGCAGGCCATCGTGGTGCAGCTGCCGGACAAGTCGGTGACCACCGACCTCGGCGAGCCGTTTGCGGGCAGCAAGCAGTTCTTCTCGGGCAACGCCGATGACCTGGACAACTCCCTGACCCACGACGTCGACCTGACCGGGAAGACCAGCGCGAGCGTCACGCTCAAGGGCCGGTACGACATCGAGGAGGACTACGACTTCCTCTACTTCGAGGCGTCGGCCGACAACGGCGCGACCTGGACCCGGCTGGACGGCACGCTCAACGGTGCTCCGCTGCCCAAGGACGCGAGCGGCAAGTCGGCGCTGACCGGCAGCTCCGGTGGCGAGTGGTCGGACATCGCGGTGCCGCTGAACGCGTACGCCGGTCAGCAGATCAAGTTCCGGTTGCACTACCTGACCGACGGTGGCGTTTCCGCGGGTGGCTTCTTCGGTGACGACCTCACCATCACCGCGGACGGCGCGACCGTGCTGGCCGACGGTGCCGAGGCCACGTCGACCTGGGTGTCCGACGGTTTCTCGATCGTCGGGGCGAGCACGACCAAGGCGTACCCGAACTACTACATCGCCGGCAACCGCAGCTACACGTCGTACGACAAGTACCTGCAGACCGGTCCGTACAACTTCGGGTGGACCAGCACCAAGCCGGACTACGTGGAGCACTACAACTACCAGACCGGCCTGCTGATCTCGTACTGGGACACCTCGCAGGCGGACAACAACACCAACGTGCACCCCGGTTCGGGTCGCAACCTGTACATCGACGCGCACCCGAAGCCGTTCGACAACGTCAACGGCGTGCCGTGGCGGGCCCGGGTCCAGGTGTACGACGCGCCGTTCAGCCTGCAGCCGACCGACGGGATGCTGCTGCACGTGGACGGCAAGCCGTCGCCGGTGTACCCGCAGCCGCCGAACCCGCTGTTCAACGACAAGGCCAAGTACTACTACGACGAGCTGCCGAACCACGGTGTCAAGCTGCCCGCCGTCGGCGTCAAGATGGGTGTGCTCAGCCAGAGCGGCACCTCGATGACCGTCGCCGTGTACTGATCCTTGCGCTCACCTGCGGCGCCCGGGGTTCGCCCCGGGCGCCGCTTCGCGTCGGGAACCAGAGGCTTGCCGTACGCGTCAGATCCGTTCCGCCGACTTTGGAGTTCCGATGCTGACAAAACGGGTGACGTGCCTGCTGTTGCTTGCTTCGCTGTCCGGTTGTGCCTCGCCGGCGCCCGTTTCGTCCGCCTCCCCCGAATCGTCGCTTTCACCATCGGCGCCGCCGGCCGTCTCGCCTTCCGCCTCGCCCTCGGCGTCCCCTTCCGAACCGCCTGCCGCCTCCCGTTCCGCCCCGCCTTTCGTCTCGCCGTCCGGCGGCATCCGGCCGCCCGATGAGCCGACGGACCGGATCCGGAACACCGGCTGGGTGGTGGGCACGGTGACGGCCGGCGGGACCGGGCCCTGCTACGGCCTGGTCACCGACGACGGCAAGCAGTACGCCCTGCACTCCACGGCCGGGACGACCCTGGAGAAGGGCGCGCGCCTGCGGGTGCGGACGAAGCCGGCCGACGCTCGCGTCGTCTCGTGCGGGGCCGGGAAGCAGGTCGAAATGCTCGCCGTGGAGCCGTTGCGCTGATCACTCGATCCGCCGGTGACGCACCGCCGGGACGTCCTCGTCGACCGCACGGCCTAGTCTGGATGCCATGGGCGAACGGGTGGACGAGTCGTGCGTGCTGGTCGACGGCCCCTGGACACACCGTTTCGTGGGTGCCAACGGCAGCCGCTTCCACGTCGTCGAGGCCGGGACCGGCCCGCTCGTGCTGTTCCTGCACGGGTTCCCCGAGTTCTGGTGGGCGTGGCACGACATCCTTCCCCAGGTGGCCGACGCGGGCTTCCGGGCGGTCGCGATCGACCTGCGCGGGTACGGCGCAAGCGACAAGCCCCCGCGCGGCTACGACGGCTACACCATGGCGGCCGACGTCACCGGCCTGATCCGGGCGCTGGGCGAACGCAGCGCGATGGTGGTCGGATCCGGGGCGGGCGGCATGATCGGCTGGGCGGCCGCGGCCTTCCATCCCAAGCTGGTCAGCCGGCTCGTGGTGCTGGGCGCGGCGCATCCGCTGCGGTTGCGGGCGGCGCTGTTCGCGGACCCGCGCGGGCAGCTCGCGGCGTCGGCGACCATTCTGCGCTTCCAGGTGCCGCGCTACGAGCACGTGCTCACCCGCGACGACGCGGCCATGGTGGGTGAGCTGATGGAACGGTGGAGCAGTCCCGAGTGGACGCGCACCCCGGAATTCGCCGACTACGTGGCCCGCTGCCGGGAAGCCATCCAGATCCCGCAGGCGTCGTTCTGTGCCCTCGAAGCGTACCGCTGGGTGTTCCGCAGTGCCCTACGCCTGCAGGGATACCGGTTCGTCAAGCTGATGCAGCAGCCGCTGGTCACGCCCACGCTGCAACTGCACGGCGAGCTGGACACGGCGACCCTTCCCCGTACGGCGCAGGGGTCCGGGCGATACGTCATCGCCCCGTACGAATGGCGGTTGATCCCCGACGCCGGGCACTTCCTGCATCAGGAGGCGCCGGACGTGGTCACCGGCGAGGTGCTCCGCTGGCTGAAGACACCGTCCTGACGACCCGGCTCAGATCCGCTGTTCGTAGACGTCGCGCACCTCGTGCGCCGGGGCCCACCCCTGGTAGACGCCGAAGTCGAACTCCTCCAGGCCGAGCTGGCGGGCCACCGGGGCACGACCGCCGGTGTACTCCAGCCGCAGCCACGCGTTCGCCTCGGCGAGCACGATGAAGGGAGCGCCCCGCCAGGTGCACGTGGTGCGGACGTAGACCAGCTCGTCGTACTCCTGCGGGGTCAGCACCCGCACGTATCGGCCAGGCCTGACCTCCTCGAACCCGTCGGCCGGCTCGGTCCGGTAGATCCGCACGTTGTCGCCGTCGGGAACGGCGTCGTACTCGTGCCCCTGCCAGGTCACCACGTAGCCGTCGCGCATCACTGCTCACCCACCCGGCGCCAGACCGGACCGTCGTTGTCGAAGATCGCGACCATGCGCTCCGAGCCGTCCGCGTCGATCCGCCACAGCTGCGAACCGTGCGGCAGCCGCACGCTGTCCACCTTGAACTCAGCGATCACGTCGCGGCCCTCGCCCGGAGCGAAACCGTTGCCGCGGAACGGCGGGCGCTCGATCACCCAGCCGTCCATCGCGCGCAACGCCTGCTCGTTCTGCCCGCCGTAGGGAATCCGGTACAGGCTCGGCCGGTACGCGGGCCAGCGCAGGACGTAGGCCTCCTTGGCGTCCTGCTGGTGCGGCGACGACTCGTAGCTGAGCCCGAGAGCGGAGAAAAGCTCCCCCGGCGTACGGAGGTGTTCGACCTCGGTCGCACGATGCACGAAGCCGCCGACCCGGTCGTAGCCCCGTTCCAGGTAGTAGTCGACCTGGTCCGGGGGCAGCGTCTTCTGCATGACGGTGGCGTGCTGCGCGTCGTCGCTGGCCGGCTTGGGCGGCGGGACCGGGGCCGGTTCGGCCGAGGCCGGGGTTTCGACCGGGTCGGCGCCCAGGCCGGCCTCCGCGGCCCAGTTGGCCAGGGCGATCACCTGCGGGCCGGGGTACTTCGCGCCGACCGGGCTGCCCGGGTTGACCGCGAACGACCAGGCCGGGTCCGGCCAGTTGCGGATCAGCTCGAAGAAGCGAACGCCCACCGTGCGGGTCGGCTCGGCGTAGTGCTCGTCCAGCCTGTCCTTGCTGGTGAAGACGACGAGGAACTGCTCGCCGTCCATCTGCTCGGTGCGGAACGCGAACCCCGACTCGCCGGGCGAGCTGCCCGGGCGGGAGTGGTGTGCGACCGGAACCAGCACGTTGGCCAGCAGCAACGTGGACAGGAAGGCGTCGGTGCTGCCGCCGCCGGCCGCCTCGAAGAGCTCCCGCTCGACGTCGTTGGCCGGGACGAAGGCGGGTTGCGGCGGCGGCGCGGGCGCGGCCGGGGCCTGGCGCACCGGGAGGGCCGCGCCGGCCGTGCGGACCTCCAGCGGAGGCTGCGCGCCGAGGCGGGCCGGACGGTCGCTGCCGGGCGCGCCGGGAATGACCGGCGGACGCGCGGCCGGCGGCGCTGCGGGGGCACCTCCGGGC
>NZ_CAKUCL010000273.1 GCF_934643405.1 uncultured Actinoplanes sp.
GCGGCTGAGGGCGGAAGTAGCGATGGGCCGGACCGGTCAGCAGCAGGACACCGGCGGCGATGCCGAGCAGCAGCGCCGCTCCCGAGGCGGCCGTGGTGAGGACATCAAGCGCCACGTTTCCCGCGCCGTCCAGCCGGTCCAACTGGTCGTAGAAATCCGCCTGTCCGTCGAAGCCGCTCTCGTCCGGCCCGGCGGAATAGTCGTCCGGCGGCATCAGACCGAAGGCCACCGCACCGGCCAGACCACCGAGGAGACAGCCGCCGACGCCCAGCACGAACGGCAGGCCCAGGCCGACGAGTGTGAGGATCCGGCCCACGTTGCTGCCCCGGCGCACCCAGAGCGACGTCACGCCGAACCACACCGCCAGCAGCACCATCGGGACCACCGCGGTCAGCGCCCCCGACCAGTTGGCCTGGTGCTCCGTGACGGCGTCGGCACCACCGCCGGCCAGCCGCGCGGCCTCGTCGATCACCGCGTCGTAGCGGATCGTGTCCGCGACGATCAGCCCGCCCACCACCAGCATCAGACCGGCCAGGGCGATCTGGAAGGCGAACGCGACGGTGACCCGGGCGGGCCGGGGACGAGGAGCGGGCGCATGAAAAGGCTGGATCACAGCGGCACCGTACGGTGCAGGCACCCGCCGCAGCAGCCCCGCCCCGCCACACGTGGTGTTCCGATCCGGGCCGAGACGCCGGAGCTACGGCTGGTCCGACGGGCTCGATCGCCATGAGAGGTTGCTCAGCCCCCACAGCTCGACGATGCGTCCCTTGTCGACGCGGATCAACTCCATCATCTCCGGCTCCCCGGGCACGTTTTCGATCGCCGACCAGACCGCGACCCGGTCGCCCGCGGCGATCATCCGGTGCGGCGTGACCCGTAACCGCGGGAAACGCTCGGCGATCGTCCGCCATGCCGAGCGGATGGGCTCGACCCCGCTCTGCCGAAGGGGGTGGCTGTAGAAGTCTGGCGCGAAGATGTCTTCCACCGCGTCGAAATCCCGTTCGTTGGCTGCCGAGTACATCCGCTGGACCATGACGACAGGCTCCATGGCGCGTCCCCCTTACCGACCGATCGGTAAGGACTATGCCGAACTGACCGACCGGTCGTCAAGTACGATGGCTGACCGTGCCCAGCAGCGACACCCGGCAACACATCCTCGACACGGCGCTCGAGTTGTTCGCGGACCGCGGCTACGCCGGTACCTCCGTCGCCGACATCACCAGCCGGCTCGGCATCAGCAAGGCGGCGCTGTACCACCACTTCGCCGCCAAGGACGACATCCTGCGGGAACTGATCGCCGCTCCGCTCGGCCGGTACCAACGGCTCGCCGACACCGCCGCCGATCGCTCGGTGACCGGACTGCTCGCCGCGATCCTCGACACCACCGTCGAGCTCTTCACCGTCAGCCGCCTCCTCGGCGACGACCCGTCCGTCCGCAAAGCACTGAACGAGCGCGTCGGGCCGCCGACCCACCGGATCAACGAGACGCTGACCGCGGCGCTGGGCGGCGGCAGTCCCACACCACGCGCCTACGCCGCCTACGCCGCCGTCAAGAACGGCACTCTCGCGATCATGGAAGCCACCGGCTCACCGCCGACCGCCGCCGACCGGGCCGAGCTGATTGCTGCCGCGCGGGCCGCGTTGAGCGGCTGAACGCTGACCGACCGGCCATACGTCCCCCACATCACGCCGGTCAGGCCTCAGCGGGCGCGCTGGGACACCAGGTATCCGGCGACCGCGACCGCCACGCCGAGCAGGATCAGCAGCAGCGAATCCACGACGGTCAGGCCCAGCGCCACCATGGCCACGCCGGCCAGCGACAGGGCGTAGCTCTTCGGGTCGTCCCAGGGACGGCTCTTACGCACCGGACTCCTCAGTGTTTCGGGCGCGCGGCAGCGCGCCGGCGGCGTTCCCACCGCATTTGGTAGATCAGTACATAGCCCAGCGCGCCGCCGATGACCGTGACCGCGAGGCCGAGGAACATGACTTTCCACGAGTTGAGAAGGTTGCGCGAGTCGTCGGTGCTGCCGGCCGCGGTGACGAACTCGGACGGCTGCGCCGGATCCACCTTGAGCTCCAACGTGGCGACTCCGCGGCTCGGGGCGCACAGCTCGTCCGGCCGGCATTCGGTCCACGCCCGGTAGGAGCGGCCCTCGTAGGAGTAGTGCACGGAGAGGTCCGAGGTGTGCCCGCGATGGCCCTTGCGGTAGTCGCTGGTCGTGGCGGTCACCGCGACGCCGGAGCGCTCGAGCCGGTCGGCCTTGGCGGCCGAGCTCACCTTGACCGCGATGCCGCCGGCGAACGCCAGCAGGCCCAGGCCGATCCCCGCGAACGCGCTCAGCGCGAAACCCGCCTTGATGCGCCCGGGCCACTCGTTGCTCATCGTCGGCCCCCTTCCGCGCCCGCCCCAATCGCGCGTCGCACGATAGCGGCGGGCCCGCCCCGGCTCAATCCCGGCTACCAGCCAATCGGATCGGTGACCGGGATGTCGTAACCGACCACGCCGCTGGGACAGGACAGCGAGCACCAGGCCAGCTGGGCACCGGTGTTGCCGAGGGCGGATCCGACCGCGGTGGGGTTGAACGAGCCGTCCGACTAGCTGAACTGCTCCTTCCACGTCTGGTTCTTGTACTTGGCCGGGCCATGCGGGCCACGTTGTCCTCGGTCCAGCCGCTGCGTGACGACGCCACGTCCAGGACCCGGCCGGTGAGTCCCACGCCCAGGCCCGCGACGCCGGCCACCGCGCACATCCCGGCCGTGGCTGCGATGCAGGTGACCGTGCCAATCACGGCGTCGCCGGTGACCCAGTCGCGGTTGTCGCGCCACCACTTCTTCAGGCCGTCCTTGCCCTTGACGCAGTCCCAGTCGAAGAAGCCGCATTTGGACAGGCCGTCGATCTCGTCCAGCGGCTCCGGCCGGGGTTGCGGTGGTCGTGCGCAGGACGGCAGCTGTGGTTGCTGCGTCACGGTAAGCTGCCTCTTCGGCAGGGCCACCGGGCCCATGAACGGGATCCGGAGGAAGTGTTGTGCCGGGTAGAAGCTTCATCACACGGGTCGGTCTATCCGACCATCGCATGTGGATAGATACGGGCGTCAGCGAACCGCGTTGCCGCAGCGACGCGCCTTGACGGCCACTCGCAGGGCGGCCCACATCCGGAGCCTGCGCGAGCTGTCGCAAACGGCCAGCAGCCTGGCAAGCCCTTCACGCTCGTGCGGCGGAACCAACGTGATCACAATGAGCAGCGGCACGGCGGCCGCGATGATCTCCGAGACAGCCACCAGAATGACGAGGGCCGCCGTCCCACCGACCAAGGCAAGGGTGTTCATCTCGGACCTCCCCGTGGGTCATCCGGCGCTGAGGGCTGCGACAGCGACCAGCACCAGCGCCACAGTGACCAGAAAGGCGACTGCGGCCGCAGCGGCCACCGCTTGAACGAACACGCCGATCGGCGCCAGGGCACGCTTGACGAACCGCAACGCCATGAGTAGGGCCAGCGCAGCCAGGATCAGGTAAAGGATCCGCTGATTCCAGGAAACGTGGAAAGCAGCGACACTTATCGACAGGTCAGTGAGGTTGGTCGTCACGGCGGACCTCCAGATCTGGCCGGCGACCGATCAGGCACACCGGCCGGCCACTTCGCCGCCGGTCGGCGGCGGTTGTCGGAGAGATGCCATCGGGACTGCGAGCGCCGTAGGTCGAGTCCGCACATTCAGGCTCGCTTCGACGACCGCGAATTTCAAGCATCGATTCACCAGCCGTGAATAGTGGCCGGGTCGCTACCTTCCGTGCTTCCCTTGGCGTATCGTTATGTAACAGTTACGCCGGGCCCCCCGTCACGGCCTGCGCTCTGAGTCGTTGGGAGAGTTGGATATTCACGATCCAGTGAATCCGTGGTTCACAGCTGAAGCACGACCCGCTGCCTTCGGAGTGAATCGTTCCATTTCTTCAACCTTCTTGTGGGAGCGCAGGGTGAAAGATCCGAACGGGCCGGTCGCATTGACGCATCTGGCTACCGTCTGCGGGTCGGGCAGCTGCCCGACCCTCTACGAGACCAACCGCGGCACGTACGTCGTGCAGGGGTTCGTCGTCGGCGCGCAGGCGGGCATCGACGTGCCGGACGGCGAGTCTCTCGTGGAGATTCCGGCGGAACTGCTCGCCGAGGCCATACGCACGTTGCGCTGATCGGAAGCCGAGGGAACGGGTGATGATGGGAGATCCGGCGGTCGATTCATCCTTCGACGACTCGCTGGGCTCCATCCTGGCCCGCCTCCGGCACGAGGCGGGCCTGACCGGTCATCAACTCGGACGGCGGGTCGGAATGAGCCAGGCAAAAATCTCGCGCCTGGAGAACGGCGTGGGCATCCCCGCCGTTGTCGATGTCCGCCGCATCGCACAGGAACTGGGAGCGCCGCCCGCATTGATCGAACGGCTCGTCGAGCTGACCGAGTCGGCCGGGGACCAGATGACCGACTGGCGGCCGGCTCGCGGCGTCGTGGCGAGCCTGCAACGTGAGGTCGAGCAACTCGAGGCCGGAACCCGGAGCTACCGGGTGTTCCAGCCGGCTGTGGTGGTCGGGCTTGCTCAGACCAATGAGTACATGCGAGCCATCCTCGGCGCTACGCACGGCATCCGCAGCGTGTCGGAGGCGATCTCCGTTCGCGTGCGGCGGCAGGAGGCGCTGTCGGACCCGAACCGCCAGTTCCATTTCGTGATGACCGAGACGGTGTTACGCAATCGCGTCTGCAAACCGCAGTACATGCCGGCGCAGCTGCAGCGTCTGCGCGACTTGGCCGCCTTGCCCAACGTCTCCGTGCGGCTCATCCGGTCGGACGCCGACCTGACGATTCCCCCGTACCACGGCTTCGAGCTGCTCGACGACCGCATTGTCATCGTCGATGTCTTCAACACCCTCGTCACCACCCGCGGACGATCAGACGTCGCCCTTTACGCGGAGGTGTTCGAGCGTCTCGAGGACAACGCGACCGAGGACATCGATCCCATTCTGGATCACTACCTGGACGAATACCTCGATCTCGCCCGGTCGGGGCGCCGCAAGATGGCACGCGGCTAGGTGGACCCGTACTTGTCCCGGCCCCGGACCTTACTTAACGTTAATTCATGTTGATGGATGACGACCATGGCCCGGAGGTCGCCCTCCGGCCGATCGCAGCGCAGTGTGCAGCCGGCTGCTGTCCAACAATTTATCGGACCGATCGCGACACTCTGGTGATTCAAGGCAAACCGATCGCCGCGGAGACCGCCGGCATCAACCTCGCCCCAGGAGAAATCCTGGTCGAGATTCCGGAAGGCCTGCTCGACAAGATGACCGATTAGGGCGTGGGGCACAGACGCCGAGGAATAAGACCGAACCGATCTCATGGTCATCCAGGTGGTCGGCGCAGTTACGGGCCGGCCGGCCGAGTGCGTTGATCCGCTCGGGCCGAGGGGCTGCGAGCGCCCCAGCTACCGTAGCGGACGCTCCCCACGAATGGCGCATTCCGGACGCAACGCGTCACCTGGCCGGAGTACGTTTGCGAACCTATGGGTATGGGCCGCACCGTCGTCAGCGCGCAGGGGCTGCGCCGATGGGTGCTGGTCGCGGTCGTGGTCGTGGTGCTCGCGGCGATTCCCATCGTGATCAACGTATGGCCCGCGCGGGCCACCGGCGTCGATCCGGAGGCGCTGCGGGCGCGCATCGCGGCGTCCGGGCGGCAGCCCTATCACGGGTACGCGCAGAGCTCCGGCCTGCTGGGACTGCCCGCGCTGCCGAACCTCACCCAGGTCACCGCGCTGCTCAGCGGCACGACCGAGATGCGCGCCTGGTACGCGGCGAAGGACAGCTGGCGGGTCGACGTGCTGGGCCCGGGCACCGAGAACGACGTCTATCAGACCACGGACGCGCAATACATCTGGGACTACGGCGACAACCGGCTCACCCGCATCGCCGGCGACCAGCCGGTCCGCCTGCCCCGCGCGGCCGACCTCACCCCGCCCGAGCTGGTCCGGCGGGTGCTCAGCATCTCCGCCGGGGACCGGGTGGAGCCGCTGGCGGCCAGGCGGATCGCCGGGGTGACCGCGGCCGGGTTGCGTCTGGTGCCGGCCGGCCCGGACACCACCGTCGCGCACGTGGACGTCTGGGCGGACCCGGCCACCGGACTGCCGGTGCAGGCCGAGCTCACCGCTAAGGGTGGCATCCGGCCGGTCTTCGTCACCCGCTTCCTGGAGATCCACCTCGACGCGCCGGACCCGGCCGTGCTGACCCCGCCGGCCCCGCGCGACGGCATCGGTTTCGTCGACACGGAGGCTCCGGACATCCTGAGCGCGATCAACCGCCGGCGGCCGGTGGAACTGCCCTCGTCGGTCGCGGGCCAGCCACGCCGGAATGCTGTGCCCGGTCTGACGGCCGCCGACGCGTACGGGACGGGTCTGAGCTCTTTCGTGCTGGTCGCCCTGCCCGGGAGATTCGGCGCGGCGGCCTACCAGCAGATCGCGACCTTCGGCACGAAGCTGACCGTGCCGTCCGGCGCGGACGCCGCGCTCATCGCGACCGGGCTGCTCAGCGTGCTGATCACCCGCGCTCCCGGACGCACGTACCTGGTGGCCGGCATGGTCCGGCCGGCCCTGCTGCAGCGCGTCGCCGCCGATCTGACCGAGGGCACCCCATGATCAGAACCAAGGACCTGACCAAACGGTACGGTCGTACGGTCGCGGTCGACGGCGTGGATCTCGACGTCCGCGAGGGTGACCGCTACGGGCTGCTCGGCCCCAACGGCTCCGGCAAGACGACGCTGGTCCGGATGCTGCTCGGGCTGGTCTTCGCGACGCGCGGCGAGATCGAGGTGCTCGGGCTGCCGGTGCCCAAGCGGGTCCACGAGGTCCTCCCCTCGATCGGCGCGCTGGTGGAGGGCCCGGGCGCCTACCCGAACCTGTCCGGCCGCACCAACCTCGCGCTCTTCGACGCCGCCGGTCCCGGCTCGACGAGGCGCGATCGGCGGCGCCGGGTCGGCGAGGCGCTGGAACGCGTGGGCCTGGCAGGCATAGACAAGCGTCCCGTACGGGCGTATTCGCTCGGCATGCGGCAACGCCTGGGCCTGGCCGGGGCCCTCCTGCGCCGGCCGCGCCTGCTGGTGCTCGACGAGCCCACCAACGGCCTCGACCCGCGCGGCATCCACGAGGTGCGTGACCTGCTCACCGAGCTGAACGCGCGGGGCACCACGGTCTTCCTGTCCAGCCACCTGCTCGCCGAGATCGACGCCTTCTGCACCCGGGTGGGCGTGATGGACCGCGGTCGCCTGGTCGTGCAGGACGAGCTGGCCGCCCTGCGCGCGCCGACCGGCCGGGTGATCGTCGGGACGCCGACGCCGGACACGGCGATCGCGCTGCTGAACGGGCGTGTCGAGGGGCGCGACGGCGGGCTGCTGACCGTGCGCCACGCCGACCCGGGCGCGTTGAACGCCTCGCTGGTCGAGGCCGGCGTCGCGGTGACCTCGCTGGCTCCGGAGCGCCGCACCCTCGAACAGGTGGTGCTGGACGCCACCACGGGCAGCTCGGACCGGGTGGAGGCGCGGTCATGATCCGGGTCGAGCTGGCCAAGCTGTTCCGGCGGCCACGAACGTACGTGATCGCGGGGTTGCTCTGCGGCCTGCCGTTGATCGTGGCGATCTTCCTGGCCACCACCCGGATCCCGCCGCCGCCGGGCCAGGGCGGCGCCTTCCTGTCGGCCGTGCTGAGCAACGGCGCGCTCTATCCGGCCGCGGCGATGGCCCTGGTGCTGCCGGTGTTCCTGCCGGTGTCGGTGGCGGTGCTGGCCGGCGACACGGTGGCCGGCGAGGCGTCCGCGGGCACCCTGCGGTACCTGCTGATCCGTCCGGTCGGGCGCACCCGGCTGCTGGTCGCGAAGCTGCTCTCGCTGATCGTCTTCGTGCTGTTCGCGATCGGGTCGGTGCTGGTCACGTCGTACCTGACCGGACTGGCGCTGTTCGGCGCGCAGACCAGCTCGGCCGGGGTGACGCTGCCGCCGGACGTCACCTCGCTGTCCGGGGTGACGATCAGCCCGGCGGGCCTGGTGCTGCGGCTGCTCGGCACGGTGGCGTACATCGTGGTGTCGATGCTGGGGGTCGCCGCGATCGCGCTGTTCCTGTCGACGGTGACCGACTCGGCGCTGGGCGCCGCCATGGGGGCGCTGGCCGTGCTGGTGACCAGCCAGGTGCTGGTCACGCTGGACGCGGCGGCGGCGATCCGGCCGTACCTGCCGACCCGCTACTGGCTGGCCTGGGTCGACTTCTTCCGGGAGCCGGTGCTGTGGCGCGACATCGAGCGCGGGGCCGGCATCCAGCTGGTCTACCTGGTGGTGCTGCTCGGCGCGGCGTGGGCGAACTTCCTGACGAAGGACGTCGCTAACTGATCGGTGCCGGGCAGCCTGCCGGCTTGGTCAGCGGGTCGGTGCCGAGGGCCTGGCGGACCAGGGCGGTCACGATCGGGTTCGTGGGCAGCTCGCCGTGCGACACCTGGGCGGCGGGGCAGATGCTCTGCAACGGCAGGTTGACCGCGCCGTCCAGGCGGGCCGAGTCGGGCGGCTGGACCGTCTCGTCGTTCTCGGTCCAGATCGACAGCCAGGGCAGGTTCGGCGGCAGCGCGTCCTCGTTGAGGTCGTTCAGCAGCTCGCTGCCCGGGGCGAGCTCCCGGCACGCCTGCGGGCAGGCGTCGGGGGCCAGGGCCGCGCCGACCCCGGCGATCCGGGCGCCGTGCAGCGGCGAGCCGAGCGTGACGATGCGGCGGGCCACCTCGGCGCCGGCGTGCCGGTCGACCCACAGCCGGGCCACCACGCCGCCCGCCGAGTACCCGATCACGTCCACGCTGGTGGAACCGCCGTCCAGGGCCGTGCGGACGGCCTCGTCGAGGACGTCGGCCTGGGCGATCAGGTCACCCGTGCCGTCTCCCGGCAGGGTGAGGACCTCCGTCGTACGGCCGTCGGCCTCCAGCCGGTCGGCAAGCTCGCCGAGCGCGGTGCGGCTGCCGCCGTAACCGGGCACGAGCAGGACCTTGCCGGGCCGGGCCTGATCGGGCCGCGCGCCGTCGTCGCGGTCGTCGCCGCCGAAGACCCGGACGCCGAGGACCGTGAGCAGTGCGACGACCACGACACCGGCGAGGCCCAGGAGCAGGAGACGCCGGCGGGGAGACACCTCTCCATCATGCCGCGCCCGGAGCCGGCGCGGCCCGGAACCGATGGCGCCGGCGGCCCGCCCGGGTCGGCGGCGCGC
>NZ_CAKUCL010000274.1 GCF_934643405.1 uncultured Actinoplanes sp.
GGGTGAACGCGGCCCGGGGCTGGACGACGATCGGTGGCCGCGTGGTGCTGGCCGGCGGCGCCGGCGCGGAGGTGTCGGTGCGCGGCACGCCGCTGGTCCAGGCGATCCTCGAGGCCGCGGCCGAGCCGATCGCCGGCGCGCGGCTGGCCGACGCCGCCGCCGAGCGGTTCCCGGCGGTGCCCAGCGCCGCGGTGGAACAGCTCGTGGCGCGGCTGGTCGAGATCGGGCTGCTGCTGACCGACCTGTATCCCACGGCGGCCTGCGCCGACCCGCTCGAGCACGCCGCCGCCGTCGCCGCCCGCCGGGATCACGTGCTGGCGGCGCGGTTGGACCAGGTTCATCGGGCGCTGACCGACTACGACGCCGAACCGGCCGGCGCCGGCGAGCCCGCGTTGCGCCGCGCGTACACGCTGATGGACGCGCTGGCCCCCGCCGAGCAGCTCGTCCAGGTCGATCTGGCGGTCGACGCGACGGTGACACTGCCCGGCGAGGTCGGCGCCGAGGCGGCCGCCGCGGCCGGCGCGCTCTGGCGGATGTCGCCGCCGGGAGCGGGAAGTCCGCGCCTGCGGGCCTACCACGGCGCGTTCCTCGAACGCTACGGCGTCGACCGCCTGGTCCCGCTGACCGAGCTGCTGTCGCGCGACCGTGGCCTCGGGCCGCCGCCTGCCGCGGTCACCCCGCCGGTCCCGGGCGCGGCCGGCGATGCCGGTCGACGCGCCGTGCTCACCCGCCTGGCCTGGGACGCGGCCCGCGACCGCAAGCGGGAAACGGTCCTCGCCGCGGCCGACGTGTCGGCACTGTCCACCACGGACGGCGCGCGACCGGCGACAGTGGAATTGCACGCGAGACTGCTCTCGCCGGGCCCGGCCGCGCTGCAGGCCGGCGACTTCCGGCTCGTCGTGGCTTCCGGCCTGGGCACCCACCCGGCCGGCACCTCGTACGCCCGCTTCGCCGACCTGCTCGGCGACGAGCTCGCCGGCCTGGCCGACGTGGTCCGCGCCTGCCCCGGCGCGGCGACCGTCCACTACCGGCCGCTGGGCGCCCGGGCGGAGAACCTCGCCGCCGTACCGCCCTGGCTGCCCCGCCGGATCCCGGTCGCCGTGCCCGGCGGCCACCAGGACGGCCGGGACCTGCCGATCGACCGGCTCGCCGTCGGCGCCACCGGCACCGGGCTGCGGCTGGTCAGCCTCGACGACGGGCTGCCGGTGCACCCGATCGTCTTCGACCTGCTCCGCACCGAGGTCGCGGCCCCGGCGACGGTGTGGTTCCTGCGCGAGGTGGCGCGCGAGGGCGTCCGGGCGATGCTGCCCTGGAGCTGGGGTCCGGTCGCGGCGGCGCCGTTCCTGCCGCGGGTCCGGCTCGGCCGCACGATCCTGGCCGCCGCGACCTGGCGCGTCGCGGGATCGGCACTGTCCCGGGCCGCGCACGCCCCCACCGGCTGGACCGAGGCGGTCGCCCGCTGGCGCGCCACCGAGGGCGTCCCGGGGACGATCCTGCTGGCCGAGCACGACCGGCGCCTCCCGCTCGATCTCGACGACGAGGCGCACCTGCGCATCCTGCGGCAGGAGGTGCGGCGCGGCGCCACCGAGGTGACCGAGGTGCCCGGCGGCGAGGACTACCGCGACGCCTGGCTGTGCGGGCCGGACGGGCCGCACGCGTGCGAGGTGGTCGTGCCGCTGGTGCGGTGTCGTCCGGAGCCGCCCGCCACCGCGCCGGGACCCCGGGTCCGGTCCGGCGATCACCTGGCCCGGCCCGGCGGTCCCTGGTTGTACGCGCGGCTCCCCTGCCCGGCCGCGCGGCAGGACGACCTGCTGCGCGAGCGGTTGCCGGGGCTGATCGAGCGGATGCGCGAGGCGGTCGAGGTCGACCGCTGGTTCTTCCTGCGCTACGCCGACCCGCAACCCCATCTCCGCGTACGGCTGAGGGCCGAACCCGCCACGCTGTGGTCGGCCGGCCTGGCCGTGCTGCACTGCTGGGCCGGCGAGCTGGCCGCGGACGGCTTCGACGGCCGGTTCGCGCTCGACACCTACGACCCGGAACTCGAGCGTTTCGGCGGTCCGGCCGCGATGGAGGCGGCCGAACGCGTCTTCCAGGCCGACAGCGAGGTCGCGCTGGCGCTGCTCGCCGACCCGGCCGGCGGTCCGGCCGCGGCCGCGGCGTCGGTGGCCGACCTGCTCCTCGGCCTGGACGGAGCGGACGCCCTGCTGCGCCGGCTGGCCCGATGGGGAAGCCCGCCGGAGCGCCGGGCCGCCTACCGGGCGTTGCCGCCGTCGGCGCGGCGCCTGCTCGACCCGGGCCTGCACGACGGCGTCCCCGATGCGGTGACCGCGGCCTGGGCGAAGCGGCGTGCGGCCGTCGCCGTGTACCGGACGCTGGCCGTGGCGGGCCCCCCGCCGGACACGGTCGCGCTGACGCTGGCCCACCTGCACTGCAACCGGGTCGCCGGGGTGGGCCGGCCGGCCGAGCGGGCCCTGTTCGGCCTGGCCTGGAACGCGGTGCGCACCCGCACCGACCGGGACCGTCACGCCGGCGCCGCCGGGGGCACGGACGGCCGCGGGACCCCAACCGCGTGACCACCGTCGCGTGACCACCGTCGCGCGCCGCTCCGGGCCCCGGCGCCCGCCTCAGCCGCCGACGTGGGCGGCGGCCGCCAGGATCGTGTCGATCGCCACCTGCGGCTGCGACACCATCGAGACGTGCGAGGCGGCCACTTCGGTGATCTTCGCGCCCGCCCGCTCGGCCATCGACCGCTGCACCGCCGGCGGGATGACCTTGTCCTCGGTGCCGACCACGGCCCAGCTCGGCAGCGTCCGCCACGCCGCCGGGCCGGACGGCGTGGTGTTGGCGCTCAACGTGATCGGCCGCTGCCCCGCATGGATCAGCCACCGGTCGGCCTCCGGCAGATCTTGAGCGAACGACTGCAGCACCGTGTCCGGCTTCAGGAAGGCCTCCGCGTCCCCGTCCGGGGCGCCCGGGTAGCCGGCGATGTCGAACACCGTCGTCGGGTCCGCGACGTCGAACGCCGACCCCGACCCGCCGAGGATCTGGAAGACGGTCTCCCCCTCGTCCGGGACGAACGCGTCGACGTAGACCAGGGCCTTCACGTCGCCGCCGCCGGTCGCGGCGTTGGTGATGACAAAACCGCCGTACGAGTGCCCCGCCAGCACGACCGGTCCGCTCGTACGCTGCGCCAGGAACGACGAGATGTACGCCGCGTCGGCCGCCGGCCCGCGCAGCAGATTCGTCGGGGCGAGGACGGTGAAGCCCTGGCCCTGGAGCGCGGACGCCACAGCGTTCCAGCTGGAGGCGTCGGCCCAGGCGCCGTGCACGAGGACGATCGTCGGTTTCGCCATGTCTGTCCCCCTTTTCGTCGTCCCGCCAGGACTGGAATGAGGCCAGCAGACCCATCCTCGGCCAGGGACGCCGTTCGTGACCGTCCCCGCCGGTGAACATCCGGAACGTTTCCCCTGGCGAATGGGGCAACGACCGGCACATCGGTCGCCTTCGCGTCAGCCGGCGGCCGTCGCGGGGCCGCACCGACCCGGCCGCCGGGCCGGACATTCTCGCTGCGTCACCGCTACGTGATCGAGGCGGTGACCGCCTTCTGCGAGGCCGAGCGCCGCCGCAAGCCGGTGCGGGAGGCTGCTCCGGCCGTCCCGGTACGCGATGGCCCGTCCGGCCTGCGCCGGTTCGCCGCCGCGGTGGCCGGCTCGGCGGGCCGCGCGGGCCGGCCCGGCCTGCCGCCGATCGCCGGGACCCGGCAATGAGGAACAGAAGCGGACCGATATTGCCGCTATGGGTAAAGACGGCGGTGACCTGTCGCCCGGTCACCGCCGTCACGGTTATGGTCCATCTGCCTTCAGCAGCGAGGGATCCCGACCGGCACTCGCCTGGGAGCAGCCGTGCGCGCGCAGGATCGGACCCACCCCTCCGAGGTGAGGGAGTCATTCTTGCTGATCTATGTTCAGCCGGTCGATCCCCTGTGGGTCCACATGGTGGTGACCGGCGACATCGACGCGGTCAGCGAGGCGGCGCTGGACACCGCGATCTTCGTCGTTCTCCGTCACCACCGCCCCCGGCACATCGCCCTGCAGGTCGCCGGGGTCGGCTTCATCGACGCGGCGGGCGTGAGCGCGCTGCTGCGCTGCCACGCCACCGCGCGGGCCTTCGGCTGCGATCTCACGCTGACCGACCCGCAGCCGGCCGTCCACCGGGTCCTGGAGATCGTCGGACTGACCGCGCACTTCGGCGTGGGCGAGGCCGAGTACGCCCGATCGCGTACCCGGCGTGCGTTCGGCTGCGCTCACGACCGTCCGAGCGGGCCCGACCGGTAGCGCCGGCCGCCGCGGCCGGCGGGGAGCCGGCCGCGGCGGGTCACCTCGGGATCAACCGCTGATCACCCGGATGAGCAGGTCGGCGGCACGGGCCGCGTGGCCGGCGGCCTGCGCCTGGTCGGCCTCGGCCAGCCGGGCCGCCCAGTCGCTGCCGCCGTGGCCGGCCACCACCCGGGCCTGGGCCGCGTCGCGCAGCACCGACAGCAGCGCCTCGTCCGCCCGCAACGCCGTCACCCAGCGCAGGGTGCGCGCGTCCGGCTTCAGGGTGCCGTCCGCGTTCCAGTCGAGCCGCGCGGCCAGAGCGGGGGCCAGGCGGTTCCGTCCGGGATCGGTGCGCAGGCCCCAGCCGTACGGGAAGAGGGGTTGGTAGTTCCGGTCGCCGACGTTGATCGGGACCTGGGCCTCGGAGCGGGGCCAGGTCATCGACAGCCGGCCGGTGAACGGGCGGCGCCCGAAGAGCACGTCCGCGACGCCGGTGCCCTCGCTGCCGGGCAGCCACGACGCCACCAGCGCGTCGATGCCGCCGAGCTGGTCGGTGAGGACCTGCGGGCGCCCGGAGACGACCAGCACCACGCACTTCGCGATCGCGGCGCAGACCTTGTCGATCACCGCTCGGTCACCCGGCTGCAGCGAGAGCGACTTGGGCTCGCGCTGCTCCGGCGTGCCGTAGGGCCACGGCGACGCGCCGACATCACCGAAGCCTTCCGCGTACGGCGTCTCCCCCACCACGACGACACCCACGTCGGCGCCCGTGGTCGGCGCCGAGCCGTCGGCGCTGTAGGTCACCGCGGCCCGCGGTGCCACGTCGCGGATGCCCTCCAGGATGGACGTGCCCGGGATGACGTCCGCGCCGCTGACGCCCTGCCACTGCAGGGTCCAGCCGCCCGCCTGGTTGCCGATGTTGTCGGCGTTGCGCCCGGCGACGTAGACGTGCGCGTCGCGGCGCAGCGGCAGCACGTTGCCCCGGTTCTTCAGCAGCACCTGCGACTCGGCGGCGGCCTGGCGCGCCACCGCCCGGTGCGCCGCGCTGCCGACCTGGCCGACGTTCGCGGCCGAGGCGTACGGGTGCTCGAAGAGTCCCAGCCGGAACTTCTCGCGCAGGATGCGCCGTACCGCGTCGTCGATGCGGCCCATGCTCACCCGGCCGGCCGTCACCTCGGCCGTGAGCAGCTGCTCGAACTGCGGCGCGGTGTCCGGCTCCATGAACATGTCGTTGCCGGCGTTGACCGCGACCCGCACCTTGTACGCGGTCAGCCCGGTGTTGGCCGGATCGGCCGGATCGGTGAGCTGGTGGATCGCGTTGTAGTCGGTGATCACGAAGCCGTCCAGCCCGATCCGCCGCTTGAGCACGTCGGTGATCAGTTCCCGGTTGGCGTGCATCCGGATCGGGTTGCCCACGCCGTCGGAGGTCCAGTCGACGCTGGAGTACGAGGGCATGACACTGCCGACCCGATGCCGGCGTACGGCGTACACGTAGGGCGAGAGATCGATGCGGGCGAAGTCCGGCCGGCTGGTGACCGTGATGCCCTGGTCGATCGTGAAGTCGCCGTTGGTCGAGGTACCGTACTCGGTGTCGCCGTCCCCGGCGTAGTGCTTCGCCGTGGCGAGCACCCGCCGGCTCTGCAGGCCGTCGATGGCGGTCTCCATCCGGATGACCAGACCCGGGTCCTCACCGAAGCTTTCGTACGTGCGGCCCCACCGTTCGTCGCGCGCCACACAGACGCAGGGAGCGAAGTCCCACGGGATGCCGGTGGCCCGCATCTCCTCGGCGGTGACCTGGTAGGTCCGTTCCACCAGGCCGGGGTCGCGGGTGGACCCGAGCCCGACGTTGTGCGGGAAGATCGTGGCGCCGTGGACGTTGCCGTGCCCGTGCACCGCGTCGATCCCGTAGATCAGCGGGATGTGCAGCCGGGTGCTCAGCGCCTGCGCCTGGAACCGGTTGACCATGGCGACCCAGGCCTCGGGGGTGTTGGGCGTCGGCGTCGAGCCACCGCCGGAGAGCACCGAGCCGAGCCGCCACTGCGCGATGAGGGTGGGGTCGTCGGCGACCGCGGCCCGCTCGGCCTGGGTCATCTGCCCGATCTTCTCGGCGAGCGTCATGCGGCCGAGCAGGTCGTCGACGCGGCGCTCGGTGGACAGCCGCGGGTTGGTGTACGGCGGCGCCTGACCGGCCGCGGTGGCCGTGCCGGTGGGCAGCAGCGCCACCACGACAGCGGCGCCGGACAGTGCCGCGACGTGCCGCCGCCAGGCACGACGCGGGGGGAAGAGGTTGGGCATGCGTCCTCCTCGGCTTCATGACGGCCGGACGGGAGTCGCCGGCCGAGCCGAGCCGTGGCGTACCCACCACTTCCGCACTTACGTCAATCGATGCCTCCGGAGGGGTGCCGGGTTTCGCAGATGCTGCCGCCGCCGCGCCAAAGGTCCGCTTCTTGCGCAGTGGCCGGGACGGGAGCGCCGCGGACGGGATGTCCGCGGCGCTTCGCGTGCGTACGCCTACCGGCCCTGGGTGGCGCGCCAGTCGGCCAGCCGGATCTCGCCCGGACGGTAGTCGCCGATCGGTACGACCGTCTCGTCGTTCATGACCTGGCCGAAGTACGGCGCGGAC
This sequence comes from uncultured Actinoplanes sp., assembly GCF_934643405.1. Taxonomy (GTDB): domain Bacteria; phylum Actinomycetota; class Actinomycetes; order Mycobacteriales; family Micromonosporaceae; genus Actinoplanes. The sequence continues at coordinate 6,940 of NZ_CAKUCL010000274.1, forward strand.
GGGTCGGCCACGACCTTGCGGGGATCGCCCTTGGCGGCCAGCGTCTCCCGGATGACCTCGTCGAACCGCAACCGCTCCGGCCCCGCGGTCTCGATCGCCCCGTTGACCGGCGCGGCGACCGCCGCGTCGGCGACGGCGCGCGCGACGTCGGCGGAGGCCATCGGCTGGAAGGCGACCGGCGCCACATGGACGGTGTCGCCGTCCGTCGCCGAGTCGGCGATGGCGCCCAGGAACTCGAAGAACTGCGTCGCGCGGACGATGGTGTACGGCATGCCCGACTCGCGGATGAGCCTTTCCTGCTCGACCTTCGCGGGCAGGTAGCTGCTCTCCGGGCTCCGGTCGGCGCCCACCACCGACAACGCGACGTGATGTCCCACCCCCGCGGCCTTCTCCGCGGCGAGCAGGTTGCCCGTCGACTTCCGGAAGAACTCCATCACGTCGGCCGGCGCGAACGAGGGCGAGTTGGTCAGATCCACCACCGCGTCGGCCCCGGTCACGGCGTCGGCCACCCCCTCCCCGGTCACCGTGTTGACGCCGGTGGACGGCGACTGGGCGATCGCCTCGTGCCCCTCCTTCTGCAGCAGGCTCACCACCTGCGAACCGATCAGGCCGGTTCCGCCGAATACCACGATTCTCATCTGTCAGCCTCCACGTCAGTCCTCCGCGGCCCACGGCGCGCGGCCTGTCTGTCTGTTCGACCGGACAGGCCGCCGATTCGTGACATCGGCCGTGGGAAGGGGTGTGCACCTGTCGCCCGCCGGTGAACGGCTCTAGCCTCGGACCTTGGGGGGTTGATTCATGGCGGGCGGGGGTGCGGCGCGCGAGTTGCGCGGCCGGCGCGGGGAGTGTGCGGTCCTGGACCGGCTGGTCGTCGACGTGCGATCCGGCCGGGGCCGGGCGCTGCTCATCCGCGGTGAGGCCGGCATCGGGAAGTCGGCCCTGCTCAGCCACCTCGACGCCGGTGCCACCGGGTGCCGGGTCGCGCGGGCGACCGGCGTCGAGTCGGAGATGGAGTTGCCGTTCGCCGGCCTGCATCAGTTGTGTGCGCCGATGCTGGACCAGCGCGACCATCTGCCCGGCCCGCAGCGCGAGGCGTTGGCCGTTTCGTTCGGCTACCGCGGTGGTGCGCCGCCGGACCGGTTCCTGATCGGCGTCGCCGTGCTGAATCTGCTGACGGTGGTGTCGGAGGACCGGCCGCTGCTGTGCCTGATCGACGACGCGCAATGGCTGGATCAGACGTCCGCGCAGACGCTGACCTTCGTGGCGCGCCGGCTGCTCGCCGAGCGGATCGGTCTGGTGTTCTCCGTCCGGGAGCCGGCCGACGGACCGCAATGGCGGGGCCTGCCGGATCTGATGGTCACCGGGCTGAACGATGAAGACGCCCGCGCCCTGCTGCGTTCGGTGGTGCCCGGACGCCTCGACGACCAGGTCCGCGACCGGATCGTCGCCGAGACCCACGGCAATCCGCTCGCCCTGCTGGAGCTGCCGAGGGGCCTGACGGCGGCGGAACTGGCCGGTGGTTTCGGGCGGCCGGACGCCCAGCCGCTGGCCGGCCAGATCGAGCGCAGCTTCGCCCGGCGCGTACGGTCGCTGCCGCCCCCGACGCGCCGGCTGTTGCTGACGGCGGCCGCCGAACCCGTCGGCGACCTGATGTTGTTGCGCCGTGCGACGATACTGCTCGACCTCCCGATGACCGCGGCCGCACCGGCCGAGGCCGCCGGGCTGATCCAGCTGGGATCGCGGGTGCGGTTCCGCCATCCGCTGGTCCGGACCGCGGTCTACCGGGCCGCGACGCCGGCCGATCGCCGCGAGGCGCACCGGGTGCTGGCCGAGGCGACCGACCCGGCCGCTGACCCGGACCGCCGGGCCTGGCACCGCGCGCACGCCGCGGCCGACGCGGACGAGGACATCGCGGCCGAACTGGTCAGCTCCGCCGATCGGGCGCAACACCGCGGCGGTGTCGCCGCCGCGGCCGAGTTCCTGCGCCGGGCGACCGAGCTGACCCCGGACCCGGCGACGCGCGCGAGCCGCGCCCTGGTCGCCGCCCAGGCCGAACTCCAGGCCGGCGCGTTCGGGAACGCGCTGAAGCTGCTGCTCACGGCCGACGAGGGCGCGGCCGGCGAGCTGCACCGGGCGAAGGTCGACCTGATGCGCGCGCAGATCGCCTTCGCCTCCGGCCACGACATGGCCGCGCCGAGTCTGCTGCTCGAGGCCGCCCGCCGGCTGGAGACCCTGGACGATCAGCTCGCACGCGACACGTACCGCGACGCGATGGGGGC
>NZ_CAKUCL010000275.1 GCF_934643405.1 uncultured Actinoplanes sp.
GTCGTGTACTGCCGCACGGTCCCCGGGGCGCAGGAGCCGCCGCCGGCCGCGTACCTGGGCATGGAGCTGGTGCACCTGCCGGCCGCCCGCCGCCGGTCGCTGGAGACCCTCAGCCACACGGCCCTGTCGGTCCGCCACCTGCTGGGCCACCGCACCGACGCGGCCATCCTGTTCAACGCGGCGAACTCGCCGCTGCTGCCGGCGCTGCGCGCCGCCCGCATCCCGGTCGCCACGCACGTCGACGGCCTGGAGTGGAAGCGGGCCAAGTGGGGCGGCACGGGACGGCGCTACTACCGGACCGCGGAGGCGCTCGCCGTCCGCTGGTCCGACGCGCTCATCGCCGACGCGCAGGGCATCGCCGACTACTACCGGGACGCCTTCGCCGCGCCGACCACGCTGCTGACCTACGGCGCGCCGATCATCGAGCCCGGCGCGCACCGGCTGGCCGAGCTCGGCCTCGAGCCGCGCGGCTACCACCTGGTGGTCGCCCGGTTCGAGCCGGAGAACCACGTCGACGTCATCGTCGAGGGCTACGCCGCCAGCACCGCCACCAAGCCGCTGGTCGTCGTCGGCTCGGCGCCGTACGCCGACGAGTACACCGCCCGCGTGCACGGCCTCGCCGACGACCGGGTGCGCTTCCTCGGCGGCGTCTGGGACCAGGAGCTGCTCGACCAGCTGTACGCCAACTGCGCCACCTACCTGCACGGGCACTCCGTCGGGGGCACCAACCCCTCGCTGCTGCGCGCGATCGGCGCCGGTGCCGCGGTCACCGCCTTCGACGTCGACTTCAACCGCGAGGTGGTGGCCGACGCGGGACGGTACTTCCGCACCCCGGCCGACGTCGCCCGCGAGGTCGTCGCGGTCGAGGCCGACCCCGACTGGGTCACCCGCTCCGGGCAGCGCGCCCGCGAGCTGGCCGGCGGCTACGACTGGGACCAGGTCGCCGCCGGCTACGAGGAGCTCGCCCGCGCGCTGGCCGAGCGGCGCTTCCCGGCCCGCCGTCCCTCGGGGCGCCGCCGGCCGACCGCGGCCGGCACCCCCTCAGTCGCCGGGGCGCCGGGCCGGGCGCCGAGGGCCGCGCTGGGCGTGCACGGCGGGGTGGTCGTGCGCCGGGTGCGGGCGTTGCAGTCGCCGCCGCCGGCGCTGTCGGGCCGGATCGTCGTGGCCGCCTCGGTGGTGGTCGTCACCGGCGTCACGGCGGCGGGGGTGTCCACGGCCGACTTCGTCGTACTGTTGCGCACCTGGCTGGCGGCGTAGAGCCGGCGGCGGCGAGCCGGCGGTGGAGAGAGGCGCGGAGAACTGTGAAGAAGAAGATCGGGTTCTTGTCCTTCGGGCACTGGCGTGACATCGCCGGGTCGCAGACGCGCAGTGCGGCCGACTCGTTGCTGCAGACCATCGAGCTGGCGCAGGCCGCCGAGGACATCGGCGTGGACGGCGCGTTCGTCCGGGTGCACCACTTCGAACGGCAACTGGCGAGTCCCTTCCCGTTGCTGTCGGCGATCGGCGCCCGTACCCGGAGGATCGAAATCGGCACCGGCGTGATCGACATGCGGTACGAGAACCCGTTCTCCATGGCCGAGGAGGCCGCGGCGGCCGACCTGATCAGCGGCGGGCGGCTGCAGCTGGGGGTGAGCCGCGGATCGCCGGAGACGGTGCTGCGCGGCGCCGAGGTGTTCGGCTACGTGCCGCCGGAGGGCACCACCGCCGCCGATCTGGCCCGGACCAAGACCGAGATCTTCCTGCAGGCGATCGACGGCGCGGCGGTGGCCCGCACCGATCCGGCGCGCACCGGCGGGCTCAGCGGCGGCCTGGCGATCCAGCCGCAGTCGCCGGGCCTGCGCGAGCGGATCTGGTGGGGGTCGGGGACGCGGGCGACCGGTCAGTGGGCGGCCGGCATGGGCATGAACCTGCAGAGCTCCACGCTGCTGTCCGAGGACACCGGGGTGCCGTTCGACGAGTTGCAGGCCGAGCAGATCGAGCTGTTCCGCGAGGCGTGGCGCGAGGCCGGTCACGAGCGTGAGCCCCGCGTGTCGGTGTCGCGCAGCGTCCTGCCGATCACCGAGCAGATCGATCGGGTCTACTTCGGCGAGACCGAGCAGGAGGACCAGATCGGGTTGCTCGAGGGGGTCCGGTCGCGCTTCGGTCGCACGTACGCCGGTGAGCCCGACAAGATCGCCGCGGAGCTGGCCCAGGACGAGGCCGTCCGCCAGGCCGACACCGTGCTGTTCACGGTGCCCAACCAGCTGGGTGTCGCGTACAACGCCCGGATCCTGCAGACCATCGCGGAGCACATCGCGCCGGCGATCGGCTGGGAACCGGCGGCCCGGTGACACCGCGGCGGTGACGGGCGGGTGCCTCGACTTCGTCCGTGCGCTTGACTAGCGTTGCTGTCCATGCCGGACGAACAGCTCACGCAGACCCTGCGCCTGCAGGGGCTGGTCAACGTCGTGGTGCGCACCCTGCTGCGCGTCCCGGGGATCTCCCGCGGCATCGGCCGGTATCTGATCACCCTGCACGTCGTCGGCCGCAAGTCCGGCAGACGCTACGACGTGCCGGTCGCGTACGTGCCGTACGAGGGTGATCTACTGGTCGGCACGCCGTTCGCGTGGGCCCGCAACCTGCGCACCGGCGACACGGTACCGGTCGACTACCGGGGCCGCCGGACGACGGCCGCGGTGCGGGTGCACACCGCCGAGGCCGAGGTCGTCTCCCTGTACGAGGTGATCGCGCGCGCCAACCGCAACTTCGCGAACTTCAACAAGATCTCGTTCGACGCCGCCGGCAACCCGTCCGAGCAGGACCTGCGCCGCTGCTATCGCACCGGCGCCCGGGTCATCCGCCTGACCGTGCGCTGAGCGCGCTGTATGGTGCGCCGATGGCACGTACCGTTCTGATCACCGGCGCCTCCTCGGGCATCGGCCTGGCCACCGCCGCCGCCCTGGTCGCGCGCGGGTACCGCGTCCTGGGCACCAGCCGGTATCCCGATTCGGTGCGGCAGCCGGTCGACGGCGTCGAGTACCTTGCGCTTGACCTGCAAGATCCGTCGTCGATCGAGGCCCTCGCCGGGCCGCTGAAGGCCGTCGACATCCTGGTCAACAACGCGGGCGAGAGCCAGTCCGGGCCGTTGGAGGAGCTGCCCGCGGCGGCGTTGCAGCGGATCTTCCAGGTCAACGTCCTGGGTCCGGTACGGCTGACCCAGCTCGCCGTGCCCGGCATGCGTGAGCGTGGCTACGGCCGGGTGGTGATGGTCGGTTCGATGCTCGCGTCCTTCCCGCTGGCGTACCGCTCGTCCTACGTCGCCACGAAGGCCGCGCTCAAGGGTTTCAGCAACGCCGCCAGGCACGAGTTCTCCCCGTTCGGCGTCTGGCTGACCACGGTCGAGCCGGGCTCCATCAACACCGGTATCAGCGAGCGCCGCACCAGTTACATCGCCGCGAGATCCCCGCACGCCCGCGACTACGCCGCCATGCTGGCCGCGCTGAACCGCAACGAGCGCGCCGGCGTCTCCGCCGCCCGGGTGGCCAGGACGATCGTGGCCGCGGTCGAGGCCGCCAAGCCGCGGCAGCGGTACGCCGTGGGCAGCAACGCCCCGCTGGTCTTCGCCCTGCGCCGCGTCGTACCCACCGCGCTGGCCGAGAAGCTCACCCACCGCCGGCACGGCCTGTCCCGCTGACCGCGAGGCGCTACACGCGGAAGCGCGCCACGACCGTACGCAATTCGCCGGCCACCCGGGACAGCTCGGACACCGAGGCGTCGGCCTCGGTGAGGGCGCCGGTCTGGGCCTGCACCGACTCCGCCACCACGTTGATGTTCCCGGCGATGTTGGCGCTGCCGTCGGCGGCGTCACCGATGCTGCGGCTCATCTCGTTCGTCGTCGCGGTCTGCTCCTCGACGGCCGAGGCGATCGTCACCTGGTAGTCGTTGATCTCCGAGATGATCCGGGAGATCTCGCCGATCGCCTCGACCGCGCTGGAGGTGTCCGCCTGGATCGCCTCGACCCGGAGGGAGATGTCCTCGGTCGCCTTGGCGGTCTCCTGCGCCAGGTCCTTGACCTCGGTCGCCACCACCGCGAAACCCTTGCCGGCCTCGCCGGCGCGTGCCGCCTCGATCGTCGCGTTCAGGGCGAGCAGGTTGGTCTGCTCGGCGATCTGCGTGATCACCTTGACCACGTTGCCGATCTCCGCGGAGGAGGCGCCGAGCTTCGCGACCGTGTCGTTGGTGGCCTGCGCGACCCCGACCGCGCTGGAGGCGACCTGGGCGGCGTTGTTCGCGTTCTCCGAGATCTCCCGGATCGACGCGCCCATCTGGTCGCTGCCCGCGGCCGCGGACTGCACGCTGGCCGACACGTCGCCGGCGCCGGCCGCGACCACGCCCGCCTGCTCGGCCGCCTCCCGGGCGCCCGCGGCCAGGCGCGCGGTCACGTCGGTCAGCCGCTGGGTGCCCTCGCCGAGGGTCTGCGCGCCGGTGGTGAGGGCCAGGACGGTGGTGCGCAGGCCGTCACGGGCGCGGTTCACGGCGTACGCCATCGCACCCAGCTCGTCGTGGGAGCGGATCTCGGCCGGGACCGTCAGATCGCCCTCGGCCACCGCCTCCAGCGCCGTCGACACCGTGCTCAGCTGCGGGCGCATCAGCCGGATGACCGTCGCGCAGATCACGGTCGCGATGAGCACCCCGGCGACCAGGGCGACCAGGGTGACCGTCCGGGCGTGGCGGTAGGAGGCGGCGCCCGCCGCGGCCATCGCGTCGGCCTCGTCGTCCTCGGTGGTCTGCAGCGTGGCGAGCGACTCGTTGAGCGTCTTCTCGATCGTGCCGAACTCGGCGCCGATCCGCGCGGCGGGCGGCACGGTGAAGCCCGGGGGGATCTCGCCGAAGACGACGGCCTGGCGCAGCTTCCGGTACTGGGTGATCGCGCCGGCGACCGCGTCGACCGCCGTGAGCCGCTCGGGCGAGACCGCCGCGATGGCCGAGTACGCGTCGACGGCGGCGTCCAGGTTCCGGTCGGCCTGCTCCATGTCGCGGCGGCCCTGCTGCCGGACCGTGCGGTCGTCGCCGGGGGAGAGGTGGAGGACCATGCCTCGGTACATCATGCCCAGCTCGCCGCGCATGTTCGCGACCTGCTGGAGGCTGTCCACGTGCTGGCTCTTCATCAGCCGCAGGTCGTCACGCAGCGCCGACATCCGGTTGATCGACAGGATGCCGACGAGCAGCGCCACGAACCCCATGCACACCGCCGCGACGACGGTCTTCATCAGCAGACTGCGGTCGCCGAAGTAGGCGGCCAGGCGGTTGCGTGAGATCGTGGTCGCGAACCCGTCTGCCATGGCAACTCCCCGTGTGCGGCCGGACGGGACTCACACTAGGACCGGTTCCCCTTTTCGGGGCGAATTTTGGCAAACAGGAGATATGACGTACGCGATCGTGCCCGGCGCCGCTTCCTCACCGGTGATCCTGCACGTGCCGCACGCCGCCCGCGCCCTGGGCGGCGCCCGGTTCGTCGTGGGCGACGCCGAGATCGCCGAGGAGCTCGATCACCTGACCGACGTGGACACCGACGTGATCGCGCACCGGGCGGCCGCGGCGGCGCGGCCCCGGCCGTGGATCTTCAAGAACCGGCTGTCCCGCCTGGTCGTCGACCCGGAACGGTTCCCGGACGACACCGAGGAGATGCGGGCGGTGGGCATGGGCGCCGTCTACACCCACGGCTACGCGGGGCGCCGGCTGCGGGACGACGATCCCGTACGGGACCAGGCCCTGCTCCGGGAGCATTTCCTGCCGTACGCAGCCGGGGTGACCGCCCTGGTGAAGGAGCGGCTGGCGGCGACCGGCCGGGCCGTGATCATCGACGTGCACTCGTACCCGGCCGTCGCGCTGCCGTACGAGCTGCACGGTGCGGGCCCGCGCCCGCCGATCTGCCTGGGCGTCGACGACTTCCACACGCCGCCGGCGCTGCTCGCCCGCGCCGAGGACGCGTTCGCCGGCTTCGAACAGGCCCGTAACACCCCGTTCGCGGGCGCGTACGTGCCGCTCGAGTACTACCGCCGCGAGCCCGCGGTCACCGCCGTGATGATCGAGATCCGCCGCGACCAGTACCTCGGTGACCCCGCGGGCCTGGACCGCGTCGTCGCGGCGCTGGTCACCCTGGCCGGATCTCCGAGCGCACCGGACCCACCCGCAGCACCCCGTCGTTGAGCGGGGTGCACCGGATGCCGCCCTTGCCGCGCAGCTGCCGCCACGCACCCGGGGCGATCGTCACGTCCATCCAGGCGCACGGGTGGGCCCGCCGGTTCACCCGCAGGCACACCGGCCCGTCCCCGGAGTCCAGACAGAGGACCTGACCGACCAGGTCGTCCACGGCCAGGCCGGCCACCAGGATGTTGCGCCGCACCTCGGCCAGCCCGATCCCCGGCGGCAGCGACTCCCGGGCGATGATCGTCACGCTCGCGTCGCGGTGAGCCTGCTGACCGAAGTACCGGTCGCCGACGACGCCCAGGCCCGCGCGGATCCGCACCTCGGCGACCAGCTCACCGTCGGGGGCGGGTCGCGGGCCGTCGATCGGCCGGCCCTCGAACCGGTGCACCGGCGAGGCCAGCAGCTCAACGATCTCCGGCACGCCGGCAAGTCTAAGTGAACGGCCTCATACCCCCTGGTGAAGGTCGTCATATCGAGGGGTGGCGCGGGTCTGCGAAGATCGCAAGTCGCTCACTGTTCGAAGTCGTGAAGGGACGGTGGCGGGAGAGGGAGACCATGAGCCTGGACCACAGGGAGCGCGCCGCCGAGGTGAGCCGGCCGCTGCCGCCGGGACCGGTGCGCCGGGCCGCTCGCGAGCTCGCCCTGGTGGCGGCGCTCTTCCTGGCCTACAAGCTGGGCCGGGTCGCCGCCGCCGGACACGTCTCCGAGGCGCTGGCCAACGCGCAGAGCGTCTGGCGGCTGGAACGGCTGCTGCACCTGCCCAGCGAGTACGGCATGCAGCACGCGATCCTCGGCACGGACTGGCTGGTCCGGGCGGCGAACTGCTACTACGCGTACGTCCATTTCCCGGTCACCGTGGCCTGCCTGGTGTGGCTGTACGTCTGGCGTCCGGCGCACTACGTGCGGATCCGCCGCACCCTGGCCTGGCTGACCGCGCTGGCGCTCGGTGTGCACCTGCTCATGCCGCTGGCCCCGCCGCGGATGATCGCCGCGTTCGGCATGGTCGACACCGGGCACGTCGTCGGGCCGGCCGTCTACGGCCCGCCCACCACCGACACCCTCACCAACCAGTACGCGGCCATGCCGTCGCTGCACGTGGGCTGGGCCATCGTGGTGGCGATGGCGTTCGTCGGGGCGACCCGCTGCCGGTGGCGCTGGCTGTGGGCGGCCCACCCGATCATCACGCTGCTGGTCGTGCTCGTCACCGGCAACCACTACTGGATGGACGCGATCGTGGTGTCGGTGTTGCTCGGCGTGGTCCTGGCCGCCGCCTCACGCCCGGCGCTGCCGCCGGTCCCGGCGCCCCGGGCCGGCAGTTAGGCGCACGCGCTCAAGCCGTTGATCACACCCTTGCGGTACGCGGAGATCCGCTCGAAGGCCGTCGGACCGGTGCCCTCGCCGGCCCGCCCGAACGCGAGCAGCGCCGTCACCGCCTCGTCCAGGTCGCCGGGGGAGAGCCGGATGTCGGTCTGGCCGCGGCGGGTGAGCAGATCGTTGGTCCACGACCCGGCCAGGCAGTCGACGGACAACTGACCCGCCTTGTCCCGCGTCTCGGCGCCCCGGCGGTCCTGCGCCGCGCGGGCGAACAGGTCACCCAGAAGCATCCCGACCGCGTTGTCGCCGATCTGGCGGTACAGCGCCGGGCCCAGCTCGGTGTTGTCGAACGCCACGAAGTCACCGTCCGGGCAGTAGAACGCGCGGCCACCCGCGGAGGCGTCCGGCGCCGGGCAGGCCGGCGGCTGCCGCGCGTCGAACGGCTGCACCGGCAACTCCGTCCAGGCCTTGCCGGCCAGCTGCGGGAACGTCCGCTCCCAGTAACTCTCCGCGTCCCCGGCGAGCAGGGTCACCGCTTGCCCGTACGGAAGATCACCGCCCCGGGCCGCGTCGGCCTCATTGTTGAACGGGATCTCGGTCACCGGCAGGTTGTCCGCGCGGTAGCCGGCGCACGTCTTCGGGCCGTCCTCGACGCCGTCCTGCAACGCCCGGATGCGGTCGAACGCGTTGCCGTGCGCGCCTTCCGCCACCGCGGGCGTGCCCGGCTGGTCGCGCAGCAGGAGCAGACCCGCGACGGTGTTGTCCAGCTGCTCCGGGGTGACATCCCGGAACGCCGTGGACCGTCCGGCCAGCACATCCTTGAGCCACGCGCCGGCGAAGCAGTCGGCCTGCTGCTCCAGCACCACGGTGGCGTCGTCGGTGCGCCCGAGCCGGGTCTGCACCGCGTGCCCGTACTCGTGCGCCATCACCACGCCGACCAGCACCGGACCGTAGCGCTGCTCCAGCTGCGGGATGAGATTCTGGGCGTCCCAGGCGATGAAGTCGCCGGGCGGGCAGTAGAACGCGTTCGGCTGGTACTGCGACGGCTCACCACCGCAAGGCGGGGGCAGCTTGCGCTGGGTGTACGGGAAGAAGCCGCCCTTGACCGGGGTGAACGCCTCACCGCCGGCGATGTCCGGGAAGCTGTCCCGCCAGAACCGCTCGACATCCTTGAGCGAACGGGTCACCGTGTCCCTTCCCGGGGTGGCGGCGGTGGGTGCGGGCCCGGCGTCTGGTCGTCTCTCGACGGTGATGCCGCACCCCGCCGTCATCAGCATCGCGAGCAGGGCCGCGACCAGTAGTTTCGCTCTCACCCGGGCCTCCTAGGGGCTGGCCAGTCAGCGCACCGTCCGGCGGGAGCCCACGAAGCCCTCCGCGCCGATGGAAGGCACGTGCCCGGTCACGGCGCACTTCAGTCCCCAAGATCGCGGATCGTCCCCAAAACGCCGCCACAGCCGTCATGATCCCGGCCCCCGGCCCGCCCGTCCGCGCCGCCGGCCCCGCCGCGCTCTGGCCCCGCCCGCGCAGTCCGCCCGCCCGCCAGCGCCGCCTCGTTCGTCCGAGAACTCGTCGCGGCCAGGCGCAACACTTCCTCCACCATCCGGTCGGCGCCCTGGAAGACCGTCCACGGCCCCACGTCGTTCATGTAGCAGGGCGTCGTGACGAGCTTG
>NZ_CAKUCL010000276.1 GCF_934643405.1 uncultured Actinoplanes sp.
CAGCCGAACAACCGCCGGCGTGCCAAGACCCACGGCTTCCGGCTGCGCATGCGCACCCGGGCCGGGCGTGCCATCCTTTCTGCCCGCCGTTCCAAGGGCCGCGACAAGCTGTCGGCCTGAGCCGACGCCTGTCGGGCCGGAATGCCCAGGTAATCGTGCTGGCCGCGGCGCAACGACTGCGGCGTAGCACCGACTTCGCCGCAGCGATTCGCGGTGGTCGCCGGGCAGGCCGGGGCACGGTTGTCGTCCATCTGCTTCTCGAGGAGCCGGCGCAAGCCTCCACGGCACGCGCCGGCTTCGTCGTGTCCAAGGCGGTCGGCAACGCGGTGGTCCGCAACAAGGTCCGCCGCCGTCTCCGGCATCTCGTCCGGCCACTGCTCGCCGACCTCCCGGCCGGCTCGACGCTTGTGGTCCGGGCTCTTCCCGCCGCGGCCGAGGCGTCCTTCGCGACCCTCGGCAGCGACTTGGCGGCGGCTCTGACGGCCGCCCGAAAACCTCGGCGGCCTCGATGAGCGTGCTTGCCCGTGTGCTGACCGCGATGGTTGTCGCGTACCGTCGGTATGTGAGTCCGGCTCTGCCGGCTCGTTGTCGGTTCTATCCCTCGTGCAGCGCGTACTCCGTCGAGGCGCTCGCCAAGCACGGTGCGGTACGAGGGACGGGCCTGACGATCTGGCGGATCCTGCGCTGCCATCCCTTCCACCCTGGCGGGTACGACCCGGTGCCCGACCCGATCCGTCACCGTCCTGCCGATGTGACTGGAGCCTGAATTGAGTCTCGACTGGATCTACACCGCGATTTCGTGGATCCTCCTGCGCTGGCACGCCCTGTGGGACCTCATCGGGATTCCGGACGGGCGCTTCCTGGGCACCAACTGGTCCTGGGTGCTGGCCATCGTCTTCCTGGTGGTGACCGTCCGGGTCATCCTGTTCCCGGTCTTCGTCAAGCAGATCAAGAGCCAGCGGGCGATGCAGGCGCTGCAGCCCAAGGTCAAGGCGCTGCAGGATAAGCACAAGGGTGACCGCGAGACGCTCCAGAAAGAGATGATGGAGCTCTACAAGACGGAGAAGGCCAACCCGCTGATGGGCTGCCTTCCGATGTTCTTGCAGATCCCGGTCTTCCTGGGCCTGTTCCACACGCTGCGCCGCCTCAACCCGGACAACAAGCTCACCACGCTGTACGGGTGGACCGCCGAGCAGTTCCGCGACGCAACCCATGCCTCGCTGTTCACCGCGCCGCTGGCGTCGAAGTTCGGCTCGCCGGCCAGCGACCTGGCCGCGATGGGCGCGAACGGCACCACGGTGAAGATCATCGCGGGTGTCCTGGTCCTCATCATGATGGGCACCACGTACGCCACCAGCCGCCAGATGATCCTCAAGACCGGCTGGGCCGAGGACCCGCAGCAGAAGATGATCCAGCGGCTGATGCTGTACGGCATCCCGCTGTCCCTGCTGGTGTCCGGCTCGCTGTTCCCGATCGGTGTGATCATCTACTGGGTCACGAACAACCTGTTCACCCTGGCCCAGCAGCAGTGGGTGCTGCGCAAGTTCCCGCCGCCGCAGATGGCCGGCAAGACCTCCTCGTCGACGGCCCGCCCGTCCGGCGGCAACGCCAAGACCGCGTCGGCCGGCTCCGCGAAGAACCCGGTCCAGCCCGGCGTCGGCCGTGGCCTGTTCAGCCGCAAGTCGCAGCAGCCCGAGCCGGCGGTCAACCCGGTCGTGGACACCAAGGCGCTCGCGCCCAAGCCCGGCGCCAAACCGGTGAATCCCAAGAAGGGCGCGCGGCCGGCCAGCAAACCCAAGGGATGATCGCGGCTCGGACGTCGTACGGCGTCCGGGCGCTCCCCCTTGCCCAGACCTGCCCGCGTGCGCCTGCGCGGGGAACATCGGACCGAGCAGGTCCGGCCCGAGTGACTACGGAGATGAGAACGTGACCGACACCAGCACGCCCGAATCGTCGGTCTCCGCCGCGTCCTCTTCTGAGGCGGAGGCCTCGGCCTCGCCCTCGTCAGAGGTGGAGGCCTCGGCCTCGCCCTCGTCTGAGGTGGAGGCTTCGGCCTCGTCCTCGTCAGAGGTGGAGGCTTCTGAGGAGACCAAGAAGTCGGAGACCGTCACGTCCGACAGTGACCTGTTCCGCCAGAGCGAGATCGCCGCCGACTACGTCGAGGGTCTGCTGGACATCCTCGACTACGACGGCGACATCGACGAGCTCGTGTCGGCGGGCCGCCCGATGGTCGAGGTGGTCGGCGGCCGGCTGCAGCCGCTGGTCGGCCAGCGCGGCGCCACGCTGGAGGCACTGCAGGAACTGACCCGGCTGGCGATCTTCCGCGCCACCGGCTCGCCGAGCCGCCTGCTGCTCGACATCGGCGGATACCGCGCGTCCCGGCGCAAGGAGCTCGCCGCGGTGGCCCGCAACGCCGTCGAAAAGGTCAAGGAGCACGGTGACGCCGTGCGTCTGGAGCCGATGTCGGCCTTCGAGCGCAAGTGCGTGCATGACGTGGTGAACGCCATCCCCGGCGTGCAGAGCGAGTCGGAGGGCGTCGAGCCCAACCGCCGCATCGTGGTGCGTGTGGCCGACTGATGACGCAAAGCCCACGCTCAGGCGCGGGTGAGACCGGCCCGGGCGAGCGTTCGCCCGGGCCGTCGTCTTTCCGGCCGCGCCGACCGATAGCGTTTCCCGGCCGCCGGAAGGGATCGTCCGAGGGCCGGCCGTCGGCGGCCGAGCCGTCGTCGCCGGGCGCTGTCCCCTCTCCGGGGCCTGCTCCTGCCTCTCCTCCACCGGGTGCCGCTCCGGTCGTTCCTTCTGCTGCGTCCTCGCCGCCCTCCTCGCCCTCCTCGCCGGGGGCGAGCTTTCCTGGTCTCGGGTCGAGCCCTTCTGCTTCGCCCTCTTCTCCTGGGGCGAGTTTCCCCGATCCCGAGCCGACGTCCTCTGCTCCTGAGCCGAGTTCCACTGGTCTCGGATTGGGTTCCTCTTCTCCCGGTTCGAACCCCTCTCCCGGCTCCGGCGCGGCGGAGCCGCCGCCGGAGTTCGACGCTGCCGCCCGCGAGGCCTTCGGCGAACGGTTCCCGCTGGCCGTCGAATACGCGCGGCTCTTGGTGACCGACGGCGTGGTGCGTGGCTTGATCGGTCCGAGAGAGGCCCCTCGCATCTGGGAGCGCCACCTGATCAACTGCGCCGTTATATCCCCTTTGATACCTAAAGGAGCTTCTGTCGTGGACGTCGGCTCCGGTGCCGGTTTGCCCGGTATCGTGCTGGCAGTGGCCCGGCCGGATCTGAGCATCACGCTGGTCGAGCCACTGGCACGACGGACCGCGTTCCTCTCGGAAGCGGTGACCGCCCTAGGCCTCGACGCGACCGTCACGGTCGTCCGGGGTCGCGCCGAGGACGTCGTCGACGGACCCCCCGCCGGCGCCGACGTCGTCACCGCAAGGGCGGTCGCCCCACTCGACCGGCTCGCCGGCTGGTGCCTCCCGCTGGCCCGCACCGGCGGACGGCTGCTGGCGCTCAAGGGCGCCTCGGCCGCCGACGAGGTTGCGGAACACCGGGCGGCACTGATCCGGCTGGGCGGCGCCGATCCGGTACTCCGCCTGTGCGGCGAGGGCCTGATCGACCCACCCACCACGGTCGTGGAGATCGTCAAGGAACGCGACGTCGTGCCGTCGAAGCCGAAGCCGTCCACCCGGACGGCCGGCTCGGGCCGCAGCGCATCCCGCCGCGGTTCCGGGCGAGGGAGACCGCGGAGGGGATAGATGTCCAGACGGGGCGCACGAAAGCGACAGGCCAAGGCGAAGCGTCCCGATCTGGCCCCCAGACCACATCAAATTCCCGAGGCTCCCGTACGCGCGAACGACTCCCCGCCCTCGCCAAAGCCCGCGCCGACGGACGGCCGGCCAAATCGAGCTGCCCCCTCGGCAGCCCCGAAGGCAGGCCGTCCGGACAGCGGCCCGAACGCCCCAGCCCACCGCTTCGGGCCAGGACCGGATCCCGCCGGCCGCCGGCAGCCGCAGCCCGAGCGCGGACCGCTTGCCCGGCCGCCCGCGACGTCGCGATCAGTGACGTCCATTGCCCCCATCCCCGCGTCCCTGGCGTTGCCTTCCCGGCCAAGCGCGACAGCAGCCGACAAGATCCGCAACAGGCAGCTTCTGGCGCTCCCTGGGGGCACCGACGGGCCGGCAGGCGTCACGAGTGAGCCCGCCAACGACGTAGCCGATGTGCAGCCCGACACCGCGCCTCGTGCCGGTACTGCGGAATGCCGCCCTACTCCCGCCGCGGAACCGGACAGCGCTCTGCGTGCCGGTTCCCTCGGGGGCTCGGCCACTCCCGCTGGTGAGCCGGATACCGGGCCGGCCACCGCCCTTCGCGCCGGTTCCTCTGACGGCTCGCCCGGTCCCGGTGCCGGGCCGGCCACCGCCCTTCGTGCCGGTTCCTCTGACGGCTCGCCCGGTCCCGGTGCCGGGCCGGCCACCGTTCTTCATGTCCATTCCCTTGAAGGCCAGTCCACCCCTGCCGCTCAACCAGGCAGCCCTCTTCCTGCCGGTCCCGCCGAGTGCCACCCCACTCCCGCCGCAGGGCGGCGAACTGCTCCTCCCGCCGGTTCTTCTGAGCTTTCCGCTGGGCTGACGACCACCTCTCCTGCCGGTTCCGCGGTTCAGCCGATGCCCGAGCCGCCTTCCCCGATCGACCCGGGCATCGCTGGTCGAGCTGGCACCTCTGACCAGGCGGTGACTGAGCCCCAATCCACCGCCCTCGGACGGCCCGGCATCGCTGCCCCGTCCCGCCCCGCGGCCCCGACCGCACCCCGGCCGTCCCTCACCCGTCAGCCCGGCATCGATTCCCCGAAGCCCACGAGCGAGGAAGATCCCGCTCAGCAGACCAGCCCACCCGGCGACGCGAACCAAGACTGCCCGCAGATCCCGGCGGCCAACGGTCCAGCCGACGGACCGCAGCACCGCCGCCCCAGCCCGCGTCCGGCCGGCGGGCGTAGGCCCTCCCCACGGCCGGCCACCGGCACAACGGATGCCTCTACGCCGTACGCACCCCCAAGCGTGACCGCAGCAGGGAAAGCGGGCCCCGAAGGCGCATCCGTGCCGCAAGGCGGCACCGCGGACAAAGCCGAACTTCGGCTCGTTCCGGGCGTCATGGTCTTCGTCGAGCCGACAGTCGTGGATCTGTCTACGTTGCACACCCCTTATTGGGAGGACGGCCATGGCGAGCCTCGCCCGTCGGCCGTAGGCTTGCCGGGCGTCGGTAGTGTGCGCCCGTCGTCGGACGGCGAAGCGCCCTTGTCGCCGAGCGACCCGTTCCTCACTAACAGGGATAAAACGGTGCATGAGTACGGTGTTTCACGTGAAACCGAGTCGTCTCCTGGCCCCGGCCGATCGGCGGGCGTAGGTGTCGGCGGGTCCAGTGACGCATACAACACCGGTGATCAAGGCGTTCCGGCGCCGCGAATGGGCGACGGTTATCCGCCGCAAGCGTCTACCGGCCAGGTCTATGGCAGCCCGGTGACGCCGCCCGGGCCCGACGACTCACGTCCGCCCGCGCCGGCTCCGCGCTCCGCGCCTCCGGCGGTCGCGTCCTCACCCGTACCCGTCTCCGCTGCGCCGGTCTCGTCAGCTCCCGCATCGGGTGGTCCGATTGCGCCCACTTCGGCCACGCCCGTGTCCCCGTCAAGTCCTTCCTACGCGTCGGCCGAACATGTTTCACGTGAAACGCCGGGCCAGGTTGAGGACGATCCGCCGTTAGCCATGGAAGCGTTGCGAGCTGTGCAGATCCTCAACCCGAGCGGCGAGATCACCATGCCGCGTCCGGACCACCCGAGGGTGCTCTGCGTCGCGAATCAGAAGGGCGGCGTCGGTAAGACGACCACAACGGTGAACCTGGCAGTGGCTCTCGCGCTGCACGGCAACCGCGTCCTCGTCGTCGACCTTGATCCGCAGGGCAACGCCTCGACCGGCCTCAACGTGCCGCACCACGCCGGCGTGCCCGACGTCTACGACTGCTTGATCGACAACGTGCCGCTCTCCGAGGTGGCGCAGCCGGTCGAGGGCATCCCGAACCTGTACTGCGTGCCGGCCACGATCGACCTGGCCGGTGCGGAGATCGAGCTGGTCTCGGTGGTCGCCCGTGAGTCGCGGCTCGCTCGTGCCATCGCGGCCCATCCGGAAAAGTTCGACTACGTCTTCATCGATTGCCCGCCGTCGCTGGGCCTGCTGACGGTCAACGCGCTCTGCGCCGCGCAGGAGGTGCTGATCCCGATCCAGTGCGAGTACTACGCACTGGAAGGCCTCAACCAGCTCATCAACAACATCAATTTGGTACGGCAGCACCTGAACCCGACTCTCGACGTCTCCACGATCCTGTTGACCATGTACGACCGGCGCACCCGGCTGGCCGACGCGGTCGAGCAGGACGTGCGGAACCATTTCGGGAGCAAGGTGCTCAACGCCGTCATTCCCCGCAACGTGCGAGTGTCGGAGGCTCCGAGCTACGGCCAGTCCGTGATGACCTACGATCCGGGATCAAGGGGCGCCACCAGCTACTTCGAAGCCGCTCTGGAGATCGCGATGCGTGGCGTCAACACGGGAGGCACGGCATGAAGAACCGTCCACGGGGCGGCCTGGGCCGCGGCCTGGGCGCGCTGATCCCGACGGCACCCGCCGCCGAACCGCCTTCTTCAGGAGCGTCGGCGCCGGCCGTTCCCGCGCCGGCCCCTGCTGCGGAACCCGCGGCGCACATCATCGCGACGCCCGCCGCCGCTCCGCCGGCTCCCGCTCCGCCCGTGGAGCATCTCGCTCCCGTGCCGGGTGCGCAGTTCGCGGAGCTGCCGGTCACGTCGATCGTGCCCAACTCCAAGCAGCCGCGGCACGTCTTCGACGAGGAAGCGCTCGACGAACTCAAGACCTCGATCCAGGAGGTCGGCTTCCTGCAGCCGATCGTCGTGCGCGAGCTCGACGACGGCCAATACGAGCTGGTCATGGGCGAGCGGCGCTGGCGTGCGGCGCAGGCCGTCGGGCGGGAGACCATCCCCGCGATCATCCGCGACACGCGCGACGACGCGATGCTGCGGGACGCGCTGCTCGAGAACATCCACCGGGCGAACCTGAACCCGCTGGAAGAGGCGGCCGCGTACCAGCAGCTGCTCGATGAGTTCGGGGCCACGCACGAGGAGCTCGCGAAGCGGATCGGGCGCAGCCGGCCGCAGATCTCGAACACGATCCGTCTGCTGAACCTGCCGGCGCCCGTGCAACGGCGCGTCGCCGCGGGCGTCCTGTCAGCCGGCCATGCTCGGGCGCTGCTGGGTCTGGACGACGGCGAGACGCAGGAGAAGCTGGCGCTGCGAATCGTTGCCGAGGGGCTGTCGGTGCGCGCCACCGAGGAGCTCGTGTCGCTCGCGATCTCCGACGGGCCGGCGAAGAAAGCGGCGCCGAGCCGACGGGCGAAGGTTCACGCGCCCGCGCTCAACGATCTCGCCGATCGCTTGTCGGATCGCTTCGACACCCGCGTGAAGGTCGACATCGGCCGGAACAAGGGCAAGATCACGATCGAGTTCGCAACCGTGGACGATCTTGAGCGAATCGTCAGCATGATCGGCGTCGATGAGGAAGGCAGCGGAGGCGCGGAGTAGATCACTTTGCCCGCTCGCGGAAGGCACGTGCCCGTCGGCGCGTGCCTTCTTTGTTGGCCTTCGACGGTTCTGTCAGAGCCATTCTCCTGGGATTTCGCGCCCCGCCGATTCTGATCTCCCAGCCTTTCCCGACGCCCGAAAAGCCCGTTTCCCTCGTACGCCGTTGCTGTGACGTATGGACGTAGGCTCTTCTCTCGTTCGCCGCAGTGTGATCCGCTTACTTGATCTTGCGAACGGAAGGACGAATCGACGATGTCAGTACAGCGCCCGGAGCCACCTCGCACCGCCGGAGAGCGAGAGACGTTGCGAGTTTTCCTCGACTTCCACCGGTCGACGCTGGCCATGAAATGCGAGGGGTTGTCGGACGAGGAGTTGCGGCAACGCTCGATGCCGCCGTCGACGCTGAGCCTCTTGGCGTTGGTCCGGCACATGGCCGAGGTGGAGCGAACCTGGTTCCGCCGCGTGATCGCCGGCGAGGACATCCCGCTGCTGTGGTCACCCGAGGGAGACTTCCAAGCTGCGTACGCCGCAGACGGCGCGAGCGTCCCCGAGGCGTTCGCCGCGTGGGAGTCAGAGGTGGCACGCTCCCGCGCGATCGAGGCCGGCGCCGAGTCCCTGGACGTGACCGGCCACCAGGCGCGCTGGGGCGAGGACGTCTCCTTGCGCTTCGTGATGCTGCACATGATCCACGAGTACGCCCGCCACAACGGCCACGCCGACTTCTTGCGCGAGGGCGTGGACGGCACCGTAGGCGCGTAGCTGGCATCGGCCTCGCCGGGCTGGGTCCGGGCCGAGCTTCGCATCCGGCAACGGCGTCCGATCCGGCGGGGGCGTTCCGTCGGGGCGACCGGGTTCCGTCGGCCAACAGCGTTCCATCCGGCGACGGGGTTCGGTCCCGGCGGCGGCGTTCCGTCTGGCGACCGGGTTCCGTCCCGGCGGCGGCGTTCCGTCGGGCGACGGGGTTCGGTCCCGGCGGCGGCGTTCCGTCTGGCGACGTGGTTCCGTGCGGCGACGGCGTTCCGTCCCGGCGACGGCGTTCCGTCCCGGCGGCGGGGTTCCGTGCGGCGACGGGGTTCGGTCCCGGCGACGGGGTTCCGTGCGGCGACGGGGTTCGGTCCCGGCGACGGGGTTCGGTCCCGGCGACGGCGTTCCGTCGGCCAACAGCGTTCCTTCGGCGACGGCGTTCCGTCCGGCGACGGGGGTTCTGTCGGGCAACAGCGTTCATCCCGTGGGCCCGTGACCGCCGAGCACATGCCTGCTCCATTCGGCACACCGGTATTAGAGCCACCGCACGATGTTTCACGTGAAACAGGAAAAGTGAACCCGCCTGCGAACGTCGCTCGAGCGGGCCACGTCTCCTCCACCTGAGCCGGCGTACTCCCTCCTTCCCGCTCGTCCTGGCGTGGCTCTCGATCGACCCCAGTCGTCCATCTCCCTCGACCGGCCCGGTACTCCGTTCTGACTTACGTCTAGC
>NZ_CAKUCL010000277.1 GCF_934643405.1 uncultured Actinoplanes sp.
GCGAAGCGGCCACCGTCGAGCTGCACCATCGGGCGCAGGTCCGGCGGGATGACCGGGACGCAGTCCAGCACCATGCCGAGCGGCGAGTTGCGGGTGTTCAGGAACGCGGCGACGACCTTGAGCCGCTTGAGCGCACGGATCTTCCGCTGGCCCTTGCCGCTGCGGATGATCTCCCGCAGGTTCTCGGCCTCGGCGTCCAGGTCCATGTTCTCGAGCAGCGCCTTGATCGCCTCGGCACCCATGCCACCGGTGAAGTACTCACCGAAGCGGTCGCGCAGCTCGCGGTAGAGCAGCTCGTCGGTGACCAGCTGCTTGCTGTCGAGCTTGCGGAAGGTGTCGAGCACCTCGTCCAGGCGGTCGATCTCGCGCTGCGCCTTGTCACGGATCTGGCGCATCTCGCGCTCGCCGGCCTCCTTGACCTTGCGACGCACGTCGGCCTTGGCACCCTCGGCCTCGAGCTCGGACAGGTCCTGCTCGAGCTTCGCGGCGCGCTTCTCGATCTCCGAGTCGCGGCCGTTCTCCGACTGGCGCTTCTCGGCGAAGATCTCGTTCTCGATCGTGGACATGTCGCGGTGACGCGCCTCGACGTCCACGCTCGTGATCACGTACGAAGCGAAGTAGATGATCTTCTCGAGATCCTTGGGCGCCAGGTCGAGCAGGTAACCCAGGCGGCTCGGCACACCCTTGAAGTACCAGATGTGCGTGACCGAGGCGGCCAGCTCGATGTGGCCCATGCGCTCACGGCGGACCTTGGACCGGGTCACCTCGACGCCGCAGCGCTCACAGATGATGCCCTTGAACCGGACCCGCTTGTACTTGCCGCAGTAGCACTCCCAGTCCCGCTGCGGACCGAAGATCTTCTCGCAGAAGAGTCCGTCCTTCTCGGGCTTGAGGGTGCGGTAGTTGATCGTCTCGGGCTTCTTGACCTCGCCGTGCGACCACTGCCGGATGTCGTCAGCAGTCGCCAGGCCGATGCGCAACTCGTCGAAGAAGTTGACGTCGAGCACTTGGACTATCCCTCGTGTTTCGTTGCTCGGGTGAATTCAAGGCCGGCGGGGGCGTCCCCGGGCCATCAAGACGGCTTCGCCGCGCTGCGGCTGAACCTGATGGACCCGGGGACGCTTCCGTCAGATCTCTTCGACGCTGCTGACGCCCTCGTTCGGGCGCCGGGACAGGTCGATACCGAGTTCCTCCGCGGCCCGGAAGACCTCGTCGTCGGTCTCGCGCATCTCCAGAGCCACACCGTCGCTGGACAGCACCTCGACGTTGAGGCACAGCGACTGCAGCTCCTTGAGCAGCACCTTGAACGACTCCGGGATTCCCGGCTCCGGGATGTTCTCGCCCTTGACGATGGCCTCGTAGACCTTCACGCGGCCCAGGACGTCGTCGGACTTGATGGTGAGCAGCTCCTGCAGTGCGTAGGCCGCACCGTAGGCCTGCATCGCCCAGCACTCCATCTCGCCGAACCGCTGGCCACCGAACTGCGCCTTACCACCCAGCGGCTGCTGCGTGATCATCGAGTACGGGCCGGTCGACCGAGCGTGGATCTTGTCGTCGACCAGGTGGTTCAGCTTCAGGATGTAGACGTACCCGACCGAGATCGGGTCCGGCAGCGGCTCGCCGGAGCGGCCGTCGAACAGCTGGGCCTTGCCGTCACCGTTGACCAGCCGCTTACCGTCGCGGTTGACCAGCGTCGACTCGAGGAGGCCCTTGATCTCCTCCTCCTGCGCGCCGTCGAAGACGGGCGTCGCGACGTTCGAGTCCTTGGGGGACTCGTGCGCCCCGATCGCGCGCAGCTGCTGCTTCCACTCGACGTCCTCGCCCTCGACCTCCCAGCCGGTCTTGGCGATCCACCCGAGGTGGGTCTCCAGGACCTGGCCGATGTTCATGCGCGAGGGCACACCGAGCGGGTTGAGCACGATGTCGACGGGGGTGCCGTCCTCCAGGAACGGCATGTCCTCGACCGGCAGGATCTTGGAGATGACGCCCTTGTTGCCGTGGCGACCGGCGAGCTTGTCACCGTCCTGGATCTTGCGCTTCTGGGCGACGTACACGCGGACCAGCTCGTTGACACCCGGGGGCAGCTCGTCGCCGTCCTCGCGGGAGAACGTCCGGACGCCGATGACCGTGCCGGTCTCGCCGTGCGGCACCTTCAGCGAGGTGTCCCGGACCTCCCGGGCCTTCTCGCCGAAGATCGCGCGGAGCAGGCGCTCCTCCGGGGTCAGCTCGGTCTCGCCCTTGGGCGTGACCTTGCCGACCAGGATGTCGCCGGGCACGACCTCGGCACCGATCCGGATGATGCCGCGCTCGTCCAGGTCGGCGAGCATTTCCTCGCTGACGTTGGGGATGTCGCGGGTGATCTCCTCCGGGCCGAGCTTGGTGTCGCGGGCGTCGACCTCGTGCTCCTCGATGTGGATCGAGGTGAGCACGTCCTGCTGCACGAGGCGCTGCGACAGGATGATCGCGTCCTCGTAGTTGTGGCCCTCCCAGCACATGAACGCGACGAGCAGGTTGCGGCCGAGGGCCATCTCCCCCTCGTCGGTGCACGGGCCGTCGGCGATGACCTGGCCGGCCTCGACCCGGTCACCCTCGAACACGACCGGCTTCTGGTTGACGCAGGAGCCGGCGTTCGAGCGGCGGAACTTGTGCAGCAGGTAGGTGCGGCGGTGCCCGTCGTCCTGGTGGACCGTCACGTAGTCGGCGCACAGGTCCTCGACCACGCCGCCGACCTCGGCGACGACCACGTCACCGGCGTCGACCGCGGCACGGTACTCCATGCCGGTGCCGACCAGCGGCGCCTCGGCCTTGACCAGCGGCACGGCCTGACGCTGCATGTTCGCGCCCATGAGCGCGCGGTTCGCGTCGTCGTGCTCGAGGAACGGGATCATCGCGGTGGCGACCGAGGTCATCTGCCGCGGCGACACGTCCATGTAGTCGACCTGGCCACCGGGCACGTAGTCGACCTCACCGCCCTTACGGCGGACCAGGACGCGATCGTCGGCGAAGGTGCCGTCGCTCATCAGCGGCGCGTTGGCCTGCGCCTTGATGAACCGGTCCTCCTCGTCGGCGGTCAGGTAGTGCACCTCGTCGGTGACCCGGCCGTCCTCGACCTTGCGGTACGGCGTCTCGATGAAGCCGAACGGGTTGACCCGCGCGAACGTCGAGAGCGCGCCGATCAGACCGATGTTCGGGCCCTCGGGCGTCTCGATCGGGCACATGCGGCCGTAGTGCGACGGGTGCACGTCGCGGACCTCGAAGCCGGCCCGCTCACGCGACAGACCACCGGGGCCGAGCGCGCTCAGCCGGCGCCGGTGGGTCAGGCCCGCCAGCGGGTTGGTCTGGTCCATGAACTGGGACAGCTGCGACGTACCGAAGAACTCCTTGATCGCCGCCACCACCGGGCGGATGTTGATCAGGGTCTGCGGCGTGATCGCCTCGACGTCCTGGGTCGTCATCCGCTCGCGGACGACGCGCTCCATCCGGGACAGGCCCACGCGGACCTGGTTCTGGATGAGCTCGCCGACCGTACGCAGACGGCGGTTGCCGAAGTGGTCGATGTCGTCGGCCTCGTAGCCCTCCTCACCGGCGTGCAGCCGGCAGAGGTACTCGACGGTCTTGACGATGTCTTCCTCGGTCAGCGTGCCGCGGACGATCGGGACATCGATGTCCAGCTTCTTGTTGAACTTGTACCGGCCGACCTTGGCGACGTCGTACCGCTTCGGGTTGAAGAAGAGGTTGTCGAGCAGGGTCTGGGCGTTCTCCCGGGTCGGGGGCTCGCCCGGACGGAGCTTGCGGTAGATGTCGAGCAGGGCCTCGTCCTGCCCGGCGATGTGGTCCTTCTCGAGGGTGGTCATGAGCAGCTCGGACCAGCCGAACCGCTCCCGGATCTGGTCTGCCGACCAGCCGATCGCCTTGAGCAGAACCGTGACGGCCTGCCGGCGCTTACGGTCGATCCGGACACCGACGGTGTCGCGCTTGTCGATGTCGAACTCGAGCCAGGCACCCCGGCTCGGGATCACCTTGACGCTGGTGAGGTCGCGGTCGGAGGTCTTGTCCGGCTCCTTGGTGAAGTACACGCCCGGCGAGCGGACGAGCTGACTCACCACGACGCGCTCGGTGCCGTTGATGACGAACGTCCCCTTGGGGGTCATCATCGGGAAGTCACCCATGAACACGGTCTGGCTCTTGATCTCGCCAGTCGTGTTGTTGGTGAACTCCGCGGTCACGAACAGCGGCGCGCAGTAGGTCAGATCCTTCTCCTTGCACTCCTCGATCGAGGCCTTGACCTCGTCGAATCGGGGAGACGAGAAGGACAGCGACATAGTGCCGGAGAAGTCCTCAATGGGACTGATCTCTTCGAGGATCTCTGCGAGGCCCGAGTGGGCGTGCGGGTCGTCCGTCGACCGGGCCTGCCAAGCCTCGTTCCCGACCAGCCAGTCGAAGGACTCCGTCTGGAGGGCAAGAAGGTTGGGGACCTCAAGTTGCTCGGTGATCCTGCCGAAAGAGACACGGCGGGGTGCGTAAGCGCTCGACGTACGGCTGGTCTTCGCAGGGCGGGAAGCTGCCAAGATGCGTCCTTCCGAGGACCGGTGCTGCTGATGCGGCTGCAGCTGCGGTATGCAACTGTGTGCGTGCACTCCAACGAGCCCCCGAGAAGTCATCCGGATGGATGTCTCGGCAGGGCTCAAGACAGAAGGCAGCGCAAACTAGCAGTGTAGCCGCTCGGCTAACCGCTGTCCAGCCCACACCGGAGGGGGCCTGCGGAACGTCACCCCGCGGCCTCTGACCTGCGCCTCCATGGTCAGTGCCTCGTGCGGGGCCGCTCTAAACGCGGCATGTCTCCCTCGGGTGCCGCTCTGCGGAACCCCGGTGAACCGGAGCGTCCACAGGACGGCCGTCGCAAGCGCGGAACGACTTGCACCTGTCAGCGTGCCTGTCAGCGGACACTCAGTCAAGGGCTCCGGCGCGGGTCGAACTCGTACGGTCGCCGCCCGGCCGCGCCATAGGGACCTTACTCCACGGATTGCCCGGTTGGCCCGGCTTTGCCGGTCGGCAGGCCGACAGCGCGAAAAGGCGTGGCCATCAGGCACGACGTACGGAAAAGGAATGGCGGGAACCCGAACCCGGGTTCCCGCCATCCGCAAGGAAAAGCTGTGGAGCCTTAGATCACTTGAGGGTGACCTTGGCGCCCTCGCCCTCGAGCTTCGCCTTGGCGGCGTCGGCCTTCTCCTTGTTGACACCCTCGAGGATCGCCTTGGGGGCACCCTCGACGGCGTCCTTGGCCTCCTTGAGGCCCAGGCCGGTCAGCTCACGCACGACCTTGATGACCTGGATCTTCTTGCCGCCGTCGCTCTCGAGGACGACGTCGAACGAGTCCTTCTCCGCCTCGGCCTCGGCCGGAGCGGCCGCGGCGCCACCGGTGGCCGCAACGGCGACCGGAGCGGCGGCGGTGACCTCGAAGGTGTCCTCGAACTGCTTCACGAACTCGGAGAGCTCGATCAGCGTCATCTCCTTGAACGCGTCGAGCAGCTCTTCGGTGCTGAGCTTCGCCATGATAGGCAACCTTTCGTAACTTCTGAACTAGATGTCGATCGGGTTCCGCGGGGCTCAGGCCGCCTCGGAACCGTCCTTTTCGCGCTTCTCCTGCAGGGCGGCCGCGAGGCGCGCGACCTGCGACAGCGGGGCCTGGAACAGCCCGGCCGCCTTGGAGAGGTTGCCCTTCATGGCGCCGGCCAGCTTGGCCAGCAGAACCTCACGGGACTCGAGGTCAGCGATCTTGTTGACGTCGTCCGCCGAGATCGCGCGACCCTCGAACACACCGCCCTTGATCTTCAGGACGGGGTTGGCCTTGGCGAAGGCACGAAGGCCCTTGGCCGCCTCGACCGGGTCGCCGCTGATGAAGGCGAGCGCGGTAGGACCGGTGAACAGCGCGTCGAGGCCCTCGATGCCCGCGTCGGAAGCCGCACGCTTCGACAGCGTGTTCTTCGACACGGAGTACTTGGTCTCCTTGCCGAGCGAACGGCGCAGCTCCGTGAGCTGGGCAACGGTGAGGCCGCGGTACTCCGTCAACACGGTGGCCGCTGAGCTGCGGAAATCTTCGGTGAGCTCGGCGACGGCCGTGGCCTTGTCGGCCCGGACCGGCTTGTCCGCCATGTCCCTCCTCTCTCAGTGCTCATGCCTCTGGCCTGAGAAGGAGCCGCGCAAATGACAAACGCCCCGGCGCAGGGCGCACGGGGCGGAGCGGCCGAAGCCGATCACGAACCGTTCTCCCCTGCGCGGGCCGCCCGCCTTGTGTGCGGATCCTTCGGCCGCGGCCTCCGTCTCGCGACGGGTGCTGCGGCGACCAGCGGTCTTTGGGTGGAACTTCGAGATAGAAGAGTACGCGTCGGGAACGCGACCGCCAAATCCCGGGTGCCCCGGGCCTTGGATTCACACCTGACGGTCCTTCAGCTCCGAGTGCGTCGCAAACGGCCGTAGGTGGTCAAGGCCACCGCGCACCACGCCAGCGCCCAGGCGCAGAGAAGCAGCAGCGTGGCTGCGGGCGGGACCGCGTCGCCGCTCAGCTGCCGTGCCGTGGCCATCACCGGGGGGACGAGCCACGGCGCGAACGAACCGCGCAGGCCCAGGACGACCACCAGGACGGCCGCGAGGACGAGCACGGTCACGCCGTTGCGGGCCGAACGGGTCACCGCGCGGCTGGCCAGCGCGCCCAGGGCCACGGCCGGCGGCAGCGCCATCAGGTGCGCCAGCACGCCGAGCAGGACGCCGCTGACCGGCGCCCTGGTCGTGTCGATCGCGCCGAACAGCCACGGCGTGCCCATCGCCAGCACGCAGACGGCCGCGGCCGGCAGCGCCGCGGCGAGCAGGCCGGACACCGCCTCGCGACGGGCGCCGGCCGCCACCCGGGCCAGCCGGCGTTGCACGTCCGGCTCGGTGTCCAGCAGCAGCTTGGTCTGCCAGGCAAGGATCGGGAACAGGGCGGCCGCGGAGTAGCCGTAGGCGGCCGCGGCGGGCGACGCTCCCCCGCCGTAGATCACGCCGAGCACCACCAGGAACGCGATCAAGGGAGGCAGGGCACGGCCGCCGCGGACGAAGCCGGCGAGACGCATCCGGACCAGGGCGCTCATCGAGGGGCCTCGTCGGCGTTCAGGGCGTCGCCGACGGGTGTCACCGAGTCCCGTACGCCCAGAACCCGGTGACCGGCGGCACGCAGCCGGACCACCGCCTGGTTCGCGTCCGCCCGGCGGACCGCGACCTCGATCACCACGTCGTCGGCCGGCTCGGCCGGGCGCGTGAGGCTCTCGTGCACCCCGGCGTCGGCGACCGTCCAGTGGATCGCGTCGGGCAGGCCGGTGATCTCACCGCGGTGATCGCTGACCAGGACCATGCCGCCGGCCGCGGTGACCTCGGCCACGACCTCGGGGATCAGTGTGCGGGCCACCGCGTCCAGGCCCTCCCACGGCTCGTCGAGCACGAGCAGGCGGGGCGGGTCGAGCAGCGCCTGGGCGAGGCCGACCTTCTGCGCGGTGCCCTTGGAGAGGTCGCCGAGCCGGCTGCCGGTGTGCTCGGTGAGCAGCAGCCGCTCGATCCAGGCGTCGACCACGCCCGGGTCGTCGACGCCGCGCACGGCGGCCATGCGGACCAGGTAGTCGCGGGTGGTGAACGGCTGGTCGGCGGGGAAACGCTCGGGGACCCAGCCGACGACCCGGGGCCGGTCGTGGACGGCGCCGCGGCCCGGGGTCAGCACCCCGGCGGCGAGCTGCAGCAGGGTGGACTTGCCGGCGCCGTTGCGGCCGAGCACGACGACCGTGCGCCCCGGCTCGACGGTCGCGTCGATCTCTCGCAACGTCCAGCCGCTTCGCCGTCCGTACCGGAACCAGAGATCATCGAAGCGCACGCCCGGAAGCTTCCCACAGAAAAGGCCCCCGGGGTTGTCCCCGGGGGCCTCGCGCATCCGAGCCGATCAGGCCTCGGCGGGCTTGAAGCCCTTCACCACGTTCGGGTCGACCGGCACGCCGGGGCCCATGGTCGTGGTGACGGTGATCTTCTTGAGGTACTTGCCCTTGGCCGCGGACGGCTTGGCACGCAGCACCTCGTCGAGGACGGCCGCGTAGTTGTCCACGAGCTGGTCCTCGGAGAAGGACGCCTTGCCGATGATCAGGTGCAGGTTCGAGTGCTTGTCCACCCGGAAGGTGATCTTGCCGCCCTTGATCTCGTTGACCGCCTTGGCCACGTCCATGGTGACCGTGCCGGTCTTCGGGTTCGGCATGAGGCCACGCGGGCCGAGGATCCGGGCGATCCGGCCGATCTTGGCCATCTGGTCCGGGGTGGCGATCGCCGCGTCGAAGTCGAGCCAGCCGCCCTGGATGCGGGCGACGAGCTCGTCGGTGCCCACCTCGTCGGCGCCGGCCGCGACGGCCTCCTCGGCCTTCGGGCCCTGCGCGAAGACGATCACGCGGGCGGTCTTGCCGGTGCCGTGCGGCAGGTTCACCGTGCCGCGGACCATCTGGTCAGCCTTGCGCGGGTCGACGCCCAGCCGCATCGCGACCTCGACGGTCGCGTCGAACTTGCTGGGGTTCGTCTCCTTGGCCAGCTTGATCGCGTCGTTGGGCTCGTAGAGCTTGGTGGTGTCGATCTGCTCGGCTGCCTTGCGGTAGCCCTTGCCGTGCTTCATCTGCTTCTGCTCCTGTGGTGATTGGCGGGACGCTCTTGGCCGCGTCCCTCCCACTTCCTGACTGGTTGTCAGATCTTGGCGACCTGGTTGAAGTTCAGCTCCACCGGCGTCTCGCGGCCGAAGATGGAGACCAGAACCTTCAACTTCTGCTGGTCGGCGTTGATTTCACTGATCGAGGCCGGCAGCGAGGCGAAGGCGCCGTCGGTCACCGTGACCGAGTCGCCCACCTCGAAGTCCAGCACCTTGACCTCGGGCTTGGCCTTCTTCTCCTCGGCCTCGACGGCCGGGGCGAGCCACTTGAGCACCTCGTCCAGCGAGAGCGGCGCCGGCCGGTCGACCCGGTCGGTCGCGC
>NZ_CAKUCL010000278.1 GCF_934643405.1 uncultured Actinoplanes sp.
GCGATCGTCAGTGCTCGGTGCAGCACCCGGGCGTCGCCGAGCATCCCGCGCAACCGGCGCTCCAGGCCGGCGATCGGCACCAGGTTCTGCGGCGCCCGCGGGTCCTTGTACGCCGACGAGGCGAACCGCGGCAGCGTCGCGCCCGAGATGTCCGCCAGCTCGATCGCCTGGTCCGGGGTCAGGTCCGGCGAGCACTCCACCCGCACGATCCCCGACCACGGCGCGCCCGAGGCGCCGGGCAGCCGCAGGTACCAGGACCAGCCGCCCCACACCGTCCCCAGGTGGAAGACGGGGGTGCGCTGGCCCGGCCGCAGGGCGGTGACCACCCCGGTCAGGGCGGCCGGCAGGTACTGCTTCTGCTGGGTCTTGACGTACCCGATGGTGCGGGGCAGCTGCCGCCGGTTGCGCAGCGGGCCGTCCACCACCAGCAGGTCGGTGCCGTCCGAGCCGCTGTCCCGGGCCGCCGCCGAGATGTCGATCTCCAGCGCGGTCAGCGGGCCCTGCACGGCGGCCGGCAGCTTGCTCGCCTCGCCGCTGCCGGAGATGCGGTGGATCTCGTACCGCACGGTGCCGGCCTGCATGTCGCCGGCCGACGGGCTCGCGGTGAACAGGCCCCGGCCGACCCGCGCGCCGACCAGCTCGGCCGCGCCCCGGCGCAGGTCGCAGCGGACCACCCCGGCGGCGTAGGAGGCGGCCAGTCCGGCGTACGAGGTGCCGTCCTCCTCGGCCGTCCACAGGCCGGCGTCGTTGCGGCGCACGCCGTCGACGAGCAGGACCACGTCGGGTGCGCGGACCGAGGCGGACACGTCGATCGGCGCCCACTCGGCGGCCGGCACCTCCACGTCGGTGTCGACCTGGGCGCTGCTCGGCGCGCTCGGCCCCTCCGACGCGGCGCCCTCGAACGACGAGCCGTAGGACGGGTCCCACGCGTCCACGAACACCCTGGTCACAGACCAACCCTTTCGACGTACGCCGTACGAGCGTCCTTGTGCACCTCGAATCGCACCGGCACGCGTTCGGCCAGCGCGTTGACGTGCGTGACGACCCCCACCATCCGGTCGCCGCGGGCGGCCAGGTTCTCCAAAGTGGCGGCCACCACGTCCAGGGTGGCCGCGTCCAGCGTGCCGAACCCCTCGTCCAGCACGATCGACTCGAGACTGGCCGCGGTCGTCGACATGCCGGCCAGCTGCTCGGACAGGGCCAGCGCCAGGGCCAGCGACGCCTGGAACGTCTCGCCGCCGGACAGCGTGCGCACCCCGCGGCGCAGGCCCGCGTCGTGGTGGTCGATCACGAAGAACTCGCCCTTGTCGTGGATCAGGTCGTACTGACCCGCGGTCAGCTCGCGCAGGATCCGCGACGCGCCCGCGACCAGCAGGTCCAGCGCCTCCTCGAGCAGCCACCGCTCGAAGTTGTTGGCCCGCAGATGCCCGGCCAGCGCCTTCGCCACGCGGCCCTGGTGCTGCAGCGTCATCCGCTGCTCGCTCAGCTCGGCGGCCCGGTCGCGGCGGTCGGCCAGCCGCTGCCAGGCCGCCTCGGAGCGTTCGGCGGCGACCGCGGCGGCACGGATCAGATCGGTCTCGGCCTCCGGGGACCGGGCCGGCAGGGGAACCCCGGCGGCGGTGAAGAGCAACCCCACTTCCCGGTACGCCGTGACGGTCGCCTCATGCGCGGCCACCACCGCGGCCTCGGCGTCGGCGCGGGCGGCCGAGCGGGTGCGATGCTCGCCCCCCGCCCAGTCGACCAGGGTGGCCCAGGCGGCGGCCAGGTCGTCGCGGTCGGCCGGCGGTGGCGCGAAGCGGGCGACCCCGTCACGGACCCGGTCGAAGCTGCGCCAGGCGGTGCGCTGCTCCTCCTCGGCCGCTGCCACGGCGGCCTGGGCCCGGCGTTGCGCCTGCCGCGCCGTACGGACCGCGGCCGCGGCCCGGTCGAGCTCGCGCTGCAGTCCGGCCAGTTCGTCCAGCCTGTTCCGGATCGCGTCGATGCCCGGCGACCCGGCCACCACCGCGCGCACCTCGGCCAGCCGGGCCAGGTGGTGCTCGTGCTGGGCGCGCTTGCGCTCCAGGTTGCCCTCGAGCTTGCGGGCCACGGCGTCGCGCTGCTTCCAGCCGTTCTCGGCCACCTCGGCGGCGGCCCGCGCCTGCTTGCCGGCCTCCTCGGCGGCGCGCACCGCGGAACCCTCCGGCATCGGCGGCACGGTCACCACCGTCTGCTCGCACACCGGGCAGGCCTCGCCGGATACCAGGTGGGCGCGCAGGGCGGCCGCGCGGTCCCGGCGCTGGGCCTCGGTGTAGTCCTGCCGGGCCTGATCGAGCAGCTGCGTGGCGCCGAGGTGGGCGCTGTGCGCCAGCTCGGCGGCGGCGAGCGCGTCCTTCGCCTCGACCTCGGCCACCGACACCTCGCCGGCGAACCACTCCTCCTGGCCGATCAGCCTCTCCAGCTCGGCGTGCCGGTCGAGCATCAGGGTGAGGGATCCGGCGTCGCCGGCCGCGGCCAGCTCGCCGCGCACCTTCTCCTCCTTCTCCTCGGCCGTGCGAACCTCGTGCGCGGCCTGATCGGCGGCCGCGCGGGCGGCCGCGGTCGCGCCGGCGATCGCCTCGATCCCCTCGGGCGTACGGACCCCGGCCAGCGCCTTCAGTTCGGCGTCCAGCGCGTCGCGGGCGGTGGCCGCGGCGATCTCGGCCTCGCGGGCGGCGCGCAGGCCGGGCACCGCGCGTTCCACGTCGGTGACCAGTTCCCGCATCCGGGCGAGGTGCTGCCCGGCGGCCTCGACCGCCTCGTCGGTGGCGTCGGCCAGGCCCTCCAGCTGCTGGTCGACCACGCCGAGCTTGGCCTCGGCGGTGCCGGCCCGGTTGGTCGCCCGGGTCTGCACCTCCTCGTAGATGTGCAGGCCGAGCAGGTTGACCAGGATCTGCTGCCGGGTGGCCGGCTTGGCGTGCAGGAAGTCGGCGAACTGGCCCTGGGGCAGCACCACGCAGCTGGTGAACTGCTCGTACGGCAGGCCGACCGCGTGCAGCACCGCCTCGTCCATCTCGGCCGGGGTGCCGGCCAGAACCTCGCCGAGGTCGTCCAGGTCCATCCCGGTGTCGAGCTTGGTCACGTCGAACCCGGCCGGCATGAGCTGCAGCCCGGCGCCGGCCGTCTTGACGTTGCCCCGGCCGTCGCGCCGCACCACCCGGGTGGCGACGTACCGGTCGCCGGCCGACTCGAAGACCAGCCGCACCCGGGCCTCGGCGGCGGACGGGGCGAGTGCGTTCGCGATGCCGCGGGCGCCGCCCCAGCGCGGGACCGTGCCGTAGAGCGCGAACGTGATCCCGTCCAGCACCGTCGACTTGCCCGAGCCGGTCGGGCCGACCAGGGCGAAGTAGTCAGCGTCGGTGAAGTCCACGGTGGTCTCGTCGCGGAACACCGTGAAACCCGCCATGTCCAACCGAAGAGGCCTCATTTTGTGCTGCTCACCTCGTCGTAGAGCTCGTCGAACAGCTCGCGCACGCCCTCCTCGGCGTTGCCCTTGCTGTCCAGGTAGTCACCGAAGAGCTCGCGCGGGGACCGGCCCTGCCGCTGGGCCATCCCCTCCGTCTTGTTCGGGATCATCTCCGGGTCGATCCGCACCTCGAGCGCGTTGGGCAGCAGCTCCTGCACATCCTCGCGCAGCCCGACCCGGGGTGTCTCGCGCACCAGCACCCGCAGCCACGCGTCCGGCAGGTTCACCGTGGCCAGTTGCTCGAGCGTGCCGCGCACGGTGCGCAGGGCCAGCGCCGAGGTGATCGGCACGTCCCGCACCCGGGCCGCCTTGTCGGTGCTCACGTCCACGATCGCGACCGAGCTGACGTTCTCCTCCTCGCCGAAGTCGACGGCCAGCGGGCTGCCGCTGTACCGCGCCGGGCAGGGGGCGATCACCTGCTGGGCGCGGTGCAGGTGCCCGAGGGCGACATAGTGCGCATTCGGCGGAAAGACGGTTGCGGGTACGGCGTACCCCATCACCGTGTGCGCCTCGCGTTCCCCGCCGCCGGCACTCGCGCCGACGATCGTCAGATGCGCGGTGAGCAGGTTGACCACGCCCGGATCGGCGAACTTCTCGCTGAGCCGGGCGATCAGCCGCGCGATGTGGTCGGCATACGTCTGGCTGGCCTCGGCGGCGCTCAGCTCGTACATCTCGGCCGCGCGGATGGCGTACCGCTGGGAGAGGAACGGCAGGGTGACCAGCTGCCACCGCTCGCCGCCCGCGGTCTCGCCGGTGACCAGCAGCTCGCCCGGGTCGTCGCGGACCGCGCCGCGCAGGATGATTCCGGCCGCCTCGGCCCAGGGCCGCAACGCGTCCAGCGCCGGCCCGTTGTCGTGGTTGCCGCCGATGGCCACCACCTGCGCGCCGGTCCGCCGCAGCGCCGAGAGAGCCCGGGTGACCACCCGGGTGGCGTCGGCGCCCGGTGCCGCGGTGTCATAGAGATCACCGGCCACGATCACCAGGTCGGGCTGCTCGGCCCGGGCGATCTCGACGACCTGGGCCAGCACCTTGATGTGTTCCTCGTGCCGGTTGCGGCCCTTGAGGACCTTGCCGACGTGCCAGTCGGAGGTATGCAGGATGCGCATCGCGAAACCCTAGAACGGTATGTCGTCGTCGGACGCACCGCCGCCACCCACCACGGTGAACGGGTCGGCGCCCTGGACGATCGAGCGGAGCGTGCCGGACGGGGGTGGCCCGGACTCGGACTTGCGGGTGGCCCAGGCCGGGAAGGGGAACTCGACGCAGAGCGGGACCGGGATGTCCGGCTGGTTGACGAACATCGTGCCGGGCCGGGCCAGCAGGGCCCGCTGCCGCATCGCCGGGGGCAGGAACCCGTACTCCGGGCGGGCGGCCTCGGCCGGGTCGAGCCGGCCCACCACCCGGATCGCCGAGTTCGTGACGATCCGGCGTTCCACCTCACTGGCGGTCTGCTGGGCGCCGATCAGGATCACGCCCAGTGACCGGCCGCGCTCGGCGATGTCGAGCAGCACCTCCTTGATCGGCGAGGTGCCCTCGCGGGGCGCGTACTTGTTCAGCTCGTCGAGGACCACGAACAGCAGCGGGCGGCCGGTGCCCGCCTTCTCCTTCTCCTCGAACTCGGTCTTGAGTGTCACGCCGACCACGAAGCGCTGCGCGCGGTCCGGCAGGTTGTGCAGATCGACCACGGTGACCTGGGCGGACTCGGCGGTCTTGATCTGGTGCGGGCGGCGCTGGGCGAGGTCGCCGCGGATCAGCCGGGCCAGGTCGCGCTTGCTGCCGATCAGCCGGCGCGCGAACGCGTTGACCGTGCCCATGTTCACCGCGCTGCCGGCCCAGGTGGACCGGGTCTCGTCGTCGGTGAGCTGCTCCACGATGTGATCGACCAGGTCGCCGTACGAGGAGATCCGGCGGCCGTCGATGCTGATCCCGCCCTCGGCGGGCACGGCGTGGCGGTTCAGGTGCGCGGTCACCGAGTGGACCACCATCGTGTACTGCTGGCGCTCGTCGTCGGCGTCGGCGAACACGTACGGCAGGAGTTTGTTCGCGCAGAACTCCTCGAGCGTCCAGTAGAAGGCGTCGACGCCGGTCAGCCGGCTGCTCACGTCGGGCGCGCCGGACGAGTCGCCGGCCCGCGGCGGCGCGTAGACCCGCACGTCGGAGAACGGGCTCGCGGGCAGTTCCAGCAGCTTGTACGCCGCGGTGGTGGGCTGGTCGAGCTTGGTGTTCGGGTGGTCGAGGAACAGCAGGTCCTCGCCCTTGACGTTGAAGATCAGCGCGCGGGCGTTGGTGCCGTCCGCGCCGAGCTGGCCGGAGCGGAACACCGAGTACAGCAGGAAGGTCGCGAAACTGGTCTTGGTGGCCACGCCGGAGATGCCGGAGATCGAGACGTGTGCGCCGCGGGTGCCGTCCAGGAAGTCCGCGTTGAGGAAGACCGGCACGCCGTCGCGGCCGGTGCCCATCGGGATGCGCCGTTCCATCCGGTCGAAGTGCAGCGCCGCGTCCCGCGCCTCGCCGGTCGCGCGGCGCACCACCGCGCCGGGGGCGGGCGGCACGTACAGCTCCGGGTCGACCCGGGTGGTGGTGATCTCGGCCGCCTCCTGCACCAGGGCGGGCAGCGTGCCCTCGGCGATGGCGAAGACGTCCGAGTCGAACTGGGCGCCCTCGTGCCGGGCCCGGACCTGGGTGACCACGCCGGCGATCGTCACCGGCTCGCGGTCCGGCAGGTCGCGGGTGGTCACCACGACGTCGTCGAGCTGGAGGTAGCTCCCCGGAGTCACGGCCGTCCAGAACTGCAACGGCGTGGCATCCGCGGTGCCGAGCACCCGGCCGACGGGGCTCATCTCCGCATTTGCATTCTGTTTTCCGCCGCGGGGCAGCTCAGCTTCGTCAGACACAGCGATCATGTTGCACCAGGGGTACGACAGAAGCCGCACCAGCCGTGGGTTGGCATCAGTTGTCCACAACTTCTGGTGGTCATCCACAGAGTTATGCACAAGATCTTGGTCAGGTTGTGGAGGCGCGCCCTCGAACGAACCGATTCCGGCCGATCGGCCAATGGCTGAGTGACGGGTTCGAACGAGGGTGAGGCCACCCGGCGGTCCTGCGCGATGCGCGCCGCGTTGGTCGGCGCGGGTGCGCGTGGCGATCGGGGGTCAGGAGCCGTGACGGACGTACCGCAGGAAGAGCATGTCCTCGAGGGTGAGCACTTGCCGCAGCGACATCCGCCGCGCCGTGCCCGGCACCCCGGCCGTCATCCGGCCGGGGCCGCCGCCCACCAGCAGCGGCGACACCGTGAGGCAGACCTCGTCGACCAGGTCGGCGGCCCCGAGCGCGCCCATCAGGCGAGGGCCACCCTCGCACAGCAGCTGGGTGGCGCCGCGGGCGTTCAGCTCGGCCACCGCCGCCACGAGGTCCACCTCGTCGTCCCCGGCCACGATCACGTCCGCCACCGCGGAGAGCCGTTCGGCCGGGGCCGCGGCGTGGGTCACCACGATCGGCGGGATCGGCGCGTCCGTGAAGATCAGCTGGTCCAGGTTCAGGTTCAGCGAACCCGAGACGATCACCATCAGCGGGAACTCGGGCAGCCCCTGGTCCAGCCGCCACTCGCGGGCCGGCTCGGTCAGCCGCAGGGCGTCGTAGTTCTCCGCGGTGACCGTGCCGGACGCGACGATCAGCGCGTCGCAGACCATCCGCAGCGAGTCGAAGATCTCCTTGTCGCCGGGCCCGTGCAGCCCGCCGGACAGCCCGTCGACCGTGATCGCCCCGTCCAGGCTGGCGATGAAGTTGGCCCGCAGGGTGGGCCCGGCGTTGCGCGGATAGAGATCGACCAGGCCCCCGGCCGTGGCGGGCCACTCGACGACGGCGGTCACGGCCCGGCCGGCCCGGTCACCGGCGGCGTGGGCTCGGCCGTCTTGTGCTGGCAGTCGCACCAGGAACCGCCCCGGCAGTCCTGGTGCCGTCGCTCCCGGCAGGCCTGACATATCACGTTGCCGACCTTAGTGGGCGATAATGCGGGCCATGACCCGCCACTCCGGACGGCCCACGCTCGACGCGGTGGCCGCCCGTGCCGGGGTGGGCCGCGGCACGGCGTCCCGCGTGCTCAACGGTTCGGCCCAGGTCAGCGAGCAGGCCCGGGCCGCGGTCGAGGCCGCCATCGCGGAACTGGGGTACGTGCCGAACCGGGCCGCCCGCTCCCTGGTCACCCAGCGCACCGACTCGGTCGCCCTGTTCGTCTCCGAGTCGCAGGAGCGGGTGTTCGGCGAGCCGTTCTTCGCCGGGGTGCTGCGCGGCATCAACGCCGCGCTGATCGAGACGCCGTTGCAGCTCTGGCTGGCCATGGCCGCCTCGGCCGCACAGCGCAGCCGGATCGAGCAGCACCTGACCGCCCACCACGTGGACGGGGTGCTGCTGCTCTCGCTGCACGACGACGACCCGCTGCCCGGCGTGCTGCGCGCCCGCGGCATGCCGTTCGTGCTCGGCGGATACCCGCTGCGGCCGGAGTTCGGCGACCCGTTCGTCGACGTGGACAACACCGGCGGCGCCCAGCAGGCGGTGGAGCACCTGCGGGCCCTGGGCCGGCGGCGGATCGCGACCGTGGCCGGTCCGCAGGACATGGCGGTCGGCCGCGAGCGGCTGGCCGGGTACCGCCGGGCGGTCGACGGCCACCCGCTGGTGGAGATCGGGGACTTCACCGAGGAGGGCGGCGCGACGGCGATGCGCACGCTGCTGGAGCGCGAGCCGGCGCTGGACGCGGTGTTCGTCGCCTCCGACCTGATGGCCTGCGGAGCGCTGCGGGTGCTGCGCGAGGCCGGGCGGGACGTGCCGGGCGACGTGGCGCTGGTCGGCTTCGAGGACGCCCCGTTCGCGCGGCAGACCCAGCCCGCGCTCACCACGGTGCACCAGCCGGCCGAGGAGATGGGCCGGCGGATGGCCGAGCTGCTGATCGCGCTGATCGCCGGGATCTCCGCCGATTCGCACGTTCTGCTGGACACCCATCTGGTCCGTCGCGCCTCGAGCTGAGTCTCCTAGGCTTGAGCAGGCTTGACTTCGCGGACATGCCTGTGCAACCGGCCGGAAACGCCTGGTTGGGAGGCTGTGCGCCGTACGGGGACGGCGTCGCGTGCCGCCTCGGAAGACCGGAGGAGTTGCATGTTGCTGCGGGTTCGCATCACCCTGCCGGATCGCCCCGGCGCACTCGGCCAGGTCGCGCGCACGCTCGGCGTGGCCGGCGCCGACATCGTCCAGGTCGTGGTGCTGGAACGCCTGGGCGGCCGGGCGGTGGACGACTTCACCGTCGTCTGGCCGGGCGCGTCCCGCGTCGAGCGGCTGCTGGCCGGTCTCGCCGCCATCCCGGGCGTCCAGGTCGACGGGGTGTGGAAGGCGATCGGCGCCCCGGTGTCCGGCGGCCACGACGCCGAGCTGCTCGCGCAGGTCGCCGCGAACCCGGGCGACGGGCTGGCGACGCTGGTGGACGCCGTCCCGGCCCTGCTCGCGGCCGACTGGGCCGCCGCCGCGGTGGTGCCCGCCGACTGGGCGGCCCGCGCC
>NZ_CAKUCL010000279.1 GCF_934643405.1 uncultured Actinoplanes sp.
GCTGGCCCAGCGCCTGGCCGGCTCCGCCGCCGGCGCCAGCCGCACCTGATCACCGCCCGCCCCACCGGGGTGAGCTTCGCTTTGTGGGGATCGGCGCCGCCGGCAGCGGCCGTACTCCCCACGCAAGGGGTGGGCTTCGGTCTGTGGGGATCGGCGCCGTCTCCAGCGGCTGGACTCCCCACGCAAGCGAGTGGGTTCGTCGTGTGGGGACGTGCGCCGCCCGGGACGGCGGTAGTCCCCACGCGGGGCGCGGGGCGCGCACGATACGCACGGGGCCACCGCTAGGCCAGCGGACGGCCCGCCGACTGCGTGACCGTGGGCTGGGGTGCGGCGTGATGGGTCAGCACGGCGCCGGTCATGAAGGCGCCGCCCACCGCCAGCGCGCCCAGGACGCCCAGGGAGATCTGCTGCTCGTGGTCGGTCCGGCGCTCGTAGTCGGCCTCGGTCACCACGGTGGTGCGGCCGTCCTGGGTCAGGACGTACTGGCCGTCGCGCAGCTCGGTGTCGCCGTCCAGGCCGGCGAAGGCGACCACCACGGCGAGCCAGAAACCGAAGAAGACGGCGCCGGCCAGCATGCTCGCCCAGTGCGGCACGTGCGGCGGCACCCAGCTGGTCAGGCTCCACGGGCTGCGCGGGCGGGTGGTCCGGTAGTACCAGCGGTTGCCGATCACGCCGGCGATCACGCCGGGGACGGTGAGGACCGCGGCGACGCCGACCGCCAGGCCGCTGGGCGCGAGCCGCACGCCGGCGACCAGGCCGGCGATGAGCACGGCCGACCACAGCATGCCGGCGGAGCACATCGCCCCGCACACCACCAACCACCGCTGCGAGATCATCAGTTCGGACGCTAGCGTCCGGCGCGCCCCCGCGTGGCCGTTTCCCGGGTACGCGGCACGTGCCGCCGGTAGGTGCTCACGGTCGGGTCGTCGGTGACCCAGAACCGCCACGGCACGTCGAGCGCCGAGGTGACGCCGACGCGCGGCCCGGACGAGACCGCACCGACCGGCCCGGTGGGCGGGGACAGCGTCAACGGCCCGGTCCCGTCGATCACCGACGTGTCGTTCGCGCCGCGGTCGAGGGCCAGCACCTGCATCAGTTTCGCCGGGCCGGAGGCCAGGTCGCGGTCGTGCCGGGCGGCCGGGCGACGGGCGTGCGCCACCGCCGACCCGTCGACCACCTCGCCGGCCCGCAGCAGCACGGCCGCCGCCCGGCCCACCTCGCCGCAGACGATGTTGGCGCAGAAATGCATGCCGTAGATCTGGTAGACGTACAGCCGCCCGGCCGGGCCGAACATCACCGCGTTGCGGTTGGTGACGCCCCGGTGGGCGTGGCTGGCCGGGTCCTCACCGAGGCCGCTGTACGCCTCGACCTCGGTCAGGCGCACGGTCACGCCGTTGGCGGTCAGCCGCCAGCCGAGCAGGGTGCGAGCCGCCTGGTCCACGGCTTCGGCGGGCAGGTCCAGCCAGGAGTAGTTCACCGGGCAAGGGAAGCACGGTCAGGGCTTGCGGGCCACCGCACCGAAGATGGACGCCTCGACCGGGGTCGCGTGTTCGGCCGAGGACGGGTCCGGCTGCCACTCGCTGACCGCCACCACGCCGGGGTCGACGACCTCCAGTCCGGCGAGGAACTCGTCGAACTGGGTCCGGGTGCGGGGGTGGACGTCGGAGCGGCCGGTGCGCAGCGACTCGTCCCAGTTCGCCTTCAGCTCCGGCGTGAGGAAGTCGGTGGTCGCGCACGACATCACCAGGTGACTTCCGGACGGCAGCGCGTCCAGCAGCGTACCGACGACGGTCCTCGCCTCGTCCTGGTCGGCCAGGAAGTGCACCACGGCCACCAGGATCAGCCCGACCGGCCGGGTGAGGTCGAGGATCTCGGCCCGGTCCAGGATCTTCGCCGGGTTGCGCAGGTCCTCCTGGAGATAGCGCGTCTCGCCCTCGGGCGTGCTGGTGAGCAGCGCCCGGGCGTGTGCCATGACCATCGGGTCGTTGTCCACGTAGACGATCCGCGCGTCCGGCGCGACCCGCTGCGCGACCTCGTGCGTGTTGTCCGCGGTCGGCAAGCCGGTGCCGATGTCGAGGAACTGCCGGATGCCGGCGTCGGCGGCCAGATGGCGTACGGCGCGGCCCAGGAACGCCCGGTTGGCACGCGCGGCGATCCGCGCCGCCGGATACGACTTCGCGAGCAGGTCACCCGATTCCCGATCGGCGGCGAAGTTGTCCTTCCCGCCCAGCCAGTAGTTGTAGCGGCGGGCCGGGTGCGCGACGCCCGTGTCGAAACCGTCGGTCATCGGCACATCCTAAAAGGATCAACGGCGGCGGGCGAGAGACGAATTGGCATTTACCCCATGCAATCCGATGCTTACTGTGGGCAGTGGGGAAGGCGGCGAGATTCCCGGATATGGAATCCCGCGGGAGACCACCGAGGGAGAGACAGAGGGGTCGATGTCCGAGTCCGGATCCACCGTTCCTCGCCGTCAGGTCGGCCGGCTCATGCGGCAATTACGGGAACAGGCCGGCATCTCGCTGATGGCCGCCGCGGAGGAGCTCGAGTTCTCCCGCGCCCGGATGTACCGCATCGAGAACGGCGAAGTGCCGGTGCGCAAGCACGACGTCATCGCGATGTGCAGCTTCTACCAGGCCGATCCGCGGATGACCGAGCTGCTGATCGGGCTGGCGCAGGAATCGAAAACAAAAGGCTGGTGGCACGCGTACGGCGATGTCGTCCCCGCCTGGTTCGAGCTCTATGTCGGCATGGAACAAGCCGCGAACCGCCTGCGTTCGTTCGCCCCCGCGGTCATCCCGGGACTGCTGCAGACGCGCGAGTACGCCGAATGGATGTTCCGGCGCTGGATCCGCGACGACGCCGCCGCCGTGGCCAACGCGGTCGCCGTCCGGATGGAACGGCAATCGCTGCTGAGCCGTTCGTGTCCGCCGGCCCCGAGCCTGGAGGTCATCCTGGACGAGAGCGCGCTGCGCCGCCCCATCGCCGACGAGATGAGCATGCAGAAGCAGCTGGTCCACCTGATCGGCGCGTCGACCCGTCCCAACGTGAGCATCCGGGTCGTCCCGCTCGCGGCCGGGCCGCACAAGGCATCGACGTCCGGGCAGTTCACCATCCTGGAGTTCCCGGCGGTGGGCGCGGCCTCGCCGGAACGGACAACCGTCTATTGCGAGAACCTCACCGGCGCCCTCTATCTGGATAAGCTGCCCGAAGTACAGGCATACGAATCGATCTGGGACGAACTCGGATCTGTCGCGCTGAGCCCGGCCCAGTCGGACGACCTCATCGGCGCGATCATCAAGGAGAGCGATGATGCCTGACCTGACCGGTGCCGTCTGGCGCAAGAGCACCCGCAGCGGCGGCAACGGAGGCGACTGCGTGGAGATCGCCGTCAACCTGCCCGGGGTGGTGGCGGTTCGCGACTCCAACGACCCCGAGGGTGAGGTGCTCATCTTCAGTCACGCCGAGTGGTCCGCGTTCCTGCACGGCGTACGGGAGGGGGAATTTGATCTTTAGTTTCCCGTGTGGCGAACCTTAAGGACTGCTTAGCGGGCGGGCCCGCCGCCGGACGGGCACCCATAGTGGGAGGCGCCGATCTCCCGTGTCCTGCCGAGGTGACCCGTCCCGTGTCGATGTCCGCTGCCGCCCGTTTCCGCTACACGATGGTGGCCGGCGCCACCGCCGTGGTGATCGGGAGCGGATTCACGGTCGTCGGCCTGAACAAGCACGCCGACGCCCGGGAGACCGTGCCGAGCGCCGCCACCGAGCCGCTCGCGCCGCCGCCCTCCTCGTCCGCGCCCGACGAGGGGCTGCCCGAGGTGACGAAGAGCCCGTCGGCCTCGCCGAAGACGACGGCGACGGCGACGTCCGCGAAGCCCGCGCCCAAGCCGAAGAAGACGACGGCCTCCGCCAAGCCCACGCCGAGGCGGACGAAGACCAGGACGACCGCGCCGGTCACCGACGGACCGGTCGTCGACCAGGTGCTCGGCCACATCAACGCGGCCCGCGCCGCCGAGGGGCTGGGCGCGCTGACCCTGGACACCCAGCTGTCGAAGGCGTCGGCCAAGCACAACCAGTTGATGATCGACGGCTGCGGGCTGTCCCACCAGTGCCCCGGCGAGCAGGGCCTGGGGGACCGGTTCACCGCGCAGGGCGTCCGGTGGTCGTCGGCCGGCGAGAACATCGGCTTCGGCTCGTCCGGACCGAGCGACGCCCAGATCGTCAAGGCCGCCAACGGGCTGACCGACAGCATGCTCGCCGAGACCCCGCCCGACGACGGGCACCGCAAGAACCTGCTCAACAAGGGTTTCCAGCGGATCGGCCTGAGCATCGTGCGCGACGGCAAGGGCGTGACGTGGATGACGCAGGACTTCGTGAACTGACCGGTTGACCGGCGGCTTAGAGTGCTGCCGTGGCCAAGATTCTCAGCACCATCATCCGCCGTGTGACGGCGGGCCCGGCCGGCCCCAGGGTCGCCCGCCCGCTCGAGCGGCCGGTGCCCCGCCCGCGTCGCCGCGGCCCGCGCCACCTGGAATACGCGCCGAACCTGGACGGCGACGCCGACCCGGGCGAGATCGTGTGGACGTGGGTGCCGTACGAGGACGACCCGAGCCAGGGCAAGGACCGTCCGGTGCTGGTGGTCGGCCGCTCCGGGCGCACCGTCCTGGGCCTCTACCTGTCCTCCAAGAGCCAGCGCGACGGGGAGCGCAACTGGATGGCGCTCGGCCCCGGCACCTGGGACCGGGATGAACGGCCCAGCTGGATCCGCCTGGACCGGGTCCTCGAGGTCGACCACGACGGCATCCGCCGCGAGGGCGCCATCCTGGACCGGCCACGCTTCGACCGGGTCGCGGCGGTTCTGCGCCGCAACTACGGCTGGCAGTGAGCCACGCCGGATAGCGTTGAGCCCATGCACAAGGATGTGATGGTCGGTTTCGGTGGCAAGCAGGCCTGGCTTGCCGTCGCCGCCGGCGA
Organism: uncultured Actinoplanes sp.; assembly: GCF_934643405.1. GTDB lineage: Bacteria > Actinomycetota > Actinomycetes > Mycobacteriales > Micromonosporaceae > Actinoplanes. The sequence goes on from NZ_CAKUCL010000279.1 coordinate 4,975, forward strand.
GCCCGCGGCCGTCATCGCGGCGCTCGGTCTGCGCGACCTCGGCGAGGTGCCCTGGCGGGACGGCATTGACCTGGCCCACCTGACCGACGACCGGGTCGCCGTGACCCCGCCGCTGCCCGGCGCCCGGGACACCCGCTGGGTGCTGGCCACCGGCCGCTGGCTGCTGAAGGCGGTCGACGTGATCAGCCTCTCCGAGAGGCTCGGCACCGAGGTGCAGTTCTTCGCCACCCACCGGGTCACCGAGCTGCACCGCTGGCAGCGGGCCGTCTCCGGCGACCCGATCCGCACCTTCGGGTACGTCGGGCAGACCGGCGAGGTCACCTCCTGGTTCGGCGAGCCCGACCCGGCGGAACGCGAGGCGGGGTTGCCGGGCGAACTGGACGAGGAGACGACCGTACTGGTCAATGAGAAGGACGTGCTCTCGGTTGCCGCCGCCTGGAGCATCGATCCGACTACGCTGAGCGGGAAGGCGGCGCCGGGACCGCTGCGCATCGGCGCGGCCGACTGAGAGGGCTCTCATGCGCAAGTACGTGATGATGGGCGTTCAGGGCAGTGGCAAGGGCACCCAGAGCCGGCTGATCAGCTCCGACCTCGACCTGGTCCACATCGCGGTCGGTGACATCTTCCGCTGGCACGTGCAGAACCACACCAAGCTGGGCGCCCAGGTCCGCCGCGCGATGGCGGCCGGCGAGCTGGTCGGCGACGACATGGTGGAGAAGGTCGTGCGCGAGCGTCTCGACCAGCACGACTGGAACTTCGGCTTCGTCATCGACGGCTTCCCGCGCAACGGGCGGCAGGCCGAGTTCTTCATGGAGAGCTACGACATCGACGGCGTCATCCATCTGGAACTGCCCGAGGACGAGGTGCGCCGCCGGGTGCTCAGCCGCCGGCTCTGCCCCAACTGCGGGATGGACTACAACCTGATCGCCGACCGGCCCGAGGTCGAGGGGCGGTGCGACATCTGCGGCCACGAGCTGATCACCCGCACGGATGACACGCCGGAGGCGCTGGACGCGCGGCTGCGCGACTACAACGAGAAGACCCGGCCGGTGCTCGAGTTGTTCCGGCGCAAGGAGTTCGTGCACGACATCGACGCGCGGCCGCCGGTCGAGGAGGTGCAGCAGGCCATCCGGGAGGCCCTAGGACTTCCGCCCTTCAAGGGCTAGCGCCGCCTCGATCGCGTCGCACACCGCCTCGACCACGGCGAACCTGGCGTAGTGCTTGTCGTCGCCGGGGATGACATGCCACGGCGCCCACGTCGGATCGGTGCGCTCGAGCATCTCCTCCACCGCCACTTCGTACTGGTCGCGCTTCTCCCGGTTGCGCCAGTCCTCCTCGGTCAGCTTCCACGTACGGAGAGGGTCGTTCGCCCGGTCCTCGAAGCGCCGCAGCTGCTCCTTGGGCGACACGTGCATCCAGAACTTCACGATGATCATGCCTTCGGCGACCAGGGTGCGCTCGAACTCGACGATCTCGTGGTACGCGCGCTGCCACTGATCCTTGGTGGCGAAGCCCTCCACCCGCTCGACCAGCACCCGGCCGTACCAGGACCGGTCGAACACCGACATCCCGCCCCAGCCGGGCAGCTTGGGCCAGAACCGCCACAGGAAATGGTGCCGCTTCTCGTCGTAGGTCGGCGCCGCGAACTGGGAGACCCGTACGTGCCGGGGGTCCAGCGGCGCCACCAGGCGCTTGATCGCACCGCCCTTGCCGGAGGCGTCCCAGCCCTCGAAGACACAGCACAGGGGCGGGCCGAGCTCCTCCCCCTCGATCTGGCCGCCGAGGATGAGCCGGAGCCGCAGCAGCCGCTGCTGAGCCTCGTGCAGGCGCGCGGCGGCCTTCTTCTTGGAGATGTCGATCGGCGGTGTGGCGCTACCCAGGCGGCTCATGCGTACAGCATGGCCAAACCCGGTGTCGTCCGCACGGACGAATGCGGGACAATTCCCAGGTGACTCTCGTAGATGACCTGACCTGGCGCGGACTGCTGCAGGACACCACCTCGCCCGAGGACCTGCGTGAACTTCTCGACGGCCCGTCGACGGCGTTCTATGTGGGCTTCGACCCCACCGCCCCGTCCCTGCACGTCGGTCACCTCATGCAGGTCATCACCGCCCGCCGGCTCCAGCTCGCCGGTCACCGCCCGCTGCTGCTGGTCGGCGGCGCCACCGGCCAGATCGGCGACCCGCGCGAGTCCAGCGAACGCACCCTGAACGCGCCGGAGGTCGTCGAGGGCTGGGTCGCCCGCATCCGCGACCAGCTCTCGCCGTTCGTCACCTACGAGGGCGACAGCGCGGCCACCCTGGTCAACAACCTGGACTGGACCGGGCCCACCTCGGTGATCGAGTTCCTCCGCGACGTCGGCAAGCACTTCCCGGTCAACAAGATGCTCGCCCGCGACGTGGTGCGCAACCGCCTCGAGACCGGCATCAGCTTCACCGAGTTCAGCTACCAGTTGCTGCAGGCCAACGACTTCTACGAACTGCACGTACGGCACGGGTGCGCGCTGCAGTTCGGCGGCTCCGACCAGTGGGGCAACATCACCGCCGGGGTCGATTTCGTACGGCGCAGGGGCGCGGGCCCGGTCCAGGCGTTCACCACCCCGCTGGTGCTGAAGGCGGACGGCACCAAGTTCGGCAAGACCGAGGGCGGCGCCGTCTGGCTCGACCCGGCGATGACCTCCCCTTACGCGTTCTACCAGTTCTGGATCAACGCCGACGACCGCGACGTGAACAACTACCTGCGGTTCTTCAGCTTCAAGTCCCGCGAGGAACTGGAGGAGCTGGAGAAGGCGACGGCCGACCGCCCGCAGGCGCGGCTGGCGCAGCGTGCCCTGGCGTACGAGATCACCGCCCTGGTGCACGGCACCGAGGAGGCGGACCAGGCGGTGGAGGCCTCCCAGGCTCTCTTCGGCCGGGGTTCGCTGACCTCACTGTCGGAGAGCACGTTGCAGGCCGCGCTGGGCGAGGCGGGCTTGCATCCCGTACGGGGTGAGTTGCCCTCGTTGAGCGTGCTGCTGAAGGAGTCGGGCCTGGTGGCGAGCGCGAACGAGGCGAGGCGCACGATCACCGAGGGCGGGGCGTACCTGAACAACGAGCGCATCACCGACGGCGAGGCAGTGCCGACGGCGGAGTCGTTGCTGCACGGCCGCTTCTTGGTCCTGCGCCGGGGAAAGCGCACGTTCGCCGGCGTCGAGGTCGTCAGCTGACCCGGGCCGGCTGAGGTAGGGGAGTGCCGGCCCGCGATGGTGCCGGCACTCTTTCCGTTTTCACCCACCGCGCCTGCCGCCACACCCGGCCTTGGTGGACCGGGTCGCGCCGGGCTCTCCGCGTACCTGCTCCTCGACCCCGCGTACCCGCAAGGTCTCGCGCCGGCCTTTCGCGCCCTGCCTATGGCGCCGGCCTTCGCGCCCGGCTTGGTGCGCCGGCCTTCGCGCCCGGCTTGGTGCGCCGGCCTTCGCGCCCGGCTTGGTGCGCTGGCCTTCGCGCCGGCCTTTCGCGCCGGGCTTCGTGTGTGGCTTCCGCACCGGGACTTCCGCGCTGGGCTTTCGCGCCCGGGTTCCCGTGCCTTCGAGTGCTTCCGTTCATCACCTTTACGCCTCCGGTTGGGCGGGGTCGGTGATCACTCTTTGTGTGTGGGCGCGGACTGCGGCGTACGCAAGCGAGGGGGTTGACCTTGGGTTCTTGCCCCTGGGCTGCTGTGACCGGGGTCGCAGGGGACCCGATTTGGCGGCTCGGGTCGCGGCCTGTAATGTTTACCGAGCCGCCAGGGAGACGGGCGAGCGAGCGGGACTCGGAAGAGGCCCGGCGCGGCCGTCCTGGAGGATCCTCGAGGAAATGCACGGCGAATCGTCGTGTAAGTTTTCGGGGGCTCGGAACGGAACGTCGGTTGATTTCGCGGAGATTTCGCGAAATTGACGGAGCGGGAAAGACCGAGTAAAGTTGAGCGAGTGCTCCGGGGTGGTTGACCGGATGTGGTTGTTCTTTGAGAACTCAACAGGGTGCTTGTAAAGCCAGTGCCAAGAAGTTTTACCCCGGTCGGCTTTGTGT
>NZ_CAKUCL010000280.1 GCF_934643405.1 uncultured Actinoplanes sp.
TCCTGCCCGTGCCCCGCCTCCTGCCCGGGCCCGGCCTCGCGGCCCGGCGGCCACTGTGCGTCGCGTGGGTCGGCTCTGATCGGACCACTCGCTCCCTGTAGCTCGATCGCGGCCCGCCGCCCCGGCGTGCCGGGCAGGACGGGGCGTGCAGCGCCGGTGGGAATCGCGATCATCGGTGCCATGGCAGCCATGCCTCCAGTCGGAATCGGTCGTTCTCGGGGCCGTACTCCACGTGGCCGCCCGCCAGCGCCACCCGCTCGCCGATGCCGATCAGACCGGTGCCGGCGCCGGGCACGTCGTCGGGAGGTGGTTCGCCGTGCAGGCGGTTGGTGACGCGGATGTGCAGATCGTCGCTCGGGCGGTCGAGCAGGACCTCGACCTCCGAGCCGGGCGCATGTTTGCTCGCGTTCGTCAGCGCCTCCTGCACCACGCGGTAGGCCGTGCGGCCGACGTCCGGCGACTGGTGGCCGGGCGGCAGCAGGTAGACGAAGTCGACGGCCATGCCCGATGTGCGCGCGTTGGCCATCAGGTCGACGAGGTCGGTCAGCCCTGGCTGCGGTGGCTCGGGTCGCAGCGGCTCCTCCTGCCGGAGCACGCCGATCACCGAGCGCAACTCCTCCAGCGCCTCGTGCGCGCTGATGCGAATCGCCCTGGCCGCGGCGGACAGCTCCTCCGGCGAGGCGTCGGTGCGCACCTCGAGGGCGCCGGCGTGCAGGCTCACCATCGACATTCGGTGGGCGAGAACGTCGTGCATCTCGCGCGCGATGCTCGCCCGCTCGGTCAGCCGTGCCCGGTCGACCCGTAGGTTCTGTTCGGCCTCCAGCTGCTGCGCGTGCAGTCGTAAGGACTGGGTCAGGCTCCGGTGCGCCTGGAGGAACAGCCCCCAGCCGATGGCGGCGTAGGCGGTGATGCTGCGCAGCGAGATGTCGACCCAGACGTCCATCGGCGGGTCGCGCTGGAGCAGGAAATAGAGCACTCCGGTAGCGATGTGGACGATGCCCAGCAGGAACAGGAACCGGGGGCGCACGCGGATCGCGGCGGTGAACAGGGCGACGAGCACCGCACCGGTCACCATGACCGAGACCGCCCCGAGCGGCAGCAGGACCAGGCACACCAGCAGCGGGTGGCGGCGGCGCACGACCAGCAGGGCCGCGCCCAGAATTCCGATCGCCACGTCGACCGGCCACGGGATCGCGGCGCCCGGCTTCGTCGCGTCGCCCAGCGGGACCATCACGGCGCCGAAAGCTAGCGCGGACGCCACCGCGATGATGTCGGCGACCCGATCGCGCGCAGCAGAGCCCTGGTGACCGGGCGGACCGGGCACCAGGAGAGCGAACGGGAGCGACGACATGAGCGCAGCCTACGAGGCGAGACCGGAGGCTGGGGACCTACCAAAGTAGGGTCTCGACCCCTTCCAAGGGAGGGTGCGGCCGGCGTAGCGGACCCGGAATCCTCGCTGCCATGACATTTCTCGTTCCGGCTTTGCTGTGGGGTCTGCTGGCTGGTTGGTGGACGCCCCGCGGACCGCTGACCATCACGCAGGCGCTCTGCTCGGTGGCCGTCAGCGCGGCGGTCGGCCTCGCCGCAGGCCGGTATGCCGGGTCCCGCCGGGTGCTCGTCGCCGTGCCGATCGTGTTCGCGGCCGGGCTCGAGCTGACCCGTCTCCGGGTGGGTGGTCCCTCCGCAGGTGTCCCGCATCCAAGCGTGCTGGGTGTGCTGGTCTTGCTGGCCGGGCGCGGTCTGCACGCCGCGCTGACCCTGCTTCCGATGGTGCTGGGCGAGGTGGTGGGCCGGGGCGTCACGGGGCGCCTCGGCAGGATCGCGGTCGCCGTGCCGGCGGCGGGTTTGTTCTTGTTCACTGCGGCCATGGCGGTCCCGGCGCGGACGGCGCCCCTTGCCGGCGGCGTCGCGGAGCTCGCGAGAGTCGGCCAGCTCGGCGTGATGATCCGCGGCACCGACGCCCGAGCGCCGGTCCTGCTCTTCATCCCCGGCGCGCCGGGCGGTTCGGAGCTGGGCCTGGTCCGACGGCACCTCGGCGGCCTCGAAGAACGGTTCGTCCTGGCCACGCTGGATCGCCGTGGCGCCGGCTCGTCCTACCCGGCGCTCGACCCGACCTCGCGGGTGACGCTCGACCGCGTGGTCGACGACACCGTGGCGGTCACCGACTACCTGCGGAAACGCTTCCACCAGGACCGCATCTACCTGCTCGGCGAGTCAGGTGGCTCGATCGTCTCGGTACTGGCGGTCCGGCGGCACCCGGAGAAATACGCGGCGTACATCGGCACCGGACAGGCGGTGGATCTGACGGCCAGCGACCGCATCTTCTACGACGACATCAGGGCCTGGGCTCGCTCGAACGGGCACGACGACGTCGCAAGGACGCTCGCGAAGCAAGGGCCGCCGCCGTATCCGGACGTATGGGGCTACGAGCCGATCCTGCTTCACGAGAACCAGGCCTACGGTCAGGCCAACCTGGGGCTGGGCATCGGCGTCCGGGAGTACACGCTGCTCCAGAAGATCCACACCATGAACGCGTTCCTCGACACCTGGGACGTGCTCTACCCGCGGCTGGCGGAAGTCGATCTCCGTCGCGACGCGCCCAATCTCGAGGTGCCGGCGTGGTTCGTGCAGGGCGGCAACGAGATGCGTGGGCTCGCGGTTCTGTTCGAGCAGTGGTTCGCCCAGGTACGGGCGCCGGCGAAACGACTGATCACGGTGCCCGGCGCCGGGCACCACGTTCTCTACGAGCGGCCCGACCGGTTGGCGGCCGCACTCCAGGAGGTGCTCGCCGGTGCACCCGCGAGTTGAGCGCGAGGGCCGGTGGCCCAAGCGGAGGCTCTCGATCCCCTTGAACCACCGGCAGTCTGCTTCGCTACCCGTTCCGCGCCGGGCTAATCACTCCGGACAGGACATGTGGGAGAAGTTCCTTGAGAACGTCGATGCCGTCGCGGCTCAGCACCGACTCCGGGTGGAACTGCACACCGGCGAAACCGGGCCCGCGCAACGCGTGTACCACGGCGTCGGCCGGGTCCCGGGCGACCGACACGGGGCCGTGGGGCGAGTCGAACTCATCAACCGGGCTGAGCGCGGCGAAGCTGGAGTAGAAGCCGACCCGCCGTCGGGAGCCGAACAGGTCGATGTCCCTAGCCAGCCCCTGATAGGGCTCGTCGCGGCGATGCAGCCGCAGTCCGAGCAGCACGGAGAGGATCTCGTGACCGAGGCACACGCCGAACAGCGGGCGGCCGGCGGCGAGCAGCGACGACACCAGATCGCGCAGCACGATCATCTTGGGGTCGGCGGGATCGTCCGGGTCGCCCGGGCCGGGGCCGGCCACGACCAGGTCGGCGTCCGGGACGGGCGCGGTCCACGGCACCACGCTGACGGCCAGGCCGAGGGCCTTGAACTGGTGGGCGAGCATCGCGGTGAAGGTGTCCTCGCCGTCGACGATCACGGCGGAGCGGCCGTCCAGCTCCGGTACGGTCAGCGCACCCGGCGCGCGGGAGTCGAGCCAGAAGCGGGCAAGTCCGTCGTTGCGGGCGGCGAGCAGAGCGTTGACCTCGGCGGTGGCGGGCTCACGCCGTACGGGAGGGGAGGCCGGAGCGGTGGCGCCCAGCGCACCCAAGATCCCAGCCGCCTTGGTGTGGGTCTCGGCCACCTCGCCGCGCGGGGTCGAATGGCGGACGAGCGTGGCGCCGACCGGAACGCGAAGGCGGCCGTCGGGGGAGATCTCCGCAGTCCGGATCAGGATCGGCGCGTCAAGTGTCTGGCGGCCCTGGTCGTCGTGGTCCAGCAGGGCCAGCACCCCGGCGTAGTAGCCGCGACCCCGCCGCTCGTGGCGGGCGATCACCCGGCACGCGTTCTCGATCGGGCTACCGGTGACCGTCGGCGCGAACATGGTCTCGCGCAGCACGTCCCGGACGTCCAGCGCGCCCTTGCCGGCCAGCAGATACTCGGTGTGGGTGAGGTGTGCCATCTCCTTGAGGTACGGACCGGCCACCTGACCGCCGTGCTCGGCGACCGTGGCCATCATCTTGAGCTCCTCGTCGAGCACCATGTAGAGCTCCTCGATCTCCTTCGGGTCGCGCAGGAAGTCGAGGAGGCTGCCCGAGCCGTGGCGGAAGGTGCCGCTGATCGGGTTCATCATGGTGATGCCGTCGGCGACGCTGACGTGCCGTTCCGGGGTGGCGCCGACCAGCGTGCGGCTGCCGGTGTGCACCAGAAAGGTCCAGTAGGTGCCCTGTTCGGCGGCGAGCAACCGGCCGAAGGCGGCGCGCGCGGCCTCGACGGGGTCGCCCTCGACGCTCGCCTCGTAGACCCGGTGAATGACGAAGTTGGCGCCCTCGCCGTGGCCGATCTCGTCGCGCAGCACGTCCTCGACGATCCGGCCGTAGTCGGCGTCCGACAGGTCGAAACCGCCGCCGGTGATCTCCAGAGGGCCGGCCGGGAAGGCGCTCAACGGCTCGCGCCGCGACTCCTCGACGATCAGGCACTCGAGCGGGGCGTGGTCGTCGACGCAGTCGAAGCCGCGTTCGGTGATCTGGCGATACGGGATCACGGCGAGGGTCGCCCGATCCGGGTCGAGCGGGATGTCGGCGAGCGTGGCCACGGTGCGCACGGCACCGGTCAGCACCTCGACGTGGTCGGCGCCGTCCCGGTGGAGCAGGGCGAAAGGCCGCATGGTGGTCCTCTTTCCGGTTCCGGCGGCGCCGACCGAGACCGACCATGCGAAACGGCCGCCTCGGGGAGGCGGCCGCGTGAGTTCGATTACGCGCGGGAGAGTGTGGCCGCCGGTAAGGCGGGCCACCACATGCTCAGGCGCGCGGACATGCGGACGAGCTTACGGCCGGGCGCGACGAATGCGCCAGACCCGCCCGGCGAGTCGCCCCATGATCGGTGCCCTCAGGCGGCGAAGGCGAGAGCGACCGCGCTGCGGGCCCAGCGCATCCGGTCGATCGCGCAGTCCGGGTGCTCACCGAACTCCTGGGCGACCAGTTCGGCGCAGCGAATCTCGCCCAGGCGATCGACGATGGCGCTGATCGTGGCGCGGATCTGCTCAGCCGTCGGTTGCTGCGAGCGCTGGAGATGGGAGACGAAGAGGGCCTCGGTGCGGATGTCGACGATCAGGGCGTTCATCAGAGATCCTCCTGCCTGGCGGTTCGAAGCGATGCGGTGCCGTGCGATGCGGTGCCGCGCGATGCGGTGCCGTGCGATGCGCCCCTGGCACGTCGTTGCGGCCGTGCTTGCGTGGGCGAATCGGAAATCTGTCTGCAAACAGGAGACCCGAGCGCAGCAGCAAATCCGCTGCACCGGGGTTGCATACAGGTAGCCGCGCGCTGGCGCTTCGGCATTCGGAGAGCGGCCGTCACATCCAGGACTAACCGGATAAGGTCCCAATAAGTAGCGAAAGCTGGGCCAACCAACCAAGGAGACTGCTGTGACGGTGGTCCTGGTCGCCGACGACGACGCTGACATCCGCGATCTGGTGGCGTTCAAGCTGGAGCAGGCCGGCTTCGAGGTGATCGCGGTCGGGGACGGCCATACCGCGCTGGAGCAGGCACGCAGCCGGCAGCCCACGCTGGCTGTGCTTGATGTGTCGATGCCGGGGCTCACCGGGATCGACGTGTGCCGGATGCTCCGGGCCGACGCGGCGACGGCCGGCATGCTGATCATCATGTTGACGGCCCGGGTGCAGGAGCAGGACGTCGAGGGCGGGTTCAGCGCGGGGGCCGACGACTACGTGACCAAGCCGTTCAGTCCGCGGGAACTGGTCTCCCGGATCCAGGTGCTCCTGAGCCGGACCCGGGCCTGACGGGCCTGGACGGGTCCGACGCATGCGACCCCGGCGGATGCGCGACGAGGGTTCCGTTGGGCGGCTGCTGAGCCGCGCCTTCGGGCTGCTCATCGCATTGATCGCCGGGGCGGGGCTGCTCCAGTTGGGTGCCGTGCTGGTCCAGCATCGGGCCGTACGGCAGCTCGCTGAGGAGGTCCAGCCGCTGGAACTGGCCAACGACCAGTTCGGCGGCATCGTTTCGAGCGCTGCCTGGGCGGTTCGCAGCTACGCGCTCACCGGTGATCAACGCATGCTCGAGCTGTACGGCGGATCCCTCAACCAGTACCCGCACGAGGTCAGCCGGTTGCGGGCGCTGGCCACCGGCCGTCACGAGGCGGCGGTCTCCGAGCAGATCAGCAAGGCCGAAGCGTGGTGGGACAGCGCCGACCAGCAGCGGGAAGCCGTGCCGCGTTCGCCCGCTGCCCTGGCCGCCGCCGAGCGCGGGCGGCAGCTCTTCGAGGACTTCAGCGCCACCAACGAGAGACTGCGCCTCCGCGTCGAGGCCGAGGGCGACCGGCTCCAGCGGCGCAGTGAAACGCTGAGCTGGATCACCATCGGCGTCATCGTCGGGATCACGGTCGGCGCCACCGCGATCGGCGTGATCACCGCCTTGCGCACCCGCCGCCGCGTCACCGACCCGCTGAGCGAGCTCACCGACGTGCTGGCCAAGCGCGCCGACGGCGACCGGCGCGGTCGCGCCCGGGTGCACGGACCGGCCGAGATCCGGGCGGTGGCCGCGGCGCTCAACGCGGCCGCCGACCAGTCCGACGTGGTACACCGGCACGAAAAACAGGTCGCGGCACGCCTGCAAGCACTCGACAACGCCAAGACCGACTTCATGTCGACCGTCTCGCACGAGCTGCGGACGCCGCTGACCAGCATCTCCGGGTACGTGGAACTGCTGCGCGACCCGGAGACCGGTGGCCTGACCCCACCGCAGGACCGAATGGTGCAGGTCATCGGGCGCAACGCCCGGCGACTGCGGGAGCTGATCGAGGACATGCTCACCCTGTCCCGGATCGAGACGGGGGAGTTCCGCAGCGAGTTCGACATCGTCGATCTTGCCGAGGTGGTCGAACGGGCCGTCGGCGGGATCAGGCCGACCGCGGCGAAGGCTTCGGTCGGGCTGCACTGCGAGGTGCGCGGCCCGCTGCCGGCACGCGGCGACGGTTCTCAGCTCGACCGGGTGCTGGCGAACCTGCTCAGCAACGCGGTCAAGTTCACCGCTCCCGAGGGCACCGTCACGATCCGCGCCTTCCGCGAGGACGCCAAGATCCAGCTGACCATCGCCGACACCGGCATCGGCATTCCCGAGGAGGAGAAACAGGCCCTATTCGCCCGATTTTTCCGCGCCACCAACGCGATCCGCCAGGCGATCCCCGGCACCGGCCTCGGCCTCGCCATCGTCCAGACGATCATCGGCAACCACGGCGGCACGGTCGACGTCGACTCCACCGAGAACGTCGGCACCACGGTTACCGTCACGCTCCCGGCAGCCGCGCCGGCCCGGCAGGAAGCTGATCACGCGAACGCTCCAGCCGACGACGAGGCCGCAGAGCGACGGCTGCCTCAGACGTCCAGCCGATCTGCGGGCGCGACCGGGTTGTGACGGCGGGGGCGGCTGGAGCTGACGGCGCCTTGATTTGCGTGAGCGCGACCGGCCTCGTGGCGGCGCTACCGGTGGGGCGGGGGCGGCTGGAGCTGACGGCATTTTGATTTGCGGCGGCGCGACCGGGGTTTACGGCGGCGCTACCGGTGTGGCACGGGCGGGTGGAGCTGACGACGCCTTGAGCTGCGGCGGCGTGACCCGGATTTGTGGCGGCGTTATCGGAGCGGCCGGCACCTAGACCCGTGGATGGCGCAACCCCGGATGGTCCTCGGGCAGGGTTCGGCGGATCACCCACCAGCTCGCGGCCAGGCTTGCGGCTACCAGCGGCCACGTCAGCGCCACCCGCGCCACGCCCAGCGCCACGACCTGGCCGGCGGCGTACAGCGGCAGGAAAACGGCCACCCGTACGGCGTACTGCAAAACCCAGATCCAGCTTCCCCTTCCGTACGCCCGCAGCAGTGCCGGATCCCGCCGCCACCTGGTTTTCTGGCCGAGGACCGCGCCCACCACGACGCCGAGAAGCGGCCAGCGGATCACGATGCTGACCGCCCAGGCGAGCGCGCTGGCGGCGTTGCTGAGCAACTGGATGAGGAAGAAGTCCTCGGCGCGGCCGGTGCGCAACGCGATCAGCGCCGCCACGCAGACGCCGAGCAAGCCGATCAGCACCGCGCGCGGTTTGTCGCCGTGTCGCAGCCGCCAGCCGGAGACGGCCAGCGCGCAGGCCACGGCCGCCGCCGCGCCGGCCCAGATCGACTGCCCGAACACCAGCCAGCCGGCGACGAAGCCCACCGCCGGCAGGGTCGCGTCGACCGCCGCGCGCCGCCCGTGCAGCAGTTGCGCCAGCGTTTCCGGCTGAGCCATCTCCACCCCGTCGTCCGTCCGCAAGTTAGGCCAGCCTAATCGTCGGCCCGGTCCGGGCCGACGACGGGCGATGCCCGAGCGGCACGAGCGGGCGGGCTACTCGCGGGCTTCGACCAGTTCGTAGACGTTGCCGTCCGGCGCGCGGAAGTGCTGCCACGTCGGGCCGCTGTCATCAAGGAGGTCAACGCCGGCGGCCCTCAGTTCGGCGACGGCCGCGGCCAGGTCCCGTACGGCGAAACCGCCGACCGGACCGGTGGTGAAATGCGGCTTGTGGTTCTCGTCGAAAATCTCGACGTGGTAACCGCTGGGCAGCCTGAAAACCCAGAAACCGGGCTCCTCGACAGCCGGCGACAGGCCGAGCACGTCGCGATAGAAGGCGGCCAATTCCTGAGCGTGCGGGGTGCGCGTGCCGAGCCACCCCAGTCCGACGATCTCCATCACACCATCCAACAACATCATTTCCCGGTACGGCCGCGGCCGCGCAACGTTTCGCGCACCGAAGCCACGCGCCGATCCGTGCCGGCGCCGGGGGAGGGTCGGTGGCGGGGAGTACGGGCAGCGGCCGGGGATGGTCGGCGACGGGGGATGGTCGGCGACGGGGGATGGTCGGCGGCGGGCGAGGGTCGGTGGCGGGGGAGTGCGGGCGGCGGGGGATGGTCGGCGGCGGGCGAGGGTCGGTG
>NZ_CAKUCL010000281.1 GCF_934643405.1 uncultured Actinoplanes sp.
GCCGTCCTGCCGGGTCACCCCCGGTCCGCCGTCCTGCCGGGTCACCCCCGGTCCGCCGTCCTGCCGGGTCACCCCCGGCCAGCGCCGCCGGGGTCACGCCGCCCCCGCTGTCGTCACCCCGGACCGCGCCGCCCGTCACTGCGGGACCACGCCGCCCGTCATGTCACCCCGGGCCCGCGCCGCCGGTCGCCCCGGACCGCGCCGCGATTACCTGCGGCGACGGCCGCGGTCAGGCGTAACGCGGCGTGGTCGCGTCGTCGGCTGTCGCCGGGCGCGGGACCGCCGGCCGCAGCACCGCGGAGGGGGTCTGCCGGACGGCAGCCGCTGCCACTTCGGGCACCGCCTGGTGTGCGCTCAGGAAGCCGTCGACCGCCCGCGGCCAGCCGAACATCTCGGCTCGGGCACGGGCCGCCGCCCGGCGCTCCACCTGCGGCCGCTCGATCAGCGTGCGCACCCCGTCGGCGAAGGCCTCGGGCGTCCCCGCCACGGCCACGCCGGCGTCGCCGATCACCTCGGGCAACGCGCTCGAGGCGTTCACCACCACGGGCGTACCGCAGGCGAGGGACTCGAGGGCCGCCAGGCCGAACGTCTCCACCGGGCCCGGCGCCACCACCACATCGGCGCTGGCCAGCAGCGCCGCCACCGCGGAACGCTCGGCGATGTGCCCGGCGAACCGCACCGGCAGCCGGGCCGCGCGGTACGCCAGCGCGGCACGCCGGGTGCCGTCACCGGCGACGGCCAGCACGGCCGGCACCTTCTGGTTGCGCAGCGCGCCGATCGCGTCCACCGCCAGCTCGGGACGCTTCGCGGCGGACAGACGGCTGCAGTAGACCACCAGCAGCTCACCGCGGCGGGCATAGCGCTCCCGCACGAACGGGTCGGCCCGGCTCGGGTGGAACGTGTCGAGATCGACGCCGAGCGGGACCTCGGTCAGGTTCGGCACGCCGATGCGGCGGAACTCGGCCGCGGCGAACGACGTGGTGCAGATGATCTGGTCGAACGACTCGGCGGCGCGCCGGTTCAGGCGGTCGGCGACCGAGTCGCGTTTCGGCACGCCCCACACGCCGAGCAGGCCGGCCAGGCTCTCGTGCGAGACCATCGTCGACCGGACGCCGTTGCTGCGCGCCCAGTCGCCGGTCCACCGCAGCGTGGTGCGGTCGGAGACCTCGATCCGGTCCGGCTCCAGCGAGTCGAGCAGCCGGCGCAGCTCGCGGCGGCCGGTCATGATCCGGTATCCGCCGGTGCGCGGCAGGGGCGCGCTGGGCAGCGAGATCACCCGGCCCTGGGAGGTCACCTTGTCGGAGCACTCGCGCCCGGGGACGATCAGCACCGCCTCGTGGCCGGCGCGCTGGTAACCCTCACCGAGGTTGCGCAGCGCCGTCCGCAGACCACCTGAGTGGGTCGTCACGAAGTTGGCCAGGCGAACGATGCGCATGCAGCAACTCCAAGATCACGATCCGGTGGTGCGACAGTGCTCAACCGATCCCCCGACCCCGGTCTCGCGCTCAGAGATCGTAGCGGGCACCCGGGCGCACGACCTCGACCGGTCCCGCATACGCGGCAACGGCGGCATCCACAATAGATGCCTCCGACGCCCACGCGGGTACCAGATGGGTCAGCAGCAGCCGCCCGACGTCGGCCTTCGTGGCCGCCTCGCCCGCTTCGCCGCCGGTCAGATGCAGGCCGGGCGGATTGTCGGCGCCGTCAAGGTAACTAGCCTCACACAGGAAGAGGTCGGCCCCGGCCGCCAGCCGCACCAGCGGCTCGCACGGCGCGGTGTCCGAGGAGTACGCCAGGACCCGGCCACCCTGCTCCACCCGTACGCCGTAGGTCTCGATCGGATGGTTGACCCGGTCCACCGTGACCGTGAACGGGCCGATCGGGAACGTGCCCGGCTGCAGCCCGTAGAAGGTGTAGACGTCGTCGATCGACTCGTTCTCGGTGCTGTAGGCGGCGGAGATGCGCTCGGCGGCGCCCAGTGGCGCGTAGACCGGCAGCGGCGGCTTGGCGCCGGACGGGTCGTAGCGGCGCACCACGATGTAGGTGCAGGCGTCGAGCATGTGATCGCAGTGCAAATGCGTCAGGATGATGGCGTCGATGCCGTTCATGTCCGAATAGCGCTGCAACGCGGACAGCGAACCCGAGCCGAAATCGATCAGCAGCCGGAAGCCCTCAGCCTCAAGGAGATAGGCGGAACAGGCCGACTCGGGGCCGGGAAAACTGCCGGCGCAGCCGAGAACGGTCAGTCGCATACGAGTCCCTTTGGCTCACGCTGGGTCGACCACGCCCCGCCCGACCGGTCCGTGGCAGAGTCTTCAGACCAGTCATTCACGAGGCGAAGCGTACGCCGGGACCTGCGCCCCAGGTAAACGTCTGATCGATTTGTCGCTAAATCGACAACGTACATCACACCGTCCGTGACCTCGGCCATTACCGCATTTCCCGTTACGTCCGGTGAGTCGTTCCCGTTGCACAAAGTGAGGACTTGTGAGGACGGAACAGACGGAGGCAGCGTGACCACGGTCGAGCAGAGCCGCACCACGCGTACCGACGCGGCAGAGATCATGCCGTTCGGTGGCTGGGAGCGTACACCGGCCGCGGCCGCATCCGGTGGCAGCGAGGCCCTTTTCCGCTTCCCGGCCCCGGACGACCCGGCGCCGACGACCGTCCGGCTGCTCACCATGTCGCTGTACGGGGCGGCGCTCGGCCTTGCCGGGGCGGGTGTCGGGGTGCGCGCGTTCATCACCGTGCTGGGCGGCGCCGCGGTCTGGTACGTGCCGGTCCTGGCCCTCTTCGGCCTGGTCAGCGTGGCCTTGGCGGTGGCGTCGTTCCTGTCCATCCACCGCCCGGCCCTGCCCTGGCTGCTGCTCGTGGCGGCCACCGGCCCACTCGCGATCGACGTGCTGATCGCCGCCCTCTACTAGGCCCAGAGCTGCCCGTCGAGGGCTTCCTCGGCGTCGTTCAACGTCCCGCCGTACGCGCCGGTCGACAGGTACTTCCACCCGCCGTCGGCGATCACGAACGCCACGTCGGCGCGCTTGCCGGCCTTGACCGCCTCGTGCGCGACGGCCAGCGCCGCGTGCAGGATCGCGCCGCTGGAGAAGCCGGCGAAGATCCCCTCCACCTCGACCAGCTGACGGGTGCGCAGCACGGCGTCGCGGGTTCCGACGGAGAACCGCCGGTCCAGCACCGACGCGTCGTACAGCTCGGGCACGTACCCCTCGTCGATGTTGCGCAGGCCGTAGACGAGCTCGCCGTACCGCGGTTCGGCCGCGATGATCTGGATCCCGTCGACCTTCTCCCGGAGGAAGCGGCCGGTGCCCATCAGCGTGCCGGTGGTGCCCAGTCCCGCCACGAAATGCGTGATCGTGGGCAGGTCGTGCAGCAGCTCCGGGCCGGTCGTCTCGTAGTGCGCGCGGGCGTTCGCCGGGTTGCCGTACTGGAACAGCATCTTCCAGTCCGGATGCTCGGCGGCGATCTGCTTCGCGGTCGCCACGGCCTGGTTCGATCCGCCCGCCGCGGGCGAGAAGATGATCTCCGCGCCGTACATGCGGAGAAGCTGGACCCGCTCCGCCGAGACGTTCTCCGGCATCACGCAGACCAGGCGGTAGCCGCGCAGCTTGGCGACCATGGCCAGCGAGATGCCGGTGTTGCCGCTGGTCGGCTCCAGAATGGTGTCGCCCGGGCGCAGATGGCCGGATTCCTCGGCCTCGCGCACCATGAACAGCGCCGGCCGGTCCTTGATGCTGCCGGTCGGGTTGCGATCCTCCAGCTTGGCCCACAGCCGCACCGGCGGTGCCCCGTCGGGCACCGTCGGCGAGAGGCGGGGCAGGCCGACCAGCGGCGTGCCCCCACAGGCGTCCAGCAGGCTCTCGAAGCGAGCCATCGACCTAGTTGCCTTCAGTCGGGTTCAGGGCGGCGGCGGGGTGGTTGGACGGGCGGGACGGGCTGCCGAGCAGCGCGGCGGCGGCCGCGAAGCCCAGCGCGCCACCGGCCACGGCCGGCAGGATGGTGATCGAGTCGCCGTCGTTGAGCTTGGCGTCGAGCGCGCCGAGGAAGCGGACGTCCTCGTCGTTGACGTAGATGTTGACGAACCGGTGCAGGCCGCCCTCGGGCGTGATGAGCCGGCCCTTGAGGCCGCCGTGCCGGCTGTCCAGGTCGTCGATGAGGGCGCTCAGCGAGTCGCCGGAACCCTCGACGGTCTTCGCACCGCCGGTGTAGCTGCGCAGGATCGTGGGCACGCGAACTTCGATAGCCATGACTGTGATGCTCCTATGTAAGGGTCGAACTCGTCGGTGGTCGGTTGAGGTCGCGGTCAACGACACTCGTAGACGACCGACACGGGGCTCTGCCCGAACATGCACGACTGCACGGCGCTCACCATCACACGTCCACCGTCGCATCCACAATGTTGATCTCTTCCTCGGTCACCACACCGTCCACGATGCGGAACGAGCGGATCTCCTCGGAGTCCGGCTCGCGGGTCGAGACCAACAAGTAATGCGCGCCGGGCTCGCCGGCGAACGAGATGTCCGTACGGGACGGGTACGCCTCGGTGGCGGTGTGCGAGTGGTAGATGACGACCGGCTCCTCGTCGTTGTCGTCCATCTCGCGCCACACCCGCAGCTGTTCCATGGAGTCGAACTCGTAGAACGTCATCGACCGCGCCGCGTTGTCCATCGGGATGAGCCGGGTCGGCAGGTCGCTGCCGATCGGCCCGGCGACCACGCCGCAGGCCTCGTCGGGGTGGTCCCGGCGGGCGTGGGCGACGATCGCGTCGACGATCGCGCTGTCGATGGTCAGCACGAAGCAAACATTACCGTGCGAACTCCCACGTCCGTGCGTGGCTGTCCCCACACCAGGACCGCTCAGTTGATCTCGGGCAACGCGTTGAGCAGCGATTCCTGGAGGTATCCGAGGTAGGCGTACACGCTGAGCTGGAAGACACGGCTCGATCCCGGATCGTCGAGCACGGCCTGGTCCAGCTCCTCGCCGAGATCGGTGTCGGCGCTGATGTCCAGTCGCGTGCCCATGGCCAGCCGGGCGTCGTTGATCGCCCGCAGCCACGCCTCGGCGGCCTCGATGTCGAGGCGCACCTCGCCCTCGCCCTCGTCCGGCAGGGCCGCGAGGATGGCGCCGGCCTGGTCGATCTTCCCGGTCTTGAGCTCGCCCTCGGTGTAGAGGCGGAACTCGGCCGAGTCCTCCGGCCGGTCCGGATAGATGTCCGGGAACAGACGCGACACCACCGGATCGGTGTGATCCATGCCGTCGGTCAGCAGACCGACCACCTCACCGGCGACCTTGCGCAGGACGCGCACCTCGTCGACCGCGAACGTGGCCACGCATTGCCTGCCGTTGCGTCGGAACATCTGCCCTCTCCCCGCCGGTGTTCAGGCCCGGTCCACCGTCGCCCAGAGACCGTATCCGTGCAGCTGGTTGGCGTCCATCTCCATGCGCTCCCGGGCACCGGACGAAACCACCGCCTTGCCCTTGTTGTGCACGTCCAGCATCAGCGCCTCGGCCTTCTCCTTGCTGTAGCCGAAGAGCTTCTGGAAAACCCAGGTCACATACGACATGAGGTTCACCGGATCGTCCCAGACGATCGTGACCCACGGCCGGTCGACGGCCGGCGCCTCCTCGATCTCCGGCGTCTCGACGGGAGCAACCTGTGGCAACGCCATGCCCCCCATGGTGCCACCGGTTTCGCCACATCGGTGAACCGGAACGCCGAACCGCAGGTCAATGCACCCTTCGTAAGGAGCTGTCCGGCGCAATAGGGTGGCACCGTGAACTCCTTCGCTCCCGCGTTGATGACCGACCACTACGAGCTGACCATGGTCAGCGCCGCGCTCAAGGACGGCACGGCCGATCGCCGGTGCGTCTTCGAGGTCTTCGCGCGGCGGCTGCCCACCGGCCGGCGGTACGGCGTGGCGGCCGGCCAGGGGCGCCTCGCCGAGCTGATCCGCGACTTCCGGTTCACCGAGGCCGAGGTCGGCTTTCTGCGCCGCGCCGGCATCGTCGACGCGGACACCGCGGCCTGGCTGGCGGACTACCGCTTCACCGGCGACATCGACGGCTACGCGGAGGGCGAGCTCTTCTTCCCGGGGTCGCCGATCCTGACCGTGTCCGGCACGTTCGCCGAATGCGTGGTGCTCGAGACGCTGATTTTGTCGGTGCTCAACCACGACTCGGCGATCGCGGCGGGGGCGGCCCGGATGGTGACCGCGGCACGGGGACGTCCGATCATCGAGATGGGATCACGCCGTACGCACGAGGACGCCGCGATCGCCGCCGCCCGCGCGGCGTACCTCGCGGGTTTCGCCTCGACGTCGAACCTCGCCGCGGGCGCGCGCTACGGCATCCCCACGACCGGCACCTCGGCGCACGCGTTCACGCTGCTGCACGACGACGAGCCGGCCGCCTTCGCGTCGCAGGTGTCGGCGCTGGGCAAGAACACGACCCTGCTGGTCGACACGTACGACATCGGCCAGGGCATCCGCAACGCGATCGCGGTGGCCGGACCGGACCTGCGGGCCATCCGGATCGACTCCGGCGACCTGTCGGTGCTCGCCGGGCACTCCCGCGAGCTGCTCGACTCGCTCGGCGCCTCGGAGACCAAGATCATCGTTTCGGGTGACATGGACGAGTACTCGATCGCGGCGCTGGCCGCCGAGCCCGTCGACATGTACGGCGCCGGCACCGCGGTGGTCACCGGGTCCGGGGCGCCGACCGCCGGCCTGGTCTACAAGCTGGTCGAGGTCGAGGGCAGGCCGGTGGTCAAGCGCTCGGAGAACAAGGCGACCGTGGGCGGCCGGAAGACCGCGGTGCGGCGGCACAAGCCGACCGGGACGGCCACCGAGGAGATCGTGGTGTCCCAGGGCGTGCCGGACCACCAGGTCAACGACCGCCTGCTTCAGCGGCCGTTCGTCGCCGCGGGAGAGATCGTCGACCAGCCGGCGCTCACCGAGTCGCGGGACCACCTCCGGCAGTGCCTGATCTCGATACCGTGGGAGGGTCTGAAGCTCTCGGCCGGCGACCCGGCCGTGCCCGTCACCATCGTCCCGACCGCATAGGGGTGGTCCCGTGTCACGCGCGCTGATCATCGTCGACGTCCAGAACGACTTCTGCGAGGGTGGTTCCCTCGCGGTCACCGGCGGTGCCGCGGTGGCCGCCGGCATCTCGCTGGTGCTCGAGAAGATGCCGGAGAGGTGGGACCACGTGGTCGCCACCAAGGACTGGCACATCGATCCCGGCACCCACTTCAGCAGTCACCCGGACTACCTGGACTCCTGGCCGGCGCACTGCGTCGTCGGCACGCAGGGCTCCGAGTTCCACCCCGAGCTGCACACCGAGCGCATCGAGGCGGTCTTCCACAAGGGCGAGCACGCCGGGGCGTACTCGGGGTTCGAGGGCCACACCGAATCGGGCGAAACCCTCGCAAGCTGGCTGCGAGAGAGGCAGATCACCGAAGTCGAGGTGGTCGGCATCGCCACCGACCATTGCGTACGGGCCACAGCGCTCGACGCCAAGGCGGAGGGTTTCGCCACCACCGTGCTGCTGGACCTGACCGCGGGCGTGTCGGCCGGCACGACGGAGGCCGCACTGGAGGAGTTCCGTACGGCGTCGATCGCGACCAGCGGAACACCCACCGTGTCCGCTTAGGGGCTTTTGCGCCTTTCCTTGCCCGGAAAGTGGTTGGTTTTTTGTCGTACCCCCGATGCACGATGTCGGGCGGAGGTCAGGAACCACATGCTGCTCAAGCCTTACCGCGAGACACTCGCCCTGCCCGGCATCACATCGTTGCTGGTCGTGGCGACGCTGGCGCGCATACCCATCGCGGCCGGCGCGGTCGTGATCACGCTGCACGTGGTGACCGACCTCGATCGCGGTTACGGCGCGGCCGGCCTGGTGGGCGCCGCGCTGACCATCGGCGGTTCGATCGGCGCGCCCTTGATGGGCCGGCTGGTCGACCGCCGCGGCCTGCGGCCGGTGCTGCTGCTGACCACCGTCTCCGAGGTCATCTTCTGGAGCGTCGCGCAGGCCCTGCCGTACTGGGGGCTGCTCCTTCTGGCCCTGCTCGGCGGTTTCCTGGCGTTGCCGGCGTTCTCGGTGGCGCGGCAGTCGATCGCCGCCCTGACCCCCGAGTCGCACCGCCTGCCCGCCTTCGCCCTCGACTCGATCACCACCGAGATCAGCTTCATGTCCGGCCCGGCCCTGGGCGTGCTGATCGCGACGGGCATCAACCCGCGCGCGGCCATGCTGACCCTGGCCGCCGGCATCCTGCTGTCCGGCGCCGGGCTGTGGCTGCTCAACCCGCCGGTCCGGGCCGCGCACGAGGCCCCGATCGAGGCCGGCGAGCGGGTGCCGCGCCGCAGCTGGCTGCGGCCGCGTTTCATCGCCGTCCTGGCCGTCACCATGGCCGCGACCCTGGTCCTGTCCGGCACCGACGTCACCGTGGTGGCCGTGCTCCGGGAGAACGGCGAACTCGGCTGGACCGGCCTCGTGATGTCGCTGTGGGCGTTCTACTCGCTGCTGGGCGGCTTCGCCTACGGCACGATGCACCGCCGGCTGCCCGCGCTGTCCCTGCTGGCCCCGATGGCCGTCCTGACGATCGTCGTGGCCCTGGGCAGCCACCACTGGTGGCTGCTGGCGGTCCTGCTGATCCCGTGCGGCGCCCTGTGCGCCCCCACGATCACCGCCAGCGCCGACGCCGTCTCCCGCATGACGCCGGCATCGGCCCGCGGCGAGGCCATGGGCTTGCACAACTCGTCACTGACCGTCGGCGTCGCCCTGGGCGGCCCCCTGGCCGGCGCAGCGGCCGACACCCTGTCCCCACCGTGGGGTTTCGTGGCGGTCGGCGGCTTGGGCGTCCTGATCGCCTTGGCAGTCCTACCAGCCGAACTCCGCCGCCGCACATCCGCCGCCCCCGACCCCGGCGAGCCTCTCGCCTCCA
>NZ_CAKUCL010000282.1 GCF_934643405.1 uncultured Actinoplanes sp.
CCGGATCGAGGGCCCGGCGCCAGGCCTCGGCCAGCGGCCGGCTGGCCACCGCGACGGCCTCGCGCAGCACCGGATCCTCGGCCAGCCGGCGCAGGCGCTCCGGTGGCGCGGACGCTGCGCGCACCGCGTTCGCGGCCGGCCGGGCGGCGACACGCAGCAGGATCGGGCCGGTGGCCCGGAACGGATGGTCGTCCACATCGTCTCCTGACGCGCCGGCGGGTACGGGCGCGGCCCGCACCCGCCGGCGAGGCTCACCGAGGGCTGTCAGCGGGCGAGCGTCGTCTCGTGCACCGGCGGCTCGGCCAGCGTGGTCTCGTGCACCGGTTCGGCCAGCGTGGTCTCGTGCACCGGAGCGGGTGTCCGGTGCGACGTCACGCGCGGGTCGATCCGCAGCAGATCATCCTGGTTGCTCATCGTGTTCCTCCTCTCGACGGTCGATGCCGTACCGTCCCAGCCCGCGATACGCATCCCGTACACGCCGGCGCCGTCCAGAAGCTGTGTAGCCGCGGCTGCTGCGATGAGCCGATGGCCACGGCAGAGGCTCCGGTACGGGCGATCCCCGCGCGCGTTCTCGCACAGCTGGGCTGGTGGGAGGCGTTGACCACGCCCGGCACCCGGCGGGTCCTCGCGGTCGGCGCGCTGCTCGACTCGGCCGGCACCGGGCTGGCGGCGGTCGTGCTGCCGTTCTTCGTGCTGCGCGTCGCCGCCCTGCCGACCGGCGCGTTCGCCGCGATCCTGGCCGCCGGCGGCGTCGCCGAGCTGGCCACCGCGGTCCCGGCCGGCTGGCTGGCCGGTCGCCTCGGGCTCTGGCGGTATGCGATCGCGACCCGGCTCGGGCGTGCCGCCTGCTACACGGCCGTCGCGTTCTGCGGCTCGGTCCCGGCGCTGCTGGCGCTGTCGGTCGTGATCGGCGTGCTGCGCGCCGGCGGCAACGGGCTCAATCAGAGCGTGACCGCGGCGGTCGTGGCCCCCGGGGAGCGCGGCGCGACCCTGGCCGTCACCCGCGCCGTCCGCAACCTCGGCTACCTGCTCTCGGGCGGCCTCGCGGCGCTCGTGCTGACCGTCCAGTCGGACGCGCTGGTGCGCGCCGCGCTGATTGTCAACGCGGTGTCGTTCCTGGCCGGGGCGTTGCTGCTGCGGCGGATCCGGCCGGCGCGCGGTGCCGCTGAGGTGCGGCGCCGGGTGGATTTCTCCGTGCTGCGCGACGTCCGTTTCCTCGGCCTGATCGTGTCGGCGGCGGTGTTCGCGAGCACCGTCCGGGTGCTGGACGTCGCGCTGCCTCTGCTGGTCCTGGCCCGCCCGGGGGTGCCCTCCGCAATGGTGGCCGCCGCCGTCACGCTGAACACCGTGCTGGTCGTCGTCCTCCAGCACCGGCTGTCGCGCTCGATCGACGGGGTGGCCGCCGCCCGCCGCGGCCTGCGCCGCGCCACGATCTTCCTGGTCGGCATGGCGCTGGTGCTCGCCGCGCTCCCGGGCGGTCCGCCCGCGATCGTCATGGGCGGCGTCGTGGCCGCCGCGGTGCTGCTCACGCTGGGTGAGATGACGGAGTCGCCGGCCTGGTGGACGCTCGCGTACGAGCAGGCGCCGCGGGAGCGGACCACGGAGTATCTGGCCGCGTTCGACCTGAGTTACGCACTGCTGAACATCGCCGGGCCGCCGCTGCTGGTCCTGGTCGTCGGTCACGGTTCGACCGGCTGGGCGGCCTACGCGGCGGGTGTCGTGGCCGCGCTGGCCCTCGCCCACGCCTGCATCCGAGAAACCTCGCCCACGCCTGCATCCGAGAAAACGGAGCCTTCCCCATGATGTACGGTCCTGACCTCGCCCTGGTGCACGATCTGGGCTTCCGCTTCCACGGTGACCGCTGCGCCCCCGGCATCCTCGAGCTCATCGAGCCGGTCCGCGGCGGACTGGTGCTGGAGCTGGGCTGCGGCAGCGGCTCGCTGACCCGGCACCTGCTGGCGGCCGGGCACCGGGTGCTCGCCACCGACGCCTCCCCGGCCATGGTGGAGCGGGCCCGCGTCGTCCTGCCGCACGCGCGGGTGGAGTGCCTCGCGCTTCCCGACGAGCCGCTGCCGGGGGCCGACGCGGTGGTCGGCGTCGGCAACGTGCTGAACTATCTCGGCGGCCAGGCCGCCGCGGAGAGGGCTCTGGTGGCGATCGCCGCCGCACTGCGCCCCGGCGGCGTGCTCGCCCTCGATCCGGTGGACGTCCGCTGGGGACAGGACGCCCGCCACCTCGCGCCGCTGGCCCGGGTCCGCCCGGACTGGGCGCTCTGCTCCACCTCGGCACTGCCCGAGCCGGACCGGCTGATCCGGGAGATGACGACGTTCGTGCGCCAGGACGACGGGTGCTGGCGCCGCCGGGACGAGCGCCACGAGATCACCCTGCTCGACACCGGACGCCTCGCGTCGGTGCTGACCGGCCACGGCGTCGCCGCGACGGTCCGGCCGTCGTTCGGTGGGGAGCGGATGCGTCCCGGAATGGTGGCGCTGGTCGGCCGGCGCTGACCGGAACCGCGTCACGGCCCCGGCGCCATCGCGCCGGGGCCGTCGTCCGCGCGGGTCAGAGCAGGATGGCCCGCATCTCCACCAGGTCGAGGACCATCCGTTCGACCTCCTCGCGGCCCGCGCCGTGCCCGGCGCCCAGGGCCGCCACGATCTCCTCCACGGTGTTCGTGCCGTCGCAGCGTTCCAGCAGGTCGACGGTGGCCGCGCTGATCCGGACGACCCGGCCGTCCAGGTCGCCGCGCTTGAGGAACAGGAACAGGGTCTCGGCCACCCGGTCGCCGGCCTGGGGGGTCCGGCCGGCCCGCAGCGCGGCCAGCAGAGCCTCGATGTCGTCCCGGTAGCGGCGCACCCGCATGGTGGTGCACGCGACCGGCCGGCGCGTCCACAGCGACACCGGGTCGGACAGCATCATCGCGAGCGCTCCGCGACGCGGGAACAACGTCCCGCCGTGCGGGCCCTCCAGGTCCAGGCTGCACCACAGCGCGTCGCGTTCGAACAGGGCGGCCGTGGCGGCGCCTGCCGGCAGCTCCTCGCCACCGCGACGGGTCAGGTCGACCAGGGCGGTGGCGGCGGCGTACGCCCGGTCGGCCTCGGAACCGAACCGTCCCGCCACGACCGCGTCCACCGCCTCGCCGAGCCGGTCACCCACCGCGGCCACCGTCGCCGGCATGTACCGGCGCACCAGCCGGTTCCAGGCCGGCGTCGTGTCCGCGGCGTACGGGAAGGACGAGCGCAGATCGATGGCCCGTTCGAAGGCCAGGAGGTACGCCTCGGCGAGCTGACGGTCGGCCGCCCCCTCGTCGCGGGCCAGTGCGCCGCCGTTCTTGCCGACCGCGCGGGCCGCCTCCGGGTCGTCGGCGATCCGGACGAGCACCCCCGTGAGCTCGTCGGTGTCGCTGGGCTCCTCGACGACGAAGATGTTCTCGCCGTGGCGCATCTGCGAGCGCGCCGCCTGCTTGTCGGCCACCTCCCGGGAGACGACCAGGCAGGTGCCGACGGCCAGCACCTCGCGCGGGATGCCCGGTGTGTGGATGGCGACCGGGAACCGCCGTTCCAGGAAGCACGCCGAGGTCAGCGCGCGCAGGAACTCCGGCACCCTCCAGTGCGGCAGGAACGGCAGCGTCCACGTCCGGTCGGTCAGATCCGCCTCGGCGACGGCGCGCAGGAACCGCTCGCGCTGGTATCCGCCGGCCATGATCAGGAAGTTGAACGCGCGGCCTTGCTCCTTCAGCCGGGCCAGCGCGGCCAGCAGGTCGTAGCTGCCCTTGTACTCGCCGAGCTTGCCGTAGATGCCGATGGTGGGTTGTTCGACCGGCATCGTCGAGGAGTTCGTGACCCACGGGTGGCGGGCCGCGGCCAGCCGGGCGATGGTCGCGTTCACGTCCAGCGCCGGCCCCCGCGGGTCGGTGAACGACGCCGGCAGGCCGCGCGGGCGCACCTGCATGACCCGTTCGGCCGCGACGCCGAAGCCCTCGACCGTGCCGGGCTGGGCGATGACGAGGTCGGCGTGTCGCAGCACCTCGCGGTAGGCCAGCGACATGTCGGGATGGGACAGCAGGCGGGTACGGTCGCTGCCGGCGTGCTGCGCCACGTGCGGCACGCCGGTCCACAGCGCGGCGAGCTGAGCAGCCACGCCGTACGGCTCCAGGTAGTAGGAGTAGACGACGTCGGCGTCGATGCGCCGGATCTCCTCGGTGGCCAGGGCCGCCAGCTTGGTGGCGTACGGCCGGTGGTCCGGGATGTGCGCGGCGTGCTTGCGGCCCAGGGGTGAGCTGGGCGCCAGGCGGACCGACCCGCCCCCGGGGAAGTCCGCCTCCAGCCGAGCCCGGTCGTCCCCGGTCATCCAGATCCGGTAGTCGTCCTCCACCTCGTCGGCGTTGGTGACGACGCTGACCTGGTGCCCGGCCGCACCCAGCGCCATCACGACGCGGTAGCTCAGCGCGCTGACCCCGCCCTGGATCGGCGGATATTTCACGACGGCGCAAATGCGCATGGCTCGGCTCCTCACCCTTCGGCGGTGGACAGGACGGTCATCTCGGCGAGCCCGCGCAGGGCGTCGAAGGCCCGCGCGCGCAGCTCCGGGGTGTCACCGACCCGGTCGAGCACGGCCTCGACGGTGCGGGTGCCGTCGCAGCAGGACAGCATCGCGACGACGGCCGGGCCGACCCGGAACAGCAGCGGCTTGGGTCGTTCCCACACCTTGCGCACGAGCACGCCGGCCGGTGACCGGCCGGCGGCGGCGAGCTCGGCGAGGGTGACCTCGCCGGACAGCGCGAGCACATCGATGCCGTACGTCTCGGCGCGGCAGTCGGCGGTCAGGACGGGACGGCTGGCCGCGGTGAGCGTCACCGGTCCGGCCGCGGCCCGCCGGCGGGCCACGATCGCCGCGACGTGGTCACCGGCCAGATCGGCGACCAGCAGCTCGAAGCGGGCGAGGTCGGACAGGCCGGCCGGGATCCGCCCGGCGTGTGCGGTCAGCCAGCGCACGAAGTCGTGTCCCTGGGTCACCGCCCGCGTCAGGTCGACGTCGTCGCGGGGCAGGACGTCGTCCACGTAGGACCCGACCAGCGCGTACCGGTCGAACCCGGCCAGCAGCGCCATCGTCCGCGGCAGCATCAGCTCCAGCGCGACGTGCCGTTTCGCCCGCACCATGCCCTGCGTGAGGTGGACGTTCGCCGGTGTCGCGGAGCGCAGCAGGGTGAGCTCCGCGGGCGTCAGGCCGTGGGCGACGCGCAGCCTCTCGGGCTCGTCGTGCAGCTCGTGCAGCATCTCGTGGGAGACCAGCAGCCGGGCGTACGCGGCGAAGAAGGCCGGGCTGCTCATCCGGGCACCGCCGCCGCGCGCAGCGCGTCGCGGGCGCGGCCGACCTCGCCGAGCAGCTCGCCGAAGTCCTCCGGGAAGTCCTGGTCGCGCTCGATCAGCGTGGCCTTGAGGGTGGTCCGGCGCAGCAGCTCGCCGAGCAGTTCCCAGACCGGTTCCGGCACCGCGGAGGAGTGCGAGTCGATGAGCGTGTCGTGCGCCTCCAGGCCGCCGGCCAGGTGCACCTGCACGATCCGCTCGACCGGGACGGTGTCCAGGAACCCCGCCGTGGTGAAGCCGTGGTTGGTGGCATTGGTGTGCAGGTTGGTCAGGTCAAGCAGCAGCCCGCACTCGCAGTGCTCACAGAACTCGGCGATGAACTGCGCCTCGGTGAGCTCGGTGTCGAGGTCGACGTGATACGTGATGTTCTCGAGGATGAACGGCACGCCCACCCGGTCCTGGATCCGCTGTGCCTTGCGCCCCAGCTCCTTCGCGAGGGTACGGGAGCGCGGCAGCGGGGTCAGCGAGCCGAGCGAGACGCCGCCGGCCCGGGTGAAGCACAGGTGGTCGCTGAAGTACGGCGCGTCGATCTCCGCGACCAGCCCGGCCAGGGCGTCGAGGTAGTCCTCGTCGACCTCGCCGGGGGTGCCGATCGACATCTCGATGCCGTGCGGGACGATCGGGAACCCGGCGCGCAGCTCGGCCAGCCGCTGCCGGCCCTGGACCGACGCGTACAGGTAGTGCTCGGTGATGACCTCGAGCCAGTCGATGCCGGCGCGGTGGTCCCAGATCTGCTGCTGGATCTCGCGCCGGTGGCCGAGACCGCTGCCCAGGTGGGGCAGGTCGCTCAGTGGTGTCACGGTGCTCGTCCTTCCTGACGGGCGGAAGGGCCGGCGGCCCGGATCGGTGTCCGGGCCGCCGGCCGTGGGGTCATACCTCCAGCACGGTGTGCCCCGGGCCCAGAGTGACCGGGCCGTTGGCACAGCAGGTTCCGCCGCACAGGCCACCCTGGCAGGAGCCGTAGCAGTTGCAGGTCAGTGCGATCGGGCCGCCGTCGGCGTCGCCGGCGACGAGCGTTTCGGTGGCGATCGCCTGGAGCAGGAACGGATCCTGCCCGGACGTCCGCGTCGTGAGCACGGCCATGGTTTCCTCTTCCGGATCGGTGGGTCAGATCTCGAGGGCGGTGTGCGGCAGCGAGCAGCACGAGCCGCCGCACAGGCCCTGCTGGCAGGAGCCCGCGCAGTTGCAGGTGAACGTGACGGCTCCGGTGTCGCCGATGTCGCCGACGAGGGTGTCGGCGGGCACCGCCTCCAGGAGGAACGGATCTCCCCTGGCGGACCGGTCGCGGATGACGGCGGTCATATCAGCTCCTTGCGAGGTCGAAGGGACGTTCGTTGCCGCTACCGGTGCGTCCCGACGACCGTCGCACCCGGGCCTACACATGCGGCACACAGCCGCCGGGCGCAGAGCTTGTGTAGGACGTGACGCGACGATCGGCGGATGTTCTCTGTCCCGGACGGCGCCGAGCTGGGTGCCTACTTCGCCCTGCCCCGGGTTCGCGGAGTGACCGTCTCCGGCGCCGGCTATCTGCTGGAGGTGGACCAGCCCCGGCCGGGCGGCGCCGGGTGGCGGCCCACGGTGTGGGCCGGGCGGTTCGGTGACGGTCCGCCGCGTCCGGCGTTCCTCGGGCGGCAGGTGTCGGCGTGCGGGCACGGCCGCGTCGCCTATCTGGCCCGCTCGGCCGCCGAGCCGCGGCGTGACGCGTTGTGGCGCCGCGATCCCGGCGGTCGCGCCGACGAGATCGCCGCCCCGGCCGGCGGGGTGGTCGCCTTCCGCGTGGCGCGGTGTTCGGGTGATCTGGTGTACGCCACCCGGGCGTATCCGGGCTGCGGCGTCGCCGGCGACCGGCAGCTGCGCGGGAGCCGGGCGGCGGCCGCCGTCGACGCGGTCCTGTTCGACGGCGGTGATCCGGCGTGTTCGCCGGGCGGCGACGGGACCGCCGCCCGGTTGGTCGTCGTCCGGGCGCACGACGGTTGCCGGATGCTGCCCGAGCCCCCCGCCGGAAGGCTGACCGGCGGGTTCGACGTCACGGCGGACGGCGAGCGGGTGGTCGCCGAACGGCTGGTCGCCGGCCGCGGCGGCACCCGCGTCGACCTGGTCGTGGCCGAGCGCCACGCCGGCGGCTGGCGCTGGCGGTCGCTGTGCGCCGAGACGGGCGTCTCGTTCACCGAGCCGGCCTTCTCGCCCGACGGCCGGCTCGTCAGCTGTGCGCGCACCGAAGCCGTCGCCGGCGCGCCCGAGCCGCTGGGTCGCCGGCTGTGGCTGACCGGTCTGGACGGTTGCGGCCGGCCGCTGGCCGGGGCGTTCGACGGATGGCCGCTGGAGGTGGTGTGGGCGCCGGACGGCGAGCGCCTCTACTTCACCGCCGACCGGGACGGCAGCCGGCCCGTCTACGCCGTGAACCTCGCCGGCGACGCGGTCCGGCGGCTGACGGCGGTGGGCGCCTACGACCGGCTCACCGTGGCCGGCGGCTCGGTGTACGCGGTGCGGTCGGCGATCGACGCGCCCCCCGCGCCGGTCCGTCTCGATCCGGACGCGCCACCCGGCCGGCGCGGGCCGTTCGCGCTGCCCTCACCACTGCCCGCACCGGCCGTTCCCGGCGTTCTGGAACGCGTCTCGGTCCGGGCCGCCGACGGCCGGCGGGTGCCCGGGTGGCTGTGCCGTCCGCCGGGCGGCCCCGCGCCGTTGCAGGTGTGGTTGCACGGCGGCCCGTACGCCACCTGGGCGGCCTGGTCGTGGCGCTGGAACCCGTGGCTGGCGGTCGACCGGGGCTACGCGGTGCTGATGCCCGACCCGACCCCGTCCACCGGCTACGGGCGCGCGTTCGTCGTTCCCGCCTGGCGCGACTGGTCCGGCCCGCCCGCGTCGGATGTGCTGTCGCTGTCCGACGCCGTACGCCGCCGGCCCGACATCGACGACCGGCGGGCCGCCGTGCTCGGCGCCTCGTTCGGCGGTTACCTGGTGAACCTCCTGGTGACCCGCACCGACCGGTTCCGGGCGGCGGTCAGCCACGCCGGCATGTGGGACCTGCGGGCATTCCTGAGCGGCAGCCTGGCCGCGCGGCCGTTCGTCGCCGAGTTCGGCCATCCGGTCGACGGCGCCGACGGCCCGCTCCCGCACAGCCCGCGGGCCGCGGCGGCCGCCGTCCGCACGCCGATGCTGATCAGCCACGGGGACCGGGACGCGAAGGTGCCGGTGACCGAGGCGCTGACGCAGTGGAGCGATCTGCGGCACCTGGGCAAGCCGGTGCGGTTGCTGCGCCTGCCGGGCGAGGGGCACGAGATCACCGGGCCCGGCAACCAGCAGGTCTGGTGGCAGTGTGTGTTCGCGTTCCTCGACCACACCCTCAACGGCGTCCCGTTCCGGGCGCCCGAGCTGCTTCAGGCGCGCACCCCCGGCTGATGGCGTGCCCGGTCGGCATGGGCGCGCAGCGCCGAACGGGCGACGGCGACCGCCGCGTGACCGGCCTCGCGGTCGGCCCCGAAGAGCCGGTTGCAGCGCAGCTCCACGAGGTGGCCGACGACCGAGCCGGTCGCGACATGGCGCAGCGCCGCCAGGGCCGGCCGCCGGGCGGTCCAGC
>NZ_CAKUCL010000283.1 GCF_934643405.1 uncultured Actinoplanes sp.
CCCCGGCCCCGGCCATGGCGCCTGCCGCCGCGGCCCTGGCGGCTGCCGCTCCGGCCCCGGCCCCGACCGCTCCAGGCGCGGCAGATCCCGCCTTCACCGCCCCGGCACCCGCCGCAGTGGACCCGGCAGATCCGACCTTCGCCGCCCCGGCACCCGCCGCACTAGGCCCCGCTACCGCGGCCTCTGGCGCTCCGGCCAGTGAGGCCGACGCCGTCTCCGCCGCCCCGGCGGGCCACGCCGAATCGCCATATGTCGTTCCGACCACCGAGGCCACCGTTTCGAACATCTCAACGTTCGACGCCCCGGCGCCTTTCGGCCCCGTTATCGAGCCCCCGCTCTCGGATGCCTCAGCAACCGCGCCCACAAGTTCCGCTCTTCTCACCCAGACGGACATTTCCGAAATTTCGGGTCCTGGCGCGGCGATTGCTGAGAAGGCGGCCTTTGAAACGCCGGCCTTTGAGACGGCGGCCTCTGAGACGGCGGCCTCTGAGACGGCGGCCTCTGAGACAGCGGCCCCCGAGACAGCGGGCCCTGCGACAGCGGCCCTTGAGACGGCGGCCCCCGAGACAGCGGGCCCTGAGACAGCGGCCGTTGAGACAGCGGGCCCTGAGACAGCGGCCTTTGTAACGGCGGCATCTGAGGCGGCGGTTACGGAGACGATGACTGCCGAGACGGCGGCTTCCCGTGGGCCCGGTGACTACCCCGCGGTTTCCGACATTTCGGTTTCAGGCCTGTCGGTTCCGGCGGGTGCGGATTTCATTGACGCTCCGCCGGCGCGGGACGACAAGTTTCCGCCGCATGGGGCCTTTGAGGACGAGCGGCCGACCGTCACGGTGCCCGCGGTGCCGTCGGAGCTTTCGGCGGCCCTGTCCTTCGCCGAGCCGCCCACGCTGGCCACGCCCCTGCCCTCGCTCTCTCACGAGAACACGCAGGTTATCCCGCCGGACGTCGTCGGCACCCCAGGCTCGGCGGCGCCCGCTTCCGGGTGGCAGCCGCCGCCGGCGACCTCGCCGTGGCACGCCCAGCACGAGGCGCCCGGCCAGTGGCAGACCCAGCCGCCGGAGCATCTGGCCTGGCACCACTCGGTGCCGACCGAGGGCGGCCCGCAGCCGTCGCCGATCTGGACGGCTGAGCAAGCACCCGGCTGGCAGGCTCCGGGGAAGCCACCCCGGCGCCGCGGGGCCCTCTGGGTCTCGATCGCCCTGACCGCCACCGTGCTGCTCTGCGGTGGCGGCGCCACGTCGGCGTATTTCCTGCTGCGCGACGCGGACAACCCGGGCGCACCGGACCCGGCCACCGCCGTCGACCGGTTCCTGACCGCGGTCTACACCGATCAGGACGCCGAGGCCGCGGACTCGCTGGTGTGCCGCGAGGCCCGGGACAAGCAGAAGATCACCAACCGGGTCCGCGAGATCAAGACGTACTCGTCGGGTTACCAGGACCCGGTCTACCGCTGGGACGAGCCGGCCGTCTCCGACAACCAGGAGGACCGCGCCCAGGTCGCGGTGCACATCACCATGTCGACCACCGACGAGAAGACGGCCGCGCAGGACCTGAAGTTCACGGTGGTTCACAAGACCGGCTGGCTGGTCTGCGACGTGACGGGCTGAGATCGGCCCGTACCTTTGGTGTCATGGGCGAGCACGTCAACAGGTGGCCGGCGCGACTGCACGTGGTGACCGGCAAGGGCGGCACCGGCAAGACCAGCGTGGCCGCGGCACTGGCGCTGGGCCTGGCCGGGGGCGGCCGCCGCACGCTGCTGGTCGAGGTCGAGGGCCGGCAGGGCATCGCCCAGCTCTTCGAGATCGAGCCGCTGCCCTACAAGGAGCTGCGGATCGCGAAGGTCGACGGCGGCGGCGAGGTGCGCGCGCTCGCGGTCGACCCCGAGGAGGCCCTCCTCGAATACCTGGACATGTTCTACCACCTGGGCGCGGCCGGCCGTGCGCTGCGCAAGGTCGGCGCCATCGACTTCGCCACGACGATCGCCCCGGGGCTGCGTGACGTACTTCTCACCGGCAAGGTCAAGGAGGTTACCACCCGGTCGCACGACGGCCGGCGGGTCTACGACGCGGTGGTGCTGGACGCTCCGCCGACCGGCCGGATCGGCCGCTTCCTGAACGTCACCACGGAGACCGCCCGGCTCGCGAAGATGGGCCCGATCAAGACGCAGAGCGAGGGCGTGGCGGCACTGCTGCGCTCCCCCATGACCTCGGTGCACGTGGTCACGCTGCTCGAGGAGATGCCGGTCCAGGAGACACTGGACGCGATTGCCGAGCTCACCGCGCTGCACATCCCGGTCGGCCGGATCATCGTGAACGCCGCCCGGCCGGCGCTGCTCACCGCCGGCAAGGTGACCAAGGCCGAGCTCAAGCGCGGTCTGGCCGAGGCGGGGCTGCCGGCCGACGCGGCCACGGTCAACGGGCTGGCCGCCGAGGCGCGGGCGTACCTGACCCGGCGGGAGCTGGAGGAGTCGCTGCGTGCCGAATTGTCCGAGGCCGGGCACTCGGTGGTCGAGCTGCCGCTGCTGCCCCAGGGCGTGGACAAGGACAGCCTGGACGAGCTGGCCTCGGCACTCATGAACGCGTGACCCGGTGGGCCGGATCAACCACGGATTACCCTTGGGTACGTGGCTGACCTGACCGCTGAACGGCTCGATGTCGACGGTCTGCTCGCCGATCCGGCCACCCGGATCGTCGTCTGCTGCGGCGCCGGCGGGGTCGGTAAGACCACCACCGCGGCCGCACTCGGGCTGCGAGCGGCCGAGGTGCACGGGCGTCGCACTGTGGTGCTGACGATCGACCCGGCACGCCGCCTCGCCCAGTCCATGGGACTGAGCGAGCTGGACAACACCCCTCGCCAGGTGAAGGGCATCGACGGCGAGTCCGGTGGCGAACTGCACGCCATGATGCTCGACATGAAGCGCACCTTCGACGAGGTGGTGCAGCAGCACACCACGCCGCAGCGCGCCGCGGAGATCTTCGCGAACCCGTTCTACCAGGCCATGAGCTCGACCTTCGCCGGCACGCAGGAATACATGGCGATGGAGAAGCTGGGCCAGCTGCGGTCCACCGACGAGTGGGATCTGATCGTGGTGGACACCCCGCCGTCGCGGTCCGCGCTGGATTTCCTGGACGCGCCGGCCCGGCTGTCCCGCTTCCTCGACGGGCGGATGCTGCGCATGCTGCTGGCGCCCGCGCGGTCCGGTGGGCGGAGCATGTTCAGCCTGGTGACGGCCTCGTTCGGGCTGTTCTCGAGGACCGTGCAGAAGGTCCTCGGCGCCCAGCTGCTGACCGATCTGTCGGGCTTCGTCGCGGCCCTCGACTCGATGTTCGGCGGATTCCGGCACCGGGCCGACGAGACGTATCGGATCCTGCAGGACCCGCAGACCGCGTTCCTCCTGGTTGCGGCGCCCGAGCGGGACGCCGTACGGGAAGCCGCTTATTTCGCGGAGCGGCTGGTCGCCGAGCGCATGCCGCTCGCCGGGCTGGTGCTGAACCGGATGCATCGATCGGAGGTCGATGATCTCGCGGCCGAGCGCAGTGAGGCCGCCGCCGAGGTGCTGGCCGCCGCGGGTGACCAGGAGATGACCGCGGACGCTTTGCGGGTGCACGCCGGGCTGGTCCGGACGACCGAGCGGGAGCAGCGGGTGGCGGCGACCTTCACCGATGCCTTCCCCGCGGTGCCGACGGTGGCGGTCACGGCACAGCCCGCCGACGTTCACGACGTCGACGGGCTGCGGACGATCGGTTCGCTGCTGGCCTGAGCCTCAGCGGGTGGGGACGAGCACCTTGTCGGCGCCCTTTTCCCGCATCGCGGCCTCGAACATCTTGCGCCAGCTCGCCACGTGCGGGTGGCGGCGCAGCAGCGCCCGCCGCTCGCGTTCCGTCATGCCGCCCCAGACGCCGAACTCGATCCGGTTGTCCAGGGCGTCGGCGAGGCACTCGTAGCGGACCGGGCAGCTGCGGCAGATCCTCTTCGCCACGTTCTGCTCGGCGCCCTGCACGAAAAGCGCGTCAGGATCGCCACTCTGACACGCCGCCATGCTGGGCCAGTCGCTGATCATCCCCATCTGTACACGTCCCCCCTTGCGTTACCCCCTGACGTCCGCGTGCTCTTGTCCCCCAAGCAGTGCAGACGTCGTGCGACAGCTCGCCGGACCATCATGCTCTGTAGTCGGGTGATTACGCAACGTTGTCCCTCAAATACGTACAGCTCGGTGGTTCCCGGCAAACGTGGCGAAGGCCACAGAAGCCTCTCGGGTGCAGTCTGCCGAAAACGCCGCGCGGATCTAGGCGTACGAGGCAGAATCAATCTGGGCGAACCGTGAGCTTCTCGACATGCGGGGGCGTGCGATCGTCGCGTACCCTGCCCGGGTGACCTCCTGGATGCGCAGACGCGATCACAACATCTTCGCCAACGCGACCTCGTTGTTGATCTGCGGATTACTCGCGGGCGTGGTCGTGGCTGCGGCCGCGTTCCCCGCCGCCGCGATGTCCGGCCTCGCCGCGAAGGCAGGCGGGCAGACCTTTGCGAGCCTGCCCAGCGAGATCAAGGATTTCAGCTCCCCGCAGATCACCCGGATCTACGCGTCGGACGGCAAGACCCAGATCTCGCAGTTCTATGACGAGTTCCGCAGCGACGTCCCGCTGAAGGACATCTCGAAATACATGGCCGCCGCGATGGTGGCGGCCGAGGACCGCGAGTTCTACCACCACAACGGCGTCGACCTGAAGGGCGTCGCGCGCGCGTTCGTGAACAACAGCGGCAAGTCCGACTCCAAGCAGGGCGCCTCGACGATCACCATGCAGCTGGTGCGCATGTCCCTGGCGTACTCGGCGACCAGCCCGCGGGAGGTCGTCGACGCCACCAAGGACACGCCGAAGCGCAAGATCACCGAGATGAAGTACGCGCTCCAGATCGAGAAGGAAGAGAACAAGGACAAGATCCTGGAGCGGTACCTGAACATCGCGCCGTTCGGCAACAACACGTACGGCGTTTTCGCGGCCAGCCAGGTCTACTTCAACAAGAAGCCGAAGGACCTGACGATCGGCCAGGCCGCGATGCTCGCCGGCATGGTGAAGGCGCCGACCAGCTTCAACCCGACCAGCAGCGAGGGTTACCCGCAGATCCAGCAGCGCCGGAACAACTACGTCATCCCCGGCATGGTGGAGATGGGCGCGATCACCCAGGCCGAGGCCGACAAGGCGATCAAGGAGCCGATCCCGAAAAAGGTCAAGCCGGTCGGCAACGGCTGCGTCTCGGTGGCCAAGAACGCCTGGGGCTTCTTCTGCGACTACTTCTACCGCTGGTGGATGGGCCGGGAGGAGTTCGGCGCCACTCAGTACGACCGGGAGCGTCGCCTGAAGAGCGGCGGTTACCGCATCGTCACCTCGATGGACGTCGACGCCCAGACCGACGCCAAGAAGCGGATCGCCGAGCAGATCTCCGAGAAGAACAAGAACGCCATCCTGCTGGCCGGTGTCGAGCCGGGCACCGGCAAGGTGCGCCTGCTATCGGCGAACCGCAAGTACAAGCTCGACGACCCGGCCCACCCGCAGAACCTGCCGTCGTCGGACCCGGCCAAGAAGCGCAAGGGCGTCAAGGGCTCCTACCCGAACACGACCAACCCCCTGCTGACCGGCGGCGGCGACATCACCGGTTACCAGGCCGGCTCGGTGTTCAAGATGTTCACCATGGTCGCCGCCCTGGAGAAGGGCCTGTCGCTCAACACGACGATCAAGGCCGAGAAGCGGTACAAGTCGAACTACATCATCGACTCGAGCAGCCCGTCGGCCTGCCCCGGCACGCACTTCTGGTGCCCGAGCAACGCCGGTGGCGGCGAAGAGGGCGTCTACAACATGTGGACCGGCTTCGGTAAGTCGGTCAACACCTACTTCGTCCCCCTCGAGGAGCGCGTCGGCGCCGAGAACGTGGTCGCCGTCGCCAAGCGGTTCGGCGTCCAGTTCCGGGTTCCGCAGGACGCCAAGTACGCGAACGACCCCGCGTCCGCCAACCAGTGGGGCGCCTTCACCCTCGGCGTGTCCGCGTCCACCCCGCTGGACATGGCGAACGCGTACGCGACCCTGGCCGGCGACGGCATGTATTGCGAGCCCACCCCGATCGAGCAGATCACCACGCAGGACGGCGAGAAGCTCGACATCGGCAAGCCTCAGTGCATCCGCGCCACCAGCAAGGACGTCGCCCGGTCCGCGCTCGACGCGACCCGCTGCCCGGTCGGCGACTCGGCGCAGCTGGGCAACTGCAACGGCGCCACCGCGCCGCAGACCCACGGCTACGTGAAGCACCCGGTGTTCGGCAAGACCGGTACGACGGACGACGACAAGACCGCGGCCCTGATCGCCGGCACGACGTCCCTGGTGGTGGCCGGCTACATGGTCAACCCGGACTATCAGAACCACTCGGACCGCATGTCGCACGACATGGTCAACCCGGCCGTCTACAAGACCCTGGGCGACTTCATGAAGGGCAAGCCCAAGGTCCAGTTCAAGACGCCGGAAAACCGCAAGATCGCCGTGGGTGACCAGAAGTCCATCCCCGACGTGACGTGCGATTCGCTGAGCGACGCCCAGAGCCGCATCGAGAACGCCGGTTTCGAGGTCACCATCGGCGGCGCGATCGAGTCGGACTGCCCGGCCGGTACCGCCGCCGGGACGAGCCCGAGCGGCCGCACCATCAAGGGCGGCGTCGTGGTGATCTCGCCGAGCAAGGGCAAGCAGGCAGCCGCCCCGCCGGCGGACAACCAGCCCACCGTGCCGGACCCGGGCCACACCAAACCGAGGCGCTGACGCAGCACGCAAAGGGCGGGACATCGATGATGTCCCGCCCTTTTCGCGTGTGCGCAGGACCACAGTGGAGTCCGGCCGACGCTAGGATCACGCTGTCGATCTCGGGAAGGATGCGCCGATGACCAGCGACCCCTCGGGCCCGAGCCCGGACGTTTCGGCCGAGCTGGACACCACCGTCCCGCACAGCGCCCGGATCTGGAATTACTGGCTGGGCGGCAAGGACAACTTCGCCGCCGACCGCGTGGTGGGCGACCAGGTCCGGCAGGCATACCCGGAGGTCATCGACGTCGCCCGGGAGTCGCGGGCGTTCCTGGGCCGGGCCGTGCGGTTCCTGACCGGCGACGCCGGCATCCGGCAGTTCCTCGACCTGGGCACCGGCCTGCCCACGGCCGACAACACCCACGACGTGGCCCAGGGCATCGCGCCGGACGCGCGGATCGTCTACGTCGACAATGATCCGCTGGTGCTGATCCACGCCCGCGCGCTGCTCACCAGCACCCCCGACGGAGCCACCGAGTACGTCGACGCGGACGTGCACGAACCGGACGCCATTCTCAAGGTGGCCGCCCGGACCCTGGACTTCACCCGGCCGATCGCCGTGATGATGCTGGGCGTCCTCGGCAACGTCGCGGACACCGACGACCCGGGCCCGGCGCAGATCGTCGAGCGGTTCGTCGACGCGGTGCCGTCCGGCAGCTACCTGGTGATCAACGACAGCGTCATCACCTCCGAGACGGTCGAGGCCGTGCAGACCGCCCGCAGCGGCGGCGCGGACTACCACCTGCGCACCCCGGCCCGGATCGCCGAGTTCTTCAAGGGTCTCGAGCTGGTCGAGCCCGGTGTCATCTCCACGCCGCTGTGGCGGCCCGAGCCGGGCACCGAGCCGAAGCCGCTGAACGTGTACTGCGGGGTGGCGCGCAAGCCCTGAGCCGGCGTCAGCCCTCCCGGGTACGCGCGTGGGTCGTCGCCCACTCGAGTGCGTAGTCGGCCACCTCTTCCCAGCCGGGCTCGACACCGGTGAAGTGTGACCGCTCCGGGAACTCGTAGAAGTCGGTCGTCGCCTCGGAGTTGCGGTACTTCTTCGCGTTCGAGCGGATCACCGCGGGCGGCATGAGGTGGTCCTTGCCGCCCGCGATGAACAGCAGCGGAGCACGGTCGTCCAGGTCGTAGTCGACCCAGGTCTCCTGGTGGCCCGGCTTGAAGTTGGCAATCAACCCGTAGGCCCACACCCAGTTGCCCGGCGCGGGGATGTGCAGGCGGTCGTACGCGGCGTCGGACTCCTCGCGGCTGACCGTGTTGGCGAAGGCGTAGTGGAACTGTTCCTTGGTGAAGCCCACCGCGCGGTGCAGGTTCGCCGGGTTCTTGAGGACCGGGAACAGCGACTTGATCTGCGACGGCGGGTTGACCCGCACACCCTCGGGCGGCGCCGAGTCGATCGTCACGCCGGCCGCACCCAGCCCGCGGTTCACCAGCAGCTGCGTGAAGGTCCCGCCGAACGAATGGCCCATGATGATCGGCGGACGCTCCAGGCTCTCGATCACGTCGGTGAGATGCTCAAGCGTCGCCGGAACGGTCGCCTCGGCGATGATCTCGGGCTTGTCCCGTAACGCCTCGACCTCGATCTCGAATCCCGGGTACGTGGGCACGATGACCTCGTGGCCCTTGGCGCGGTAGTAGTCCACCCAGCGGTCCCAGCTCCGGGCGGTCATCCAGAGGCCGTGGATCAGGACAATGGGCAGTTTGGTCGTCGGCTCGCTCATGATGCTCCTTCCGACGAGGGCTGCGACGTTCGTCGGAACCCTCGCATCTCCACCCCGAAGGGCTTATGCAAGGGAGGACCGGGCAGCGAGCCCGGTTGTGACGCCGTCGAGCGCAACTGCCGCGTGACGAGCAAAGCCGTATCAGGCAGCACCGGTGGTCCGGGCCCGCCGGGCGGAGGGAGTGGTATCGGCGGCCCAGCCCGGGCATCTGGAGGACCCACCGCCGGCGCCGGAGACCAGTTCGATCAGAGCGGGAATGCAACAAGGGCCGTTCCCATCACTGGAAACGGCCCTTGACCTGGTCGGGGTGGCCGGATTTGAACCGACGGCCTCTTCGTCCCGAACGAAGCGCGCTACCAAGCTGCGCCACACCCCG
>NZ_CAKUCL010000284.1 GCF_934643405.1 uncultured Actinoplanes sp.
GCTCTCAACACGCCGCCCTAGCACGCCGCCCCTCGGCTGCCTGCTCCCAGCGCGCCGCTCCCGGTTTCCCCGCTCCCAACACACCGCCCCGGCTCCCCGCGCCGACGCGGACGGCATTCTCGCATGCGGCGGCGTCACCGGTCAGAGGAGGACCTCCAGCTGCCGGCGCAGGAAGCTGGGGTCGAGCAGTTCGAAGTGGCCCGACGCGGACAGGCTGAAGTGGTCCACGTTGATGCCGCTGTCGTAGGCGCGATCGCGGAGCTCCTCCAGCAACCCCCGCTTGTCGGCGGCCAGGACCACGTAGATGCCGCCGGCGATTTTCGTCAGGTCGGCCACGTACTCGATGAACTGGTCGGTGCCGTTCTCCTGCCACAGGTCGCTGATGTCCTGCGCGTGCCGGCGAACCTGAGCGATGTCCTTGGACGTGGTCTTGTAGACGTATTCGCACAGCCAGCGCAACTCGTCCACATCCTTGGCCGAACGCAGCAATTCGACCAGCTGCTCCAGCAGGCGGTCGTCGTCCAGCTTGGCCATCCGGGACGAGATCGTGGTCGTGGTGCGGTTGATGTTCGGGTTCAGCAACAGCACACGATGGATGCGCACGCCGGTGAGATAGCTCGCCGCCAGCTGGGACAGGAACAGGATGATGTCGGCGCCGACCGAGAAGCCGACCAGGGACAGACGCTTGCCGGGATACTGGTTCTGCAGTTTCTGCAGGGCCGCGGCGAACAGCTGGGCGTGTGTCTCCAACGAGATCGGCGGGTAGTCCTCGTCGTCCTTCTCGTCGGCGTTGAAGCCGTACAGGGTGAGGGCGATCGAGTGGTATTTGCTCTCCGCCAGGTAGGTCTGGAAGTCGGTGGCGCCCAGGCCCAGACCGTGGACGAAGATGACCAGCTCGTCCGACTCGCGTTTCGCCTCGAGATAATGCAGCAGGCTGCCATGAGGCAGGCTGCGGCCGGCCTCCAGGTCCGTGGGCATGCCCTGCGGTATCTGGATCACGCCTTCGACCACGCCGGTCAGTTGCTTGCGCCGCAGCAGATACCAGTAGATGACCAGGCTGAACAGTCCGGTCAGCCCGGCCGCGAGGAGCAGCGCGAAGAAACTGGAATACCGCAGCAGCTCCCAACCGGCGGCCGCCCCGGCCAGAGCACCCGCGAACCCGGCGATGATCGCGAAACGGCCGGGAAGTGGCGGCTTCTCCGAGCCGGGTGGCTCGCCCGTGACTTTCGAGAACCCGTCCGAGTGGAGGTTGCGCTGCACCTCGGCGGCCACCCGGCCGGCCTCATGGTCCAGAGATCCGGGGTCTCCGTCCGGGAAGGACCGTCCCAGCAGATCCCGGCTCAGCTTCTCGAAACTGCCCGGCGGCCCGGAATGTTGCCTGGCTCTCACGCGTAACGCCTCCTCCTCCACATCAGCCCGGACGGCAGATCGTCCGGGCAGACGGGACAGCGGTCACGTAGGGCGCTGGTGTCCAGCAGCGTGACCGTCGCGACCACGGCTTGGTAGATCGCACGGCCCGGCGATGCGCCGGCGTCCACGGCGTCGGTGTTGAGGACCCTGGAGACGACGATCTCCCAGTGCTTCTCCGCGGTTCCCCAGTCGTCGCCGTGTTGCTTGACGAACCTTTCGACGAAGCCGCCGTTGACGTTGAACCGGTTCTTCGGAGTACGCAGTTCTTCGAGTCTCGGCATGATCGGGCTAGCCATCGTGGTCCTCGGCAAAGGCGCTCTCGAGGGGTGTCCCCCGTCGCGATGCGATAGAAGCGGTGATCACATAACCTGCCACCGCACCCGCGATACCGGGTGCGACCAGCCAGCCGGCCAGGGACAACAGCCATGCCATCGTGGGATGGACCGTGTCCGCGGGCGAGGTTATGGCGAGACTGAGCCTTTTTCATCGTGACGGTGCACGTCACGACGGCGCACCGCGGAAAGAGTGCTTGCGACGGGCGAGCCGCCGCGTCGCTTTCCCGACACGTGGTCCGCGCCGGACACGAGCGCCAGACGAAGTGCGGCCCTGCGAGCCCCGGATCGATCGGCGGAGGCGAGCCCGACGGTTCCGAGACAGGCGAAGAGGTGAGGAAATTCAAACGCTTTCGGGTACGGGTGGCGCCGCCGCCATCGGGTTTGGTTGACTGGTCGCTGATTCGTCATGGGGGTGACATGCGTCGATGGCTAGCCGTTGCCGCGGCCGGGCTGCTGGTCGCCTCGGGATGCGGCAGTCCGGCCGCTGACCACGTCAGGATCACGGTGGCGGCGCCGGCTGCGTTGTTCGACGCGCCGCTCGGTGTCACGGTCACCGGAGCACCACGGGGCAGGCTAGTCACCCTCACCGCGTCCGCGACCGACAGTCATGGCGACCTGTGGCGGTCGAGCGCCACGTTCCGTCCCGATTCGTCCGGCCGGATCGACCTGGCTCGGACGGCCCCGGTGGCCGGCGACTACACCGGCGCGCACGACGCCGGACTCCTGTGGTCGATGACCGATCCCAGCGGCCACACTCTCGTCGCCCCGGTGGTCACCTACCACCTTGCCGCCTCGCTGGACGGGCGGTCGGTAGCGACCGCGTCGCTGACCCGCGAATGGGCGCCGTCCTCGGTCACCGAGCGGGAGACGAGCGTGGCGCAGGAAGGCTTCGCGGGAACCCTGTTCAGCCCGCACGACACCACGGTCCGCCGGCCGGCCGTGCTCGCCTTCGGCGGCTCCGAAGGCGGGACGGGCAACGGAGTCCTCGTCGCCAGGGCCCTGGCTGCGAAGGGCTACCCGGCGCTGGGTATCGGCTACTTCCACGTTCCCGGGCAGCCGGAGACCCTGGAGAACATTCCGCTGGAATACTTCGCCACCGCCGCACGGTGGCTGGCCCGCCAACCCGGAGTGGACCCGCACCGGATCGAGGTCTACGGCTTCTCCCGCGGCTCGGAGGCCGCGCTCCTGCTCGCCGTCGACTTTCCCGGCCTGGTCGACGGGGTCGTCGCCGGCTCCCCCAGCTCGGTCGTGCACGCCAGCTATCCGAGCGGGATCGGACCGGCCTGGACCTTGCACGGGCGGCCGATCCCGTACGTCGATAACACCGAGAAGAACGACCCGCGACCGGCCGATGACCGGGGGAGAATCCCGGTGGAACGCATACGCGGCCCGGTGTTCCTGCTTTGCGGCCAAGACGACGAGCTCATGGCGAGCTGCCCGTTCACCCGGGCGATCGGCGACCGGCTGCGCGCGCGGCCCTACGCCGAGCTGCAGGAGCCGGACGCCGGCCACCTCGTCGGCATCCCGGTGGCGGGAGGGGCGAACACGCCCGAAGGCGACCTCGGCGGTACCCAGCAGGCGGACGCCCTCGGCCGCTTGGACGCCTGGTCCAAGCTGCTCGACTTTCTCGCGGCCCGGACGGAACCTCTCCGCTGACGGCGTGGTTCGGCCAGGCACTCGCCGCGGGCGCGGATCTTCGCGTGGGCGCGGTTGACCGCCTTCTGCCGACGTGACAGGTTCGGCCGGAAGCGGCGTCGTTGAACGGCGTCCGCACGCTGCAGCGGGCCCCTTGATATCCCTTATCGGCGAATGTCATCACGTCTGCTCTGGTCAGCGCCTCGATGATGCCGTGGGTGCGGGCCGCGGTCACGTCATGGGTCGCGCCGGGCAGCGCGGCCGAGGCCCACACGAGACGCCCGGCCGCGTCGGCGATGACCTGCACGTTGACGCCGTGACGTTTGTGCTTGCCGGAGTAGAACGGATTCTGGTCGGCTACCCGGTCGATCGGGATCAGCCTGCCGTCCAGGATCGCGTACGCCAGGAGCTGGATGCGCCGCATGGCCGTGTCCAGATCGTCGGCGGTTGCGCTGAGCAGGGCCCTTCAGCGCAAAAGACCGCGTGCCATAGCGCGGCCCGGCGGTGTCGTCCGCCAAATCCTAGCGAGGCGAAAGAATCATTATGTCCCGGGTCCGCAGCCGGCGTGGGGGCA
This sequence comes from uncultured Actinoplanes sp., assembly GCF_934643405.1. Classification (GTDB taxonomy): domain Bacteria; phylum Actinomycetota; class Actinomycetes; order Mycobacteriales; family Micromonosporaceae; genus Actinoplanes. Next base: position 3,955 of record NZ_CAKUCL010000284.1, read on the forward strand.
GACGCAGATGGTCTATGAAATCGGCGACCTCGGTATCGGACGCTTCTTTATTCGCGACCATCGCTTGACCGCATTCGCTCGTCGGGCGTCAGGGATCGTCGAAGTCGCCGGCATTGTCGTAAGAGGCCATCCGGGCTTCCACCGCTTCCGGATCGTGGCGTTCCTCGGTGACCCTCAGGTACAGCTCGTTCGGGTAGGGCAGGACCGCCACACGGCGGATCGCGGTGAAGCGGCGCGCGCTCTCGAAGATGAAGTCGCCGTAGTTGAGGAGCTGGCCCAGCGGGGTCTGTTCCAGGCGCACCTGGCTCATGTCCTCGATGGTCAGCGACGACACCCGCCGCCACAGCAGTCCCTCGACCAGCAGCACCCGCCGGCTGGTCAGCGCCAGCGCCGCGAAGCGCCATGCGATCAGCGCATACAGGCTCAGCAGGGCGCCGGTCAGGCAGACCACGCCGCGGGCGGTGGTCAGGTGCGCCTCCGGCACGAGGTGACCGGCCTCGACGGTGAGCAGGACGGCGACCGCCAGTACGAGCACGTAGCGGCCGAAGGGGCGCACCCAGTGCCGCCGCCATTCGCCTCGGTAGCGTTCGGTCGGATAGAGGTAGCGGGCAACCAGAGACGTCGGCTCATCGGTCAGCGGAAGCACCCGGCGGGGCGGCAGGAGCGTCTCCAGGTCGTCCTCGGTGAAGGTCGGCTCGTACACCTCCTCCGGCCGGTAGGCCCGGAACGGCGCCGGATCGTCGAACGCCGGGTCCGGGTCGTCCCACGGCGACGGCTCGGCGGCCGGCCGCGGTGCAGGCGGAGGCGGTGGGGGCGGAGGCGGCGGGCGCTCGCCGAGCGCCGGTTCGGCGTACCCGAAGTCGAAGTCGTCATCGATCTCCGCGCGGCGCCGGGGCGAGGGCCGCCGCCGGGCAGACGGAGGCGAGGACACGACCGGCGGCGACGCCTCGTCGTCGCCGGGCCGGTCGCGCGAGGCCCACGGCGGCGGGGCCAGGTCGTCCAGATCATCGTCCAGCTCGGCTCGCCGGCTCGCTTGCGACCACAGCACCCGTACGCGACGACGGTCGTTGACGTCGATCTGGACGGGAAGCCGGTCACCGGCCGCCGGCCAGGACGGCACCGAGACGTGCCGCTCGCGCACCCGTTGGCGCGCCGCCCCCAGGCCGGGCGTGCTGATGGTGAGTGTCAACTCGCAGGTGCCGTGCGTGCCGGCCGGCGGCGGCGGTGACACCTCGACGACCTCGCCGGTCCCGTGAACCCAGAGCGGCCGGTGGGCCCACCGATAGCGGACGGCGGCCGCCGCCGCGGTGATCACCAGCAGCCCGCCGACCACGATGACCGGGATCGGCCAGCTGCCGGTGGTCACGGCGAACAGGACGCCGTAGATCGCCGCGGTGACGAGCAGCGCGGTCGCGCCCGGCCCGATCGTCCCGTTGTTCCTGCGCACGGTGACCTCCCACGGGTCACCCTAGGGATCGCAGCGACGCCGGTGGATCCCCCGGACGGGCCACAAAGCGGCACACGGCCGGCGACGGTACATTGCCGCCGTGACCGATCTTCCGCAACGGCTCCGCGACCTGCTCGAAGCGCCCAGCATCTGCCTGCTCGCCACCACGAATCCGGACGGCGCGCCGCAGCTGACCGAGGTCTGGACCGACACCGACGGCAAGCACATACTGATCAACACCGTCGAGGGGCACCGCAAGCTCAAGAACGTACGCCGTGATCCGCGCGTCGCCGTGAGCGTCCTGGACCGCGACGACCCGTCCACGTACTACTCGATCGCCGGCACGGTGACCAGCATCGACCACGAGGGCGCCGGCGAACACATCGAGCGCCTGAGCCAGAAGTACACCGGCGGTCCGTACCGCAACTACCGCGGCACCCCGCAGGTGCGCGTCCTGCTGACGATCCGTGTCGACCGTATCGTCCACGCACCCCGAGGCTGACCACCCGCATCCGCCGCGCCGTCCGCCCGCGCCGGGGCTGACCGGCGTCCCCGGGTCACCTGCTCAGCAACCTGCCACGTATATGTCGCCGTCGGCCACTGCCACGTCGCGGGCGCTGCTCGCCCCGGTCAGCAGGATCCGGGCCGGGTCGCGGTGCCCGTCGATGACCTCGATCCGCTGCACCGGCTGCGGCGTGTCGATGTGCGTTTCCGGCTTCGGCGCGCGGCCGGGCGTGAACCGCCAGGTCGCCACGCCCGGCGCGGCCGGCTCGGGGGTCGCATAGAGACGCCAGGTGTGATCGTCGACCGGTTCCATGTCACGCAGTCGCGCGCCGACCCCCAGTTCTCGCTGCCGCCAGCCACGTCCGGGCAGGTGTACGGCACTGTATCCGTGCAGCACGGAGGCCGAGTCCAGCTGCATCCACACGACGAAGGGCCGGCTTCCCCCGTACGCCGAACCCACCAGACTGATGTAGTCAGGTGAGCGTGGGTTGACCGTCTGCAGGGCCGTCTGCGCCACCTTCAGATGCCGTTCCTGATCGGCGTCGTCCACGCGGGTCCCCAGGACGTGGCCGTCGGCCGACCGGAAGCGCAGGTCTCGCGGCGAGAACGTCGCGTAGTAGATGTTGCGGTGGTAACGGTCGTGCAGATTCCCCTCCGGCCCGCCCCCGGCCAGCGTCCACACCATCGCGATCCGTTCGGGATGCCGGCGCGTCGCCGGTTCGTGGCGCAGCTGCCCGATGTAGATCTCGTTCATGTTGTCCGGCCGGTCGAGAGGCGCGATGCACCACCGCTCCCCTGTCAGATCCGACGAGCTTTCCCAGGTACGCCCATGATCTGTCGACCGCACGTACTTCATCGGCCGGGTGTCGGTCGGGAACGCCGGGTCGAAGTCCCCGGCCGTCTCCCGGATGAAGACAAAGAGGTGCCCGTCCATGGTCTTGACCGGCATCGGATATGTGGCGCCGAGCCCCTCCGGGATGATCGTGTCGGTCCACTCGCCGTCGATCGAGTGCGGGGCCGGCGACCGCGCGACCCACAACTCCCGGTTGTGCAGGCCGCGGAAGACGAGCAGGTGCCCGTCGTCCGCCTGGATGAGCGTCGGATAGTTGTGTGAGTCGTTGTCGCCGCCGGCCACCCGCACCGGCGCCGACCAGGTACCGAGCCGGTGGTCGTATTCCTGGACGTAGTTGTCCTCCTGGTACCCGCCCCAGCTGATGAACGTCTTCCCCGCACGCGGATCGTGCACGCCCCCGGCGACCGGCCGGCGATCGGTGCGCGCGGCCGACGCGGCGGCGACGGTCGTCAACGAGAACCGGCAGTCCGATGGCCCGGACGCGGCCACCGGGACAGAGCCGGCCAGCGGGTCGGAGCCGGCGAGCGGGACAGCGCCGGCCAGCGGGACAGAGCCCGCAGCCGGGACAGAGCCCGCAGGCGGGACGGAGCCCGCAGCCGGCACCGAGCCGGCGATCGGTACCGCGGCCGCCGCGGAGAGAAAGGTCCGCCTTCTCACAGCGTGATCACCACCGCACTGCCCGCCGCGACGTCCACCGTCAGCGACCCGGCGTCCACCGGAACCAAGTCCGGCGCGCCCGGTGTCAGCCGGCCCGCCGCGTCCACGGTCGCTCCCTGCACGGCGGTCTGCTCCTCGGTCAACGCCGTTCCGGTCATCCGCAGCACCTTCGCGGTCCTCGTTCCCGCGCCCACCGAGACCGTCACGTGCACCGGCGCGGAACCCACCGCGTCCTTCTGCACGAGGGCGATCCTGGTGCGTCCGTCGTCGCCCTTCACGGCGTACCCGGAAAGGTTGCGCGCGGTGTCCAGGGTGACCGGCAGGAATCGTCCCGGACCCATCTGCCGGGCCATCCACATGCCGTAGTAGATGGGCATCACCCGGTAGACCTGGGCGAGCTCGTACGCCTTGCTGGACGCGCAGATCGGGGTGTAGCGCTGGAACTTGCCGTTCCAGATGGGGTCGTTGCAGACGCCGAGCCCGCCGTGGATGTTCACCCCGGCCAGGCCGGCCTGAGCCATGGACAGGGCGTAGTCGACGACCCACAGCGCGGACGCGTACTTGTTGCTGACCCCGTCCACCCCGCCGCTGTAGGCCGAGTTCGCCTCGTCCACGCGCATCGGCAGCCCGGCGGCCTTCGCGGCGGCCAAGTTGCTCGCGACCGCGTTCAGCTGTCCGGTGATCTGCCCGGCGGACAGCATCCTGTCGATCGTGATGTCCGGCCCGGAGGCGTACTGATGGACCGTCAGCATCGACAACCGGTCCGGTTCGTCGGCCGCCAGCGACGACGCCCAGGACGACGACGTGCCGGCCGTGTCCGGTCCGGCGATGCGGTTGTGGCCGACCACGTCGGCGCAGGCCGACCAGTCCGCGTGGTACTGCGGGTACGCGTACCCGGCCGGGCGCAGCGCCTTGCCCGCCCACTGGTCCGGCTCGTTGCCGCACTCCACCGCGACCAGCCGCTTGCCGAGGATCCGGTCCATCGCGCGGGCCTGGTCGGCGGCGAGCGCCGGATCCCAGCGGCCGACGTTGATGCCGACCTCGGTCTTCCAGCCGGTGGCGTCGAGCAGGCCGCGCAGCCGCCTGATGTCGTTCGGGGTGACGATGTCCTCGACCCAGGCGGGCTTCGGCTCGGGCGGGGTCTGCCCGGCGGGCACCCAGAGCGTGTCGCGGTCCAGCGTGTTGCCGCCGATCCGCAGGTTGCTGGCGCCCAGGGTCTTGAACAGTTGCGCCATGTTGCCCTTGGTCGCATCGAGGTTGCCGATGCCGAGCTCACGCATCTCGAAGGACAGGCCGACGGCGTCGCGGGCGAGCCGGTTGGCCGGATGCCGGGTGTCGACGGTGACGGCGGCCGTGTCGGCGCCGGCCCCGCGGACGAGCGCGGCGCTGCCGGGTCCGCCGACGAGCGCGGCGCTGCCGGGCCCGCCGACGAGCGCGGCGCTGCCGGCCGCGGGGACGGGTGCGGCGCTGC
>NZ_CAKUCL010000285.1 GCF_934643405.1 uncultured Actinoplanes sp.
TTCAGGCCGATGCCGGCAATTTCCGGGTGGACGCGAACTACACCCTGCTGGTCGCCGCCCCGGCTCAGATTGCGGGCTCGATAGGTTGTCGCCCATGACTGACGTACGGCTGGAACCGATGACCGAGGACGAGTACACGCTGTGGCGGGCCGAGGCCGAGGCGCACTACGCGCGCAGCCTCGCCACGTCGGGCCAGCCGGCGCCGGACGCGGCCCGCAACGCCGCCGAGACCTACCAGAGGTTGCTCCCCGACGGGTTCGCCACCCCGGGCAACCATGTCTGGTACGCCTACGACGGCGACCGCCGGGTCGGCTTCCTCTGGGTCAAGGCCGCCCACGACACCGCGTTCGTCCACAACGTCGCCGTCGAGCCCGGCCTGCGCCGCCGGGGCTACGGCCGCGCCATCATGCTGGCCGCCGAGCGCTGGTGCCACGACAACGCGCTGACCAGGATCGGTCTGCACGTCTTCGCCCACAACACCGGCGCCCGAGCCCTCTACGAACAACTGGGCTACCGCGAAACCGGCCGGAACATGGCCAAGCCCCTGTGACGGCACCCCACCAGCAAGCGACGCACCACCCGGGCCCGCCCGGGTGGGCAAGCCGCCGCGGGTGACCACAGCGCGCCGGACCGACCACCATGGCCGGACGGGCTCACCAGTCGTGCAGGGTCCCGTCCTCGAGGCGGTTCACCGGCAGGGACGCCGGACGGTACGGATACCGGGCCGCCAGCTCCTCGTCGATGTCCACGCCCAGGCCCGGTTCCTCCGACGGATACAGGTAACCGTCGGCGAAGTGGTATCCGTGGGGGAAGACCTCGTCGGTCTCCTCGGTGTGCGGCATGTGCTCCTGCAACCCGAAGTTCGGGATGGCCACGTCCACGTGCAGCGCCGCGGCCATGCACACCGGCGACAGGTCGGTCGCGCCGTGTGAGCCGCTGCGCACGTGGTGCAGTGCGGCGAAGTCGAAGATGCGCCGCAGGTGCGTGATGCCGCCGGCGTGCACCACCGTGGTACGGATGTAGTCGATCAACTGGGACGAGATCAGCTCCCGGCAGTCCCAGATCGAGTTGAACACCTCGCCGACCGCGAGGGGAGTGGTGGTGTGGCCGCGGATCAGCCGGTACGCGGACTGGTCCTCGGCCCGCACCGGATCCTCCAGCCACGTCAGCGCGTACGGCTCCAGCGCCTTGCCGAGCTGCGCGGCCTCCAGCGGCGTCAACCGGTGGTGGGCGTCGTGCAGCAACCGCAGCGTCGGCCCGAACGACGAGCGGACCGCCTCGAAGACCGACGGGATGAAGGCGAGGTAGCGCCCCGTCGACCAGGTCTGCTCGGCCGGCAGGGCCGACGAGGCCGGCTCGTAGCGCGCCGACGGCGAGACACCGTAGATGTCGGCGATGCCGGGCACGGCGGTCTGGACGCGCACCGCCTGGTAACCCTGCGACATCAACGCCGCGACCGACGCCAGGGCACTGTCGACGGTGGGGCCCTGCGCATGCCCGTACGCAAGAACCCCGGACCGTGACCGCCCGCCCAGCAGCTGGTAGACGGGAAGCCCGGCCACCTTGCCTTTGATGTCCCACAGGGCCGTGTCGACGGCGGCGATCGCGGTCATCGTCACCGGTCCTCGCCGCCAGTAGGCGCCGCGGTAAAGGTATTGCCAGGTGTCCTCGATGCAGGCCGGGTCGCGCCCGATCAGCGCCGGGACGACGTGGTCCCGCAGATACGCGACCACCGCCATCTCCCGCCCGTTCAGGGTGGCGTCGCCCACGCCGGTGATCCCGTCCGACGTGACGATCTTCAACGTCACGAAGTTGCGGCCCGGACAGGTCACGATGACCCGCGCCGACTCGATCCTCACGAGGGGTCCTCTTTCACCCGGGCCACCAACTGCGTCGGATTGACGAACCGCAGCGCGATGACCAGCAGCACGAGCATCATCGCGGTGTAGATGACGGCCATCGCGTCCACCGACTGCTGCGCCCGGATCCCCGCCGCGGACATCGTGTAGTAGAGCGCCACCACCAGGGTCTGCGAATCGGGCCCGGCGGTGAGGAACGTCAGCTCGAACATGCCGACGGTGCGGACCAGCACCAGGATCGATGCCGCGAGGATGCCGGGCACCAGCAGCGGCGCGAGGATGCGGGCGAAGATCTGCCACGTCCGGGCGCCGCACATCCGGGCCGCCCGTTCGATGGCCGGGTCCACCTGCTCGATGAACGGGGTCATGGTGAGGATGACGAACGGGATCGACGGCACCAGATTGGCCAGGACCACCCCGGACAGGTGGCCCGCGAGACCGTACTTGTAGAGCACCGTGGCCAGCGGGATCCCGTACGTGATCGGAGGCATCAGGATGGGCAGCAGGAACAGCAGGTAGAGCAGGCGGCGGCCGGGGAAGTTGCGGCGGGCGAGCACGTACGAGGCGGGGACGCCCACCAGCACCGAGATGCCGACGACCAGCACCGACACCTCGAGCGTCACGATCAGCACGTCGAACAGCGTGAATTCGCGCCAGGCCTGGCCGTACCACTGGCCGGTCCAGCTCTGCGGCAGCCACGTGTCGAACCAGCGGCTGCCGAACGAGCTGACCAGCACCGACCCGATGACGCCGGCGAGGTTGACGAAGAAGAACGCCACCGCGCCCCAGACCAGCCAGGCCGCGGGGGACGCGACCAGCGTTCGGCGGCGCCTCGGGGCGGTCGATGCGGTGACCATCAGCCCTTTCCTCCCGTCGAGCCGGTGTAGAGCAACGACCGCAGCCCGAGCACCGCCGCCACGACGGCCAGCTCGACCACGCCCATCACCACGGCGATCGCACTGGCCAGCGGATAGTCGTAGGCCTCGTAGGCGGCGTGATAGGCGGCGATCGAGATGACCCGGGTCGTTCCGGCCGGATCGCCGACCAGCACGGCCGACGGGAAGACGCTGAACGCCAGCACGAACGTCAGGCAGAAGGTGGTGGCCAGGCCGGGCGCCAGCAGCGGCAGCGTGATCCGCCGGAAGCGTTGCCACCACCGGGCGCCCAGCGTCGCCGCGGCCCGCTCCAGCGTCGGGTCGATGCCGGACAGGTAGGACAGGATCAGCAGGAACGCGAACGGGAAACCGGTGATGACCAGCGAGAAGAACACGCCCCAGTAATTGTTGGTGAGCCGCACCGGCGCGTCGGTCAGCCCGATGCCGGTCAGCACCCGGTTGAACCAGCCGGCCGGCCCGAGGTAGTTCAGCAGGCCCTCGGCGGTGAGCACGGTGCCCAGCGTGATCGGCACGACCAGCACCGTGGTGAGCAGCCGCTTGCCCCGGAACCGGCCCCGCATCCGGTAGGCGATGGGCACCGACGCGGCCACGTTGAGCAACGCGGCCGGCAACGAGAGCTGCAGCGTGGTCCAGATGGTGTCGCGCTGATACGCGTCGGAGAAGAAGGTCCGGTACGCCCCGAACACGCCTCCGGCCGTCGGCTGGAAGGACAGGCCCATGCCGTACGCGAAGGGGTAGACGAAAAGCAGGAGCACGGCGATCAGGGCGGGCAGCAGCAGAAGCAGTTGCCGGTCGACGCCGCGCTCGGCCAGCCGGTGCCGGAACGCCGTCATGAGGGGCCACCGGGGAAGACGAGCACGCGGGACGGGTGCGCCACCACAGTGATCTTGTCCCCCGGCGCGGGCCGGTCGAGGGTGCGCAGATGCAGCCGTACGCCGTCGGCCGTGCGCGCCTCCACCGCCAGCTCGCGGCCCTGGTACTCGACCACCTCGACGGTGGCAGGCACCCCGCCCTCGCCCACGTGGAGGTCCTCGGGGCGGATGCCGGCGACGACCTCGTCCCCGGCCGCGAGGGGACCGGCCGCCGTGCCCCGCAACGACATCCCGGCCCCCTCGACCGTGACGGCGTCGCCGGCGATCCCGGAGACGCGCATCGGCAGCAGATTGCGGTATCCCATGAAGTCGGCGACGTGCCGGTTGGCCGGCCGCGTGTGCAGCTGCTCCGGCGTGCCGACCTGCTGGACCCGGCCGTCGCGCAGCACCACCAGGCGGTCCGCCATCGACAGCGCCTCCTCCTGGTCGTGCGTCACGTACACGGTGGTCAGTCCGAGCGACTGGTGCAGCCGCCGGATCTCGGTGCGCATCTCCAGACGCAGCTTCGCGTCCAGGTTGGACAGCGGCTCGTCCATCAGCACCAGCGACGGTTCCAGCACCACGGCCCGCGCGATCGCCACCCGCTGCTGCTGGCCGCCGGAGAGCTGACCGGGCAGCTTGCCGGCGTGCTCGGAGAGCTGGACCAGCCGGATCGCCTCGTCGGTGCGCCGCCGCACCTCGGCCCGCGGCAGCCGTCGCATCTGCAGGCCGAAGGAGATGTTCTTGCGGACCGACAGGTGCGGGAACAGCGCGTAGCTCTGGAACACCATGCCGAAGCCACGTCGCTCCGGCGGCAGCGTGTCGAGCCGCTGGTCGTCCTGCCAGATGCTGCCCTCGGACAGCGGCAGCAGGCCGGCCAGGCAGTTCAGCGCCGTGGACTTGCCGCAGCCGGACGGGCCGAGCAGGGCGATGAACTCGCCCCGCTCGATCGTCAGGTCCAGGCCGGTCAGCGCGTCCTTGCCGCCGAAGCGCCGGGTCACGCCGTCCAGCCGCAACCGCTGGAAGCCGGTCACTTCTTCACCTTCGCGCCGCCCACTTCCCGGTCCCACTTGTCGAACGCCGCGACCAGTGACTTCGCGTCCAGCGGCACCTCGAGCGGGTGGTCGGCGATCAGCCTCTCGTACTCGGGGCGGCCGAACTCGCCCAGCGCGGTCCGGCTGTCCTGCGGCGCCATGCTCAGCGGCACGTCCTTGACCGCCGGTCCGGGGTAGAAGTAGCCCTTGTCGTAGGCCTTCGCCTGCTGCGCCGGGGTGAGCATGTCGTTGAGCAGGTTGAGGACCGCGGCCTGCTTGTCGGTCGGCACGCCCTTCGGGATGACCGCGTAGTGCGCGTCGGTGACCCAGTGGAAGCCCTGCAGGGTGCCGACCGCGGCCTCCTTCGGCACGGTGCCCAGCACGCGCGGGTTGATGTCCCAGCCGGTGGTGCTGGCGATGATCTTCGCGGAACCGTTGGCCAGGTTCTTCATCGTCTCCGACGTGGTGGACGGGTACAGGGTGATGTACTTGTTCAGCTCGGCCAGGTACGCCCAGGTCTTGGCCCAGCCGTTCACCGGATCCTTGGGGTCCTTGTCGCCCAGCAGGTAGGGCAGGCCCATCAGGAAGGTGCGGCCGGGGCCCGAGTTGGACGGGCGGGCGTACTGGACGGCGCCGGGGTTCGCCTTCGCGTACGCGAGGAGCTCGTCCGCGGTCCTCGGGGGCGCCGGAACCTTGGCCGGCAGGTATTCGATCAGCGGCCCGGACGGGTAATAGGTGACCGTGACACCGAAGTCGCCGGCCAGTTTCTGCATCGACGCGGCACCGGGGAGGTAGTTGTTCATGCCCGGCAACCTCGACGCGTACGTGGGAAGCAGCGGCACCCACAGGTCCTGGTCGATGCCCGCGGCGAGGCCGTCGACACCGGTGAGCACCAGGTCGATGTCGACGCGCCCGGCGTTCTGCTGCGCCTTGACCTTGCCGACCAGCTCGGGCGCGGTGGCCTTGGAGTAGGTGACCTTGCCGACCTGGCCGGGGTTCTTGGACACGAACTCGTCGATCATCCCCTGGGTCAGCTGGAGGTTGCCGGCGACGTCGAGGATGTTCAGCGTCACCGGAGCGCCGGGCTTGTCGGGGATCGGGCCGTCGGTCGTCCGGGAGCCTCCGCCCGGTCCCTGCGGGGCGGAACAGGCGGAGACAAGAAGGACAGCTATCGCCGCGGTGGCGAACTTGCGCATCGGGGACCTCCTGGTCAGGGGGATTTGTCCGGAGCCGGGCCGGTGGAGGCCCGCACCATCAGCTGCACCGGCAGCTCGCGGCGCACACCACCGGGCCGGTCCGGTTGCTCGAGCATCTGCAGGAGCAGGTCCACCCCGGCCCGGCCGGACTGCTCCTTGGGGAGTGCGACGGTGGTGAGCGAGGGGTGCACCATCGCGGCCAGCGCGATGTCGTCGAACCCGAGCACGCTGATGTCGGCCGGGACGTCGACGCCGCGCGCGGTGAACCGATTGAGCAGTCCCAGCGCGACGAGGTCGTTGTAGCCGATGACCGCGGTCACACCGGCCGCGAGAACCTGGTCGGCGGCGGCCACCCCGCCCTCGAACTGGGGCATCACGTTGCCGATCTCGACGAGCTCGACGCCGGCCGCGGCGGTGACCGTGCGCAGCGACCGCACCCGCTCCCGGTTGGCCCAGGAGATGCGCGGGCCGGCCACGTACGCGATCCGGCGGTGTCCCAGCGCCAGCAGGTGGCTGACCGCCTGCCGCATCGCGTCGGGGAACTCGGCGGCGACCGACGGCACCCGGGCGAGGCGGCGGTTGACCAGCACGATCGGGGTGTCGCCGACCAGCGTGCGCAGCTCGTCGTCGGACATCCGCGGTGAGCACAGCACGATGCCGTCGACCTGCTTCGACAGCTTGCGCACCAGCCCGATCTCGGCGGCCGAGTCCTCGTCGGTGTCGGCCAGGAAGACCGCGTAGTCGGCCTCGTGCGCGCGGGCCTGCACGCCCTTGACCACGCTGGGGAAGAACGGGTTGCCCAGGTCGGGCACGAGCAGCCCGAGATTGCCGGTGCGGCCGGTGATCAGCCCGCGGGCCGCGCGGTTCGGGTGGTACCCCAGGCTGGCGGCGGTCTGCCGGACCCGCTCGCGGGTCGCCGGGTTGACCAGCTCGGGCGTGCTCAGCGCCCGGGTCACGGTCGAGGCGGAGACGCCGGCCGCGCGGGCCACATCCTTGATCGTCACCGCCATGCCGACCTCCGTCGATGTCTGGGGACAGTCTGAAATCCATTTCGGACCGGCGTCAAGGCATTGACGGAGATCGTTTGTGACGTAGTTGACCGAACTATGAAAACGTTTGTGATGTTCGTGTCATGGAGTACCCGACCGGGCACCCATAGGCTTAGGACGTCCGCGGCCGTGAGGAGTGACAGCGTGACCCAGCGAAAGGCCCTGGTGGTCCGGGGCGGGTGGGAAGGGCACCAGCCGGTCAAGGCGACCGAGCTGTTCTTCCCGTTCCTCGAGCGCAACGGCTACGAGATCCGGGTGGAGGGGTCACCCGCGATCTACGCCGACCCGATCGAGATGGCCGGCACCGACCTGATCATCCAGTGCGTCACCATGTCGGAGATCACCCGCGAGGAGCTCAACGGCCTGCGCTCGGCGGTGCAGGCGGGCACCGGCTTCACCGGCTGGCACGGCGGCATCGCCGACTCCTACCGCGCCTCCTCGGACTACCTGCACCTCATCGGCGGGCAGTTCGCCACGCATCCCGGCAAGGAGCCGTCGCAGTGCGTCGGCGACGAGACCGACAACTTCCTGCCGCACCGGGTCACCCTCACCGAGCTGGGCCGCGACCACCCGATCACGGCCGGCCTCGACGACTTCGAGCTGCGCACCGAGCAGTACTGGGTGCTGCACGACGACCTCATCGACGTGCTCGCCACCACGACGCACCCGGCTCAGCCGTGGCAGCCGTGGCACCGGGAGATCACCTCGCCGGCCATCTGGACGCGGCACTGGGGCGCCGGCCGCATCGTCGTCACCACCCCGGGGCACAGCCTCGAGGTGCTGGAGGAGCCGAACGTGCGCACGGTCATCGAGAGGGGCATGCTGTGGGCGACCCGCACGGCATCGGCATAGTCGGCCTCGGCTACATCTCCCGGCAATACCTGGCGACGCTGTCCTCCGCACGGCTGGTGGCGGTGGCCGACCTCGACGAGGCCCGCGCCGCCGAGGTCGCCGCGTCGATGCCCGGCACGGTCGCGTGCTCGGTCGAGGAGCTGCTGGACCACCCCGGCGTCGCGACGGTGCTGAACCTGACCGTCCCGGCGGCCCACGCGGAGATCGCCCTGGCGGCCATCGCGCACGGCAAGAACGTGTACGGCGAGAAACCGCTCGCCGCCTCGTTCGGGCCCGCGAAGCAGATCCTCACCGCCGCCGCCGAGGCCGGCGTGACGGTCGGCTGCGCGCCGGACACCGTGCTCGGCACCGGCATCCAGACGGCACGGGCCGCGGTGGACGGCGGCGTGATCGGCCGCCCGCTGGCCGCGACGGCCGTGATGGTGACCCCCGGCCACGAGCGCTGGCACCCCAATCCCGACTTCTACTACGTGCCGGGTGGCGGTCCGCTGCTCGACATGGGCCCGTACTACCTCTCCGCCCTGGTGCAGCTGCTGGGCCCGATCCGGTCGGTGACCGGCGCGGCGAGCCGCCTGCGCCCGTCGCGGACCATCGGCTCGGGCCCGCGCGAGGGCGAGACGATCCCGGTGTCGGTCGACACCCACGTCTCCGGCGTCCTGGAACACACCTCGGGCGTCCTGTCCACCGTGACGACCAGCTTCGACGCCGTGCGGACGACCGCGGCCCCGATCGAGATCCACGGCGACGCGGGCACCCTGGCCGTCCCCGATCCCAACCACTTCGACGGCGACGTGCGCCTGTTCGAGCTCGGCGGCGGCGACTGGAAGACCCTCGACCCGTCGGCGGGGTACGCGGGAGCCGGCCGCGGCATCGGTCTGCTCGACCAGCTGGCCGGCCCGTCCCCGCGAGCGAGCGGAGCCATGGCCCTGCACGTCCTGGAGGCGATGACGGCTCTGCTGCGGTCGGCGGCCGAGGGCCGCCGCATCGACCTGACCACCACGGCCGAGCGCCCACCGCTGGTCCCGCACCTGCGGCCCGGCGACTGGCGCGCCGCGCGATGACCTCGCCCGGACTGCTTCTGGTGGCGATCGTCGACATGGTCGCCGGGAAGGCCGAGGC
>NZ_CAKUCL010000286.1 GCF_934643405.1 uncultured Actinoplanes sp.
AACCTCCAGCGGCGCACGCGCGATCGAGCGCATCGAACTCAGTACCAGATAGCGATCTTCGAGCCGTTGTTCTCCTCGGGCGGGCTCGGGTGGCTCATCGCCGTCCCGATCGCCATCCGGTGCGCCGACCACGCGACGGCGGCGGCGTCCAGGATGTCGTCCGGCGGTGCCTGACCGGCCGGTCCGAGCTGGTCGGGGAGCACGATGCCGTTGCGCGCCAGCAGTTCCCGGCGCCGGGCCTGACCGGTCCACGTCTTCTTCGCGTACTGGAGAGGCTCGCCCGCCATGGTGCGGAAGGAGACCTCGGGGTGCGCCTCGAACAGCAGGCCCGGATGCCGTGCCCAGATGGTGTTGGCCTCCAGCAGCTTGGGCCGTAGCGCCCAGGACTGGCGGCTGAGCCCGGCGCCGGTCAGCTCGCGGCACAGCCGGTTGGCCGAGGCGAAGTCGGCCTCCTGCCACACCGCGAACGGCGGCACCCGGAAGACGCTGCCGCGCCGGGGTCCCAGCTGGTCGGCGGCCAGCGTGTCGGCGGCGCGCCAGCGGTCGGGCAGCATGCCGAGCGGGATGTCGACGCCGATCACACTGGCGCCGGAGCTGCCGGCGACTATCTCGTACAGCGAGGACGCCAGGACGGCCCGGCCGAAGGCGCCGTCGCGAAGCTCGACGCCGACCCAGCCGAGCGCGTACGCGTCGACGCCGATCACGTGAATGCTCATCGTTTCCTCAGCGCGGCAGCAGCTTCTCGACGGTGGCGACCAGGCGCTCGTCGTCCGGCGGCACGCCGGGCTCGAACCGCGCGGCCACCGCGCCGTTCGGCGTGACCACGAACTTCTCGAAGTTCCATTGGATGTCGCCCCCGTCGCCGATCAGCTCGCGGTAGAGCGGGTGCCGGCCGGGGCCGTTCACCTCCACCTTTTCCGTGATCGGGAAGGTCACCCCATAGTTGACCTGGCAGAACTCCTCAATGTCCGCCGCGGTGCCCGGCTCCTGCCCGCCGAACTGGTTGCACGGCACGCCGATGACGACCAGACCCCGTGCGGCGTAGGCGTCGTAGAGCTTCTGCAGGCCGGCGTACTGCGGGGTCAGTCCACAGCGTGAGGCCACATTGACCACCAGGGCGACGGAACCGCGATAGCGGTCCAGTCCGGCGGGCCCACCGGTGAGGGCATCGATGTCGACGTCGTAGATGGTCATGACGGCAGACTACGCGCAGTCTCTGTACGTGTGCACCCCGTCACGGTCGGTTGCCGGAAGTTCAGATCGCTGCACGACATCTTGACGATGATGAATATATGTGACTACCGTCTCTCCTACTAGCTTTTTGGAAAGTTTCCTAACTGTTCAAAAGGGGAGACCGAAGTGCAGAGAAGTGGTCTTCAATCCCGTTCCGGGCGGCGGGTGGGCTGGTCGGACGGCCTCCGTCGGGTGCTCTGGGCCGGGGTGATCGCGGTGGCCGCCACGGCGGTCGTCCCGATGACCCAGGCCTCGGCCGCGGTGGCCTGTGCCCCCGCGTGGTCCGCCACCGCCGTCTACACCCAGGGCAACTCCGCCTCGCAGAACGGCCACAACTACACCGCCAAGTGGTGGACGCAGAACGAGTCGCCGGCCACACACAGCGGACAGTGGGACGTCTGGAGCGATGCGGGCGCCTGCGGCGGCACGACCACCCCGCCGCCCACCGACCCCACCACGCCGCCGCCGACCAACCCGACCACGCCGCCGCCCGGCACCAGCGGCAAGAACGTGGTCGGCTACTTCGCCGAGTGGGGCGTCTACGGCCGGCAGTACTTCGTGAAGAACCTGGTCACGTCCGGCTCCGCGGCCAAGCTCACGCACATCCTGTACGCGTTCGGCAACACCACCGGCGGCCAGTGCTCGATCGGTGACGCCTACGCCGACTACGACCAGGCCTACACCGCGGCGACCAGCGTGGACGGCGTCGCCGACACCTGGGACGCCGGCGCCCTGCGCGGCTCGTTCAACCAGCTGCGCAAGCTCAAGAAGCAGTATCCGAACATCAAGGTGATCTGGTCGTTCGGCGGCTGGACCTGGTCGGGCGGTTTCACCCAGGCCGCGGCGAACCCGACCGCCTTCGCGAACAGCTGCTACAACCTGGTCAAGGACTCCCGCTGGTCGGACGTGTTCGACGGCATCGACATCGACTGGGAGTACCCGAACGCGTGCGGCCTGTCCTGCGACGCGAGCGGCCCGGCGGCGTACAACAATGTGATCTCGGCTTTGCGCACCAGGTTCGGGCAGAACTTCCTGATCACCTCGGCCATCTCGGCGGACGGTTCGAACGGCGGCAAGCTCGACGTGGCCGACTACGCCTCGGGCATCCAGAAGCTCAACCTGGTCTTCCCGATGACCTACGACTACTTCGGCGCGTTCTCGCCGCAGGGCCCGACCGCGCCGCACTCGCCGCTGACCTCGTACGCGGGCATCCCGACCGCGGGGTTCTACTCCGACGCGGCGATCCAGAAGCTGAAGAGCAAGGGCGTGCCGGCCGGCAAGATGCTGCTCGGCATCGGCTTCTACGGCCGCGGCTGGACCGGCGTCACCCAGACGGCGCCCGGCGGCTCGGCGACCGGGGCGGCGCCGGGCACCTACGAGGCGGGCATCGAGGACTACAAGGTCCTCAAGAACAGCTGCCCGCCCACCGGGACGGTCGGCGGCACCTCGTACGCCAAGTGCGGCAGCAACTGGTGGGGCTACGACACCCCGTCGACCATCGCCGGGAAGATGTCGTACGTGAAGCAGCAGGGTCTCGGCGGGGCGTTCTTCTGGGAGTTCTCCGGCGACACCAGCAACGGTGAGCTGATCACGGCCATCAAGAACAATCTCTGAGCAACGTGTGGGGATTCCCGCCGCCCCGGGCGGCGGGAATCCCCACAACCTTCGTTTGTTTTGGGAAGCGGGGCACCCGGCGCAGGTCCGGTGCCCCGCTTCCGTACGCTTTTGGTCATGCGCCGTGAGTGGCATCAGCTGAGCTATCCGGGGGTGGGCAACCCGGCCCTGCAGACGTCCCGCCCGTCGACCGACTCCGCGGAGGACGAGGCGCTCGGCCTCGACCGCTGGCGCGACCTGCCGCGCGTGCAGATGCCCCCGTGGCCGGACATGGACGAGGTCGCGTCGGTCTGCAAGGTGCTCGACAACGTCCCGTCGATCGTCGCGCCCTACGAGGTGGACCAGCTGCGGGCGAAGCTCGCCGACGTGTGCGAGGGCCGGGCCTTCCTGCTGCAGGGCGGCGACTGCGCCGAGACGTTCGCCGACAACACCGAGAGCCACCTGCTGGCCAACGCGCGGACGCTGCTGCAGATGGCGGTCGTGCTCACCTACGGTGCCTCGATGCCGGTGGTGAAGGTGGCCCGGGTGGCCGGCCAGTACACCAAGCCGCGCTCGTCGCCGCTGGACTCCCTGGGGCTGCCGGCGTACCGCGGCGACATGATCAACGCGCTGGACGCCAACGAGACCGCCCGCGTCGCCGACCCGCAGCGCATGATCCGCGCGTACGCGAACTCGGCCGCCGCGATGAACATGCTCCGGGCGTACCTCGCGGGCGGCCTGGCCGACCTCAACGGCCTGCACGACTGGAACAAGGACTTCGTGCGCGCCTCGCCGGCCGGCGAACGCTACGAGGCGATCGCCCGCGAGATCGACCGGGCGCTGGACTTCATCCGCGCCTGCGGCATGACCGACGCGGAGGCCCTGCGCACGGTCAGCCTGTACTGCTCGCACGAGGCGATCGCGCTGGAGTACGACCGGGCGCTGACCCGCGTGTCCGACGACAAGGCGTACGGGCTGAGCGGGCACTTCCTCTGGGTCGGCGAGCGCACCCGGCAGCTCGACCACGCGCACATCGACTTCGTCAGCCGCATCGCCAACCCGATCGGCGTGAAGCTCGGCCCCGGCACGTCGCCGGAGACCGCGCTCGAGCTGTGCGAGAAGCTGAACCCGGAGAACATCCCGGGCCGGCTCACGCTGATCAGCCGGATGGGCAACGGCAAGGTCCGCGACGCGCTGCCGCCCGTCGTGGAGAAGGTCAACGCGGCCGGCGCCAAGGTCGTCTGGCAGTGCGACCCGATGCACGGCAACACGCACGAGTCGTCCAACGGCTACAAGACGCGCCACTTCGACCGGATCGTCGACGAGGTTCTGGGGTACTTCGAGGTCCACCGCGGTCTCGGCACCCACCCCGGCGGCATCCACATCGAGCTGACCGGCGAGGACGTCACCGAGTGCCTCGGCGGCGCCCAGGGCATCGAGGACCTCGACCTGCCCGGCCGGTACGAGACGGCCTGTGATCCCAGGCTGAACACCCAGCAGAGCCTCGAGCTCGCGTTCCTGGTTGCGGAGATGCTTCGTGGTTGATCTTCGGTCCGACACGGTGACCCGGCCTTCGGCGGCGATGCGCCAGGCCATGGCGATGGCAGAGGTGGGCGACGACGTCTTCGGCGACGACCCGACCGTCAACGCGCTGGAAAGAAAGGTCGCGGACCTCTTCGGACATGAGGCGGCGCTGTTCGCCCCGTCCGGGTCGATGGCCAATCAGATCGCGTTGCAGCTGGTCACGCCGCGGGCGGGGGAGTTGCTGGCGGGCGCCGACGCGCACGTCGTGACGTACGAGCTGGGTGCCGCCGCCGCGGTCGGTGGCATCTCCACCCGTACCTGGCCCTCGATGGGCGCCGATCTCGACGTCGATCAGATCGCCGGGATGATCCGGCCGGCCGGATATCCGTCGGTGCCGACGCGGGCCATCGCGGTCGAGCAGACGCACAACCTGGGCGGCGGAAACATCGTTCCGCTCGACACCCTCCGCGCCCTGCGTGCCGTCTCGGACGAATCCGAAATTTCGCTGCACTGTGACGGCGCCCGGATCTGGCATGCCCATGTGGCGGACGGTGTCTCGCTCGCTTCGTACGGCGCCCTCTTCGACACCCTGTCGGTCTGCCTGTCGAAGGGGCTGGGCGCCCCGGTCGGCTCCCTGATCGTCGGCAGCGCGGCGAGGATCGCCGAGGCCCGGGTGATCCGCAAGCGCCTGGGCGGCGGCATGCGCCAGGTGGGCATCCTCGCCGCCGCCGGCATCTACGCGCTGGACCACAACATCACCCGCCTGGCCGAGGATCACGCGCGGGCCAGGCGTCTGGCCGAGGCGCTTGCCGAGTACGGCGTGGTGGACCCCGGCCGCATCCGCACGAACCTGGTCCCGCTGGACCTCTCCAAGACGTCCCTGACCGCGCCCGAGCTGGCCGCCAAGGCAGCCGACCAGGGCGTCCTGCTGGCCCCGATGCTGCCGCACGTGGCCCGCGTGGTGACCCACCTGGACGTCGACGACGAGGGCCTGGACCGGGCCATCACGGTGCTGAGCTCGATCCTGCGCAGGTAGCCGGGCACTGGGCCGAGGACGGCGGCCGCGCCCGCCGTCCTCTCACCGATGAGAACCGGGCCCTCCGTCAGCGCAGCGACTTGAGCAGGGCGATGTCTGCCGCGTGGCCCTCGTGCTCGACCGTCGGCGTCTCCACGATCACCGGGACGCCGGCGGTGGCCGGGTGGGTCAGCAGCTCGGCGAACGCGGCCGTGCCGATCCGGCCCTGGCCGACGGACTCGTGGCGGTCGCGGGCCGAGCCGCACTCGTCCTTCGAGTCGTTCGCGTGGATCAGCTGCAGCCGGTCGCGGCCCACGGTCGCCACCAGCGCGTCCAGGGTCGCGGTCATGCCGCCGGGGGTGGCCAGGTCATGGCCGGCCGCCCACGCGTGGCAGGTGTCGAAGCAGACCCCCATCCACGGGTGGTTCTCGACCGCCTCCAGGTACGGACCCAGGTCCTGCATCTTCGAGGCCAGCGAGCGGCCGCCGCCTGCGCTCGGCTCGACCAGGAGCCTGGGGCCACCGGCCGCCGCAGCCTCGTCGAGCAACGGCAGCAATCCCTCCCGTACCTGATGGAGCGCTTTGGCGTCGTGCGCCGGGTCGACCGAGCTGCCCGCGTGGAACACCACCGCGGTCGCCCCGATGGCCCGGCCGCGCCGCAGCGCGTGCGCCAGCGTCGCGACCGACCGCTCGACCGTCAGCCCGGTGGGCGAACCGAGGTTCACCAGCAACGAGGCGTGGATGTACGCGGGCAGGCCGCGCTCCCCGACGCCGTCGCGGAACAGCACGTCCTGTTTCGGGTCGCCCGGCGGCAGCGCCCAGCCCCGCGAGTTCGACACGTAGACCTGCAGCGCCTCCGAGCCGGCCGCGTCGACGTACGGGAGGGCGGCCTTAGCCAGCCCGCCCGACGTCTTCGTGTGCGACCCGATCCGGCGATCTAGAAGCACTGGATCGAGACCTCGCTCTGCGGCGCCACGGGGGTGCCCGGTCCCGGGTTCATGGAACGCACGATCGCGTTCGGGTTGAAGTCCACCCGGACCCGCAGGTTCATGCCCTGCAGCGTGGCCTGCGCCTGCGGGCAGGGCTGGTTCGTCAGATCCGGCAGGGCGACCAGCGCCGGGCCCTTGCTGACGTCCAGGGTGACCTCGTCGTCCTTGGCCGCGCCGGTGCCCGCCTTGGGCGTCTGCGCGAGGACCGTGTCGGCCGGCTGATCGCTGTCCTTGTACCGCTCCACCGCGGTCAGGCCGAGCTGCTGGAGCTGGGCACGGGCGTTGTTCACGTTCTGCCCGACCAGGTTCGGCACGCTGATCGGCGCCTTGCCCTGGCTGACCGTCACGGTGACCGTGTCGCCGCGCTTGAGCTCGGTGCCCGCCTTCGGGTCGGTGGAGATCACCGCGCCCTCCGGAACCGTGTCGCTGTACTTCTTCGGGCCTTCCTTCATCGTGAGGTTGGCCTGCTCCAGCTGGCCCTTGGCCGCGCTGAGCTCGATGCCGGCGACGTCGGGCACCGGAAAGCGTTCCTTGCCCAGCGACAGGGTCAGGGTGATCGTGCCGCCCTTGACCAGGCGGTCGCCGTCCTTCGGGTCCTGGCCCACGACCGTGTCCTTGGGCACGGTCTCGCTGTACTGCCCGTCACCGTAGCTCAGCTCGAAGCCGTTCTGCTGCGCGTAAAGCTCCGCCTGCGCCTTGGTCATGTTCACCATCGGCGGCGCCTCGGTGTACCGGCCGAGCGTGACCCACCACGTCGTACCGAGCACGACCAGGACCATGGTGGCGATCGCGGTGATCAGGAAGATGCGTCGCCGGTCGCGTCCGCCGGCGCGGGACGCCGCCCGGGTGGCGCCGCGGCCGTACTCCTGCGGGCCGCGGGTGGCCTGCCCGGGCAGGCGTGCCCAGGACGGCCGGTCCGGCTCGCCGGTGACGGCCGGCACGATCGCGGTCGGGTCGGTGCGCGGCACCAGCGCGGTCGCGTCGGCGGCGGCGTGCCGCGAGGCCGGGACCTGACGCAGCAGCGCGGTCTGCACGTTCTGCGCGCCCAGGTCGTCGCGGACCGTCTGCACCTCGGCGAGCAGCGCGCCCGCGTCGGTGGGCCGGGCGCCGGGGTCACGCCGGGTGGCGCGGGCCACCAGGTCGTCCAGGACGCCGGGCAGGCCCTTGACGATGCTGGACGGCGCGGGCACGTCGTTGTCCACGTGCTCCCAGGCGACCCGCACCGGGTCGTCGCCGTCGAACGGCACCTGCCCGGTGAGCATCTCGAACAGCACGATGCCGGCCGAGTAGACGTCGGTGCGGGCGTCGGCGTGGCCGTCGGTGACCAGCTCCGGAGCGACGTACGCCACGGTGGCCATCAGCTGGCCGGAGTCGTCGACCGTGCTGGCCTCGACCGCGCGGGCCAGACCGAAGTCGGCGACCTTCACGACGGCGTCCACCAGATCGGCCGTGCCGCCGCTGGGTGCCTCGGCGACCAGCACGTTCTCCGGCTTCACGTCGCGGTGCACCAGGCCGGCCCGGTGGGCGGCGGCGATCGCGGCGAGCATCTGCTCGAGGATCGCGCAGGCCTCGACCGGGGTGAGCCGCCGTCGCTGGGTGAGCAGCTCACGCAGGGTGCGGCCCTGCACGTACTCCATCACCAGGTACGGCAGGCCCAGGTGGCGGCCCTGGTCGTACACGGCCACGATGTTCGGGTGGGTGAGCCGGGCGATCGTCTTCGCCTCGTCGGTGAACCGATCGACGAAGTGGACGTTCGTAGCCTGCGACGGGTGAATGATCTTCAGCGCGACGGTGCGCTCGAGACGTTCGTCGGTGGCCGTGTAGACGGTCGCCATGCCACCACGGGCCACGCGACCGGTGATCCGGTAGCGGCCGTCAATCGTCGTGCCGATCAACGTGTCGGCGACTGTGGTGTCCATCGGCGTGAAGTGTATGTGTCTTTCGCGGGAGGGCAGACCAGGATGTCACAGCTGAGTCCAAATGGGTACGCAAAGCCACCCCGGCCTGCCGCGATCTGACCCGTAATCAGTGGTGGCGACGGCGATGCCGGGCTTGCGGGCTCTCGCTGGGTTCGGCCGAATCGTCGGGTGTGGCCGAAGACTCACTGGGTGAGGGGTTCGGGCTGTCCGACACGGACGGTGTCGGCGAGGGCGCCGAGGCCGGCGCGGTCGGCGTGGGGACCGGCGGGTTCGGGCGGCTGCTGGTGCCGCCACCGCACGGACAGGACTCCTTTTTCGCCCGTGGGGCGATTTTTCGGGCGGGACCGGCCGCCGCCGGGGACGCCGGGGCCGCCGCGGCCGCCTCGCCCGGCCGGACCATGGGCGCCGCCGCCGCCGGAGTCGGCGTCGCCGCGGTCCGCCGCGCCG
>NZ_CAKUCL010000287.1 GCF_934643405.1 uncultured Actinoplanes sp.
GCGTCGCGGCCCGGGCCGGCCGGGCACCCGGCGAGATCGCCCGCGCCTCCCTCATGCACCTGGCCTGCGTCTAGTCCATGAAGGCGCCGCAGGTGATGTTGATGGCGGCGCCCGTGACGCTGGCCGCCCAGTCGGACGCGGCGAACACCGCGGCGTTGCCCACGTCGGCCAGCGTCGCGGTCCGGTCCAGCGGGCTCGGCGCCGCCAGCTGGGCCGCCAGTTCCTCGCGTCCCGGCATGTCCGCCGGCAGCGACTCGGCGATCCCGCTGGTCTGCAGGGTGACCACGCGGATGCCGTACTCGCCCAGCTCACCGGCGAGCTGCCGGCGCATCGCCTCGACCGCCACGAAACCGGTGACCAGCCCGCCGAGCCGGTACCTGCGGTGGACCGACCGGTCGCCCTCGCCGCCGAAGAAGAGGATCACCCCGGACCGTCGCGGGATCATGTGCCGGGCGGCGGCCCGCGAGGTGATGAAGCGGGACCGCACCGGCAGCGTGACCGGCGCCAGGTAGTCGTCCACCGACATCTCCACCATCGGGATGCCCTGGACGTCGTACGTCGCGGTCACGTTCACCGAGATGTCGAACGTCCCGACCGCCGCGGCGTGCTCGTCCACCGCCGTCTCGTCCATGGCGTCGACCTCCGCGGTCTCGGCCTGCCCGCCCTGCTCGCGGATCTCGGCGGCCACCTTCTCCAGCGACGCGCGGGTGCGCCCGGTGAGGTGCACGCGCGCTCCCTGCGCGGCGAAGGCCTTCGCGATGGCGCCGCCGATCGCGCCGCCCGCGCCGTAGATGATCGCCACCTTGTCGTCGAGCATCATGGCTCGCTCCCGTCTCTCGCCTTCTGGTCTACTCGGTACGACCGGCCACGGGCGCGGAATTCATCGCTTCGCCAGCACGACGAAGGTGTACAGATCCTGGACGATCCCGCCGCCGAAGTCGTCGAGCAGCTCGCCCAGGCCGGCCATCATGCGCTGCCTCTTCTCCGGCGCGGCTTGCCGGTAGGGCGAGAAGGTGCGGTGGAGGGCAAGAAACCTTTGCTTGCCGTACGGGACCAGATCGTGCCGATTCCACTCCCGCACATCGGTCCACAGGCCGGACCGTTCCAGGTCGTCGACGACCCAGCCGTCGTCGTGGTCGCCGGAGCCGGGGTTGATGCCGGACAGGAGCTCATCGATCCGCGCGCCCTGCTCCGGGTCGCCGTGCCCGTACTTCCGGCCGATGATCGCCAGCGTGCCGCCGGGCCGCAGCGCGTCGAAGGCCCGCCGATTGCGGGTCGCCGGGTCGGTCCAGTGCCAGGCCATCGCGCAGCCCACGAGGTCGACGCCGCCGGCCGGTGGTGTCCAGTCCTCGAAGCGCGCCGTGACCACCTCGACCTGCGGCAGCTTCGCCTTGAGGGGCCCGGCCATGCGGGCGTCCGGCTCGACCGCCGTGAGGTGTTCCGCGAGGCGCGCGAAGATCCGGGTCGCTTTCCCGGTGCCGGCCCCGACCTCCACCGCCGTCCCGACGGTTCGTGCTCCGGCGTAGGCCGCGATCACCTCTCCCACCTCGTCGGGATAGCCCGGCCGAACGTCGTCGTAAAGGTCGGCGACCTCGCCGAAGACCTCGGTCATGCCCCCGACCGTAGCGGCTATTGTGTTGCCCGTGCAGCACCATGTCCGCCCCGAGGGCACGCCGCCGACGAACGGCTACAGCCACGCGGTGTCCCTCAACGGTCCGGTGGTGTTCGTGTCCGGCCAGGTCCCGCTCGATCCCGACGGCCGCCTGGTCGGCGCCGGCGACCCGCTCGAGCAGGCGCGCCAGGTGTTCCGCAACATGGCGGCGGTCCTCGCCGGCGCGGGTGCCGCGATGGCCGACGTGGTCAAGCTGACCGTCTTCCTGACCGACCTGGCCGACCTGGCCGCGTTCCGCCGGGCCCGCGACGAGGTGTTCTCCTCCTCCGCTCCGCCGGCCTCGTCCCTGGTCCAGGTGGCCGGCCTGGTGAGCCCCGACTTCCGCATCGAGATCGAAGCCGTCGCCGCGCTGCCCGAGTAACAGAGGCATACGGCGTAAGCCTCTTTCAGGGGAATCCTCGCCGATCCGGCTAATTCGTTAGTGGAGGCAAGTCCTCACGTATCGCACTACCCATTCCCCTTTTCACCGAGCTGGATCTTCCGTGGGGTTGAGCGGTCGGCGCACTGCTGATAGCAGCCCATTCCCGCTGGCCAGCACGTCAAGCACTCGGGCCGCCGCGAAGAACGTCCTCGATGCTTCACTCACCGGTCAGCCTCGCGGGTTAACCGGAACGGTGGTCCTCGGTTGCCGCACCGTGCGGGATAGCGCAAACGGAAGCCCTATCGCAGCCGGGTTCGGAATCCGCCATCTTTGTCGCAGCGCCGGAACACCACCGAGCCGAAACTCACGAACCGTTTCTGGAGGACCTTCTGATGCACGAGACGACCCGTGCCGGGGCGGAACCGCCGCTCTCGCCCACGCCGCGGGCCGGCGCGGGGTCGGAGGCACCGTCCAACCAGCGGCCGCCGCCGGCCGGCGGCACTCCGGAGAAGGCCGCTCGATGAGACAGCGCACCCTGCACCTCGTTCTCGGCACGGTCGCCGCGACGGTCGGGATCACCGGCACGATGACCGCCCTCGCCGGCGGCGGTGCGACCCAGGCGGTCACCTTCGCGCCCGGCGAGGTGGCCGGCGGCGACTGGTACTGGACGGTCATCCCGAGGTTCCGCCAGCGGACCGGGCCCGAGAGCCCGCGCAGCCGGCACCGCCATGTCCCCGGCCCTCCGGCTCCCCTGGACGAAGGGCGGGCCACACCGGGGGCGCCGGGCGCATCGGGGAATACAGACCTTACGAATAGGTGAGTGGGGGAAAGGATCGAGCCCCCGGCGGGGTCCCGCGCCGGGGGCTCGATCTCTTACTCATCCGGCGAACGCACAATTGTCTGTCCGGTCCGCGCCGGATGTGCAAGTTGCGCGCTGCCCATTCGCGTACGGGAAATGAGGTTTCTTCGTGGTGGAAAGCGCAGGTCACATCGGGGCCTGCGAAACGATGGGCATCCCCCGTCAGGGGTAAGCCGGACAGACGCACATGGCCATTTTTGTGCGCAGAACGACGGACGGAATGCCGATCACATGACCGACGGACTTCGGGGACCGTTGTTATCACCAAGTCCCCAACCCGGTCATCGAGGAGGAACGCGCCGCATGCGAACCATGACGATCCCCTCGGCGGTGTCATGATCCGGCGCGACGTCCTGAACGAGCTGCTCGCCAAGGGCACCACCGCCAGGAGCAACGTCGCCTGTGACGCCCGGAGGGCCGGCGATGCCCGCAGCGGGGGCGGCGCGAAGGCGAGCGCGAGCGGCGACCGGGAACCCGCCGGCAGCAGGAACACCGACATGCACATCGAGCTCGACCCGGCCGATCACGAGGAACCCACGTGGGAGGTGCGGCACCCGAGCGATCCCCGGCGACGGCGCCTGGACCGCCGCACGCGGGGCATCCTCGCGGTCGCCGCGGTGGCCGCCGTCGTCGTCAACGCGGGCGCGGCGTGGGCGTACTGGCAGATCACCGGCTCCCGGACCGGGCAGGCGGAGGCCGGCACATCGGTCTCGATGGCCCTGCGCGCCCGCTCCGACCTGAACAAACCGCTCAGCGCGGGACAGACCGGCGATCTGGTGGTGACCGTGACGAACGGGTATCCGTTCCCGATCCGGATCACCGGGCTCACCCCGGGTGCCGGGAACATCGTGGCGGACGACGAGCACCGGGACGCGGGGTGCACGGACGCCGTCGTGTCGATCACCAAACCGCGGTTCGACGTGTCGTGGGACGTGCGGCGCAACACGATCGGGGCGTTCACCGTGCCGGACGCCCTGACCATGGGTTCACCGGCGGCCGAGGCGTGTGCCGGGGCCATCTTCACCGTGCCGGTTCAGGTCTACGGCGTACGCAAGGAGAGTGCCTGAGGTTTCTCCACGCCGAAATCGCGGAACCTCTTAAGCCATGACGAGGATCTCCGTGGTCACCGGGGCGAGCGGCGGTATCGGGCGAGCGGTCGCCCGCCGCCTGGCCGCCCGCGGTGACGCTGTGGCGTTGCTGGCACGAGGGGCGGACGGCCTGGCCGGAGCCGCCGAGGACGTACGGGCCGCGGGTGGCACGCCGCTGCCGCTCGAGGTCGACGTTGCCGACTTCGCGGCGGTGGACCAGGCCGCCGACCAGATCGAGAAGGAGCTCGGCCCGATCGACCTGTGGGTCAACAACGCGTTCAGTTCGGTGTTCGCGCGGTTCATGGACATCGGCATGGACGAGTTCGCCCGGACCACCGAGGTGACGTACCTGGGTTACGTCTACGGGACCCGGGCCGCGCTGAGCCGCATGCTGCCCCGCGACCGCGGCGTGATCGTGCAGGTCGGCTCTGCGCTCGCCTACCGCGGCATCCCGCTGCAGAGCGCGTACTGCGGCGCCAAGCACGCCATCCAGGGCTTCAACGAATCGCTGCGGGTCGAGCTGCTGCACGACAAGAGCAACGTGCACGTGACGATGGTGCAGATGCCGGCGGTCAACACGCCGCAGTTCGGCTGGGTGCTGTCCCGGCTGCCGCGCAAGGCCCAGCCGGTCGCGCCGATCTACCAGCCGGAGATCGCGGCGCGCGCGGTGGAGTATGCGGCGAACCACCCGCGGCGGCGCGAGTACTGGGTGGGCGGCTCGACCGCGGGCACGCTCATCGCCAACGCGGTGGCGCCCGGTGTGCTCGACCGCTACCTGGCCAAGACCGGCTTCTCCGGGCAGCAGACCGACGAGTCCCGCGACCCGGACCAGCCGGCCAACCTGTGGGACCCGGCGGACGGGCGCGGTGAGCCGGACGCGGGCGCGCACGGCGACTTCGACGCGAAGGCCAAGACCCGCAGCCCCCAGCTGTGGGCATCGCAGCACCACGGCCTCGTGGCGGCGGGTGTCGCCGGCGCGGCAGCGGTCGCGGCCGTGTTGCTGCGCCGGCGCCGGGTATAGGGAGCCTCATGAATTCCCCCGTGCCGGACATCCGGCTGAACGACGGCCGCACCATCCCTCAACTCGGTTTCGGCGTCTTCCAGGTGCCGCCGCCGGAGACCCGCGAGGCGGTCGCGACCGCGCTCGAGGTCGGCTACCGGCACATCGACACCGCGCAGATGTACCAGAACGAGGAGGGGGTGGGCGCCGCGATCGCCGGCTCCGGCCTGGACCGCGGCGACATCTTCATCACCAGCAAGCTGAGCAACGCCGCGCACCGGCCGGACGACGCCCGTACCGCCTTCGACGAGTCGCTCAAGGCGCTCGGCACCGACTACATCGACCTCTTCCTGATCCACTGGCCGCTGCCGACCCGGTACGACGGCGACTTCGTGCAGACGTGGCGGACGCTGGAGGAGTTCCACCGGGACGGGCGGGCGCGGTCGATCGGCGTCTCCAACTTCACCCCGGACCAGCTGCGGCGGCTGTTCGAGGAGACCGAGGTGCGGCCGGCGGTCAACCAGATCGAGGTCCACCCGTACCTGACGAACGACCAGACCCGAGCGTTCGACCGGGAGCACGAGATCGCGACCGAGGCGTACTCGCCGATCGCCCAGAACCAGGTGCTCACCGATCCCACGGTCGAGGCCATCGCGCGGCAGGTCGGCCGGACTCCGGCCCAGGTGGTGCTGCGCTGGCACATCCAGCTCGGCAATGTGGTCATTCCCAAGTCGAAGACGCCTTCCCGGGTACGGGAGAACTTCGCGCTCTTCGATTTCGACCTCGACGAGCCGTCGATGGCGATGATCAGTGATCTGGACCGGGGCGAGAACGGCCGCATCGGCGGTCACCCGGACACGATGGACTGGATCCCCCGCCGGTCGTAGCTACTCGTTCCAGTCGGGCTCGGTGATCGTCACCCGGACGGTCACCGAGGCCTGGACCGTCTGCATCTGCGGGTCGAATTCCAGGTGCGCGTCGCGGCTCGTCGGAGCGCTGACCGCCAGCGCCATGAACGGGCCCGGACCGCCGCCGGACTCGTCGGCGATCTCGACCAGCCGCTGGACCCGGGCGCCGACCGCGGCCGCATACTCCTTGGCGCGCAGCAGCGCGTCGGAGATCGCGTCGCTGCGGACCTGGGCACCGGCCTTGCTGCCCGGCCGCAGCCGCCACCACGGCCCGGAGACCGCCACCTGCTCCAGGGCGACGAGCCGAAGCATCAGATCACCGAGGGCGGCGAAGTCGGTCACGGTCACGTTGGTCCCGCTGCTTGCCACGTACGCCACGGCCTGCTCGCTGCGTCGCTTGAGATCCGGGTAGACGTGCACATGGCTCGTCTCCCGCTTCTCGATCGCCTCCGTGAACGAGTCGAGCACCTCGCGCACCGCGGCGGACCGCTCGGACAGCCTGCTCATCACCGTGTCCCGGTCGCGGTCGCGCGCGGACACGACGACCGACAGCACCGCCTGTTCGGGCGGCACCTCCCGGGTCGCCTCGCCGCGGACCACCACCACCGGCGCTTGCTCGGCCATGCGCCGACGCTACCTGAGCTGGGCCAACATCGACTTGGCAACCTCGGTGACGACCGGCTCCTGCGCCTGCAGCGCGGTCAGTTCGCTCTCCCGGTCGTCCATCGGAGCGATCGTGACCGAGGTCTGGATCAGCGCATTGCCCTGCCGGACGACCAGCACGGTGGTGTTGTCGTCGAAGCTGGTCACCAGCACGGCCTCGTCACCGAGCCCGGGCCGGGGCTTGGTGGCGACGCCGTCGACCTTCTTGGCGTTGACGTCGGCCACGACCGACTTGTAGAGCTCCTTGGTGACCTGCTCCGGCTTGCCCTTCGGGTTGCCGCCCTTGGCGATCGTCGCGGAGCTCTTCACCGGCGGAAGGCCGGCCTTCTCGCCGTACGTGCAGGCGGCCGTGGATGTGCCGGTGTCTGCTGAGGACTGCTGCGGCGTGCCGGCCCGGCCGTCGATCGTCGGGCACGTGGCCGCCAGCGCGGTGTATTTCATGCCGGTCGTGTTCACCGGCGCGCTCGTGGCGGCGGTGGCCTCGGCCGTCGCCGGCGCCGCCTCGGTCGTCGTGACCGGCGGCGCGTTCCGCGGCGCCGGGGTGCCGCCGCCGTGGGTGCAGGCGGCCAGCGACAGCGCCGAGGCCGCCGCCAGGGCGAGGAACGCGGCGTGCTTCCGGGTGCTCATGCTTCGATTCTGCCTTCCGGACGGCGAAAGCAGAGTGCGCTGAACGGCCGAACTGCGCACCCCTCCGTACGCCGTGGGCCGCCCATCAGTGCTGCCACTCATCGAGGACGACCCATCGGTTGTGGCGGCTCAGCTCGGCCAGCACGTCGTGCGCGTCGGCGGCGAGGCGGTCGGCGTCCGTCGCGGTCAGACTCTCCTCGCTGACGTCCGCGCTCTCGATGTGGCCGCCACGCACGTGCAGGCGGAACAGTCCACGCGGGCCGGTGATCGTCCTGAGCGGCGAGCGTGGCGCCGCGTCCTCGATCAGCCGGTACGCCTCGGCGAGCCGGGTGCGGGCCGCCTCGAGGTTGTGCTCCCGCGTGATCAGCGGAACCAGCGCGGCCTTCATGCGGGCACTTTCCACCGCCTCCAGCAGGCCGGCCGCCACCCGCGGCGGACCGAGCGCCGGCCACCAGCCCGGATCGAGTCCGATGTCGACGAAACGGCCCACGGAGTCGACCACCGCGAAGGCCGTGCCGGTGCTGTCCAGGCCGCGGAGGCGATGCGGGCGGCGCGCCGGGTCGGTGGCCAGGAGCTGCTCGAACCCGGCCACGAATCTCTCTGCGTCGGCGACGCGAGCATCGTCGCCGTGTGCTGATCGGACAGATGGGTACACCGTCGCTCCCCCCGTATTAGAGCGGAACTCAGCGTAGCTTAAGTGCGAGATCGCATTCGACCCTGTGGATAAGTACCGTGGCGTTCGGGGCGGTTACCGGATCGGGTGAGGGGTGGCGGCGGGCGCGCGGCTGTGGGTCCGGCGGGTGAGGCGACCGTTTTCTTCGCGAGGGAAACCCGGTGAACGCGTATCCGTTCATCGACAAACGGGCGTGTGAGCTGCTTGAGGTCTCCCGGTGCGCCTGCTACGCCCGCACCACCGGAAGCACCCGTCAGCGCGTCGACGAGCAGCTCACCGGTCGGAGGGCACCTATGGAGCGCCACGAACTCGCCGGCGCCGGGCTGCGGCATGGCCGCAAACGCGTCGCCCGAGCGATGCGGGCGGCGGGGATCGCCGGCAAGAGCCCGAAGGCTGGCTCTACGACCCGGCCTCACGCCGGGTCGTGGGCCGGGCCGTGGCGAACAACTCGAAACCGACCTGGTCGACGCCGCTCCGACCGACGGGTACGACGGCGCAACCCGGCCGCGGACTGGTGTTCCACTCCGACCGCGGCAGCCAACAGCGCTCGGGCGACGCGTTCCGCGTGACGGACGCGGAAGGGCCGGTCGGGGAACGGCCGCACCCGCGGATCGACCGGTGCGGTTAGGCCAAGGCAGCTGTGCGGGCGGCGACGGTCCGCAGCGGCCCACGAATGGTTCCTCCTGGCTGAGGCGCTGCCAGGGGCGCGGCTGGTTGATAGCGCGCCGCGGGCGTGCAGGAGGCCGGCCCGGCGCCCCCGGTCGGCCGGATTGTCACAGGCGGGCGACGGCCGCCTCGACGCGCTCGTCGGTGGCGGTCAGCGCGATCC
>NZ_CAKUCL010000288.1 GCF_934643405.1 uncultured Actinoplanes sp.
CAGCCGGGCCGCGAGCAGACGCTGCAGCGAGCCGAGCCGGCGCGCCGCCCCGGTCGCCACCAGCAGCACGAGCAGCAGTCCCACGACGGCGACGGCGACGGCGATCTCCGGCGCGGACGGGTTGCGCCGCCCGCCGCCGGCCACGAACCAGGTCAGGTCCACGGCGGCGACCAGGAGCGCCAGCGGGCCGACGGCGGCGAGCGGCAGCCCGGCCAGGCAGAACAACAGCTGGCGACCCTGACGCCGGGCGAACGACGCCGCGACCGCGGTGCGGTCGCCCGGCGACGGGCGGGCGTCCGCCGTGATCAACTGATGCCCCATGCCGCCATCCTCCTACGCGTCCCGCCGGGCCAGCAGCCATCCGCCGGCCACCAGTGCGATCACGGCGTACCAGGACATCACACCGAGCCCGGCCCACGCGGACAAGAATGCCGGACAGGAATCCGCGCCGGGGCCGCACGTCACCGGCCTGGTCGTGCTCAGCGAGTTCTCCACGATGAGGATCGGCATGTACGCCGCCGCGCCGTGCGCGACGAAGCCGATGACCTGCGCCACCACGTACACGCCGGCCACCAGCACCCCGACCGCGGCGGCGCTGTACCGGATGATCGCGCCCAGTCCCAGGCCGAGCAGCCCGATCAGGCAGAACCCCGCCCCGGCCAGCATCACCGCCCGGAGCACACCGGGATCGCCCAGCGCCGGCGCCGTGATGCCGTGGCGCAGCGTGGCCGCCGCGGCGAAGAAGGCGATGAACGCCGCGGCCTCCCCGACGATCAGGGTCACCGCCCCGAACACCACGGCCTTCGCCGCCAGCACCAGCGGACGCCGCGGGATGGCGGCCAGCGTGACCCGGATCGTTCCCGAGCTGTACTCGCCGGTCATGGTGAGCACGCCCAGCGCGCCGGTCAGCAGCAGGCCGGGCACCACCCCGGCCAGCGCGTTGTTGGTCAGATCCGCGGACGCGTCCCGGCTGTTCAGGCCGACCGCGACCCCGATGCCGACGGTCCCGGCGAGCGTGACGGCCAGGGTCCACCAGGTGGAGCGCAGACTGCGCAGCTTGATCCATTCCATCCGGGCCGCCTGCGCCAGCCCGTAACGCGCGCCGGTCATGACGGCGCCCCCCGGTACTCGACCGCCTCGCCGGTGAGCCGGAAGAACGCGTCCTCCAGCGACGCCGACCCGGCCGACAGCTCGGCGACGGTGGTGTCCGCGAGCAGCCGGCCCTGGCCGATCACCACCAGCCGCTCGGCGGTCAGCGCCATCTCGCTGATCAGGTGGCTGGACACGAACACCGTGCGGCCCTGCGCGGCCAGCGACGTGAGCAGGTTGCGGATCCAGCGCACCCCCTCGGGATCCAGCCCGTTCACCGGCTCGTCCAGCAGCAGCACGGCCGGGTCGCCGAGCAGCGCGGCGGCCACCCCCAGCCGCTGTCCCATCCCGAGCGAGAACTTCCCGGCCCGCCGCCCGGCCGCGCCGGTCAGGCCGACCAGGTCGAGCACCTCGTCGACCCGGGCCCGGGGGATCGCGTTGCCGGCCGCCAGCGCGGCCAGGTGGCTGCGCGCGCTCCGGCCCGGGTGGAACGCCTTCGCCTCGAGCAGCGCGCCGACCTCGCGCAGCGGCCAGCGCAGCTCGCGGTACCGGCGTCCGCCGATCAGCGCCTGGCCGGCGTCGGGCCGGTCCAGCCCGAGGATCAGCCGCATCGTGGTGGACTTGCCCGACCCGTTCGGGCCGAGGAAGCCGGTGACGGTGCCCGGCCGCACGTCGAAGCTGAGCGCGTCGACGGCGACCGTACGTCCATATCGCCTGGTGAGATTGCGGGCCTCGATCACCCGGAGTCCTTCCGTCGTCGGTGCTTACCGAAGATCACGCTAGGCACCCGGCCGCCCCGGCAGGACCCGGCTGACGGCCGTCTTCGGCCGGGGGATTTCCCCCAGGCGGCCCCGCCCGGCGAGCGGCGCGCGAGGACGGGCCGGGAAATAGGATCGGCGGATGCCGCTGCTCACCGCGCTGCACTCCGCGGACGACCTCCCCGGCGCCGTCGTCACCCCCGGCCGGACGGTGTCCCGCCACGAACTGCTCGGCTGGGCCGCCGCCGTCGCGGCGCGGATCCGGGGCGTCCGGATGGTGGCGGTGACCGCCACGCCCTCGCTCGAGACGATCGCCGCGATCACCGGCGCGCTGCTGGCCGGTGTCCCGGTCGTGCCGGTCCCGCCCGACGCCGGCGACGTGGAACGCGCCCACATCCTCGCCGACTCCGGCGCCGAGCTGCTGCCGGTGATGCCGCCCGGCCGGCCCGGCGACGTGCCCGGCGAGCCGGACCCCGACGCACCCGCCCTGGTCCTCTACACCAGCGGCACCACCGGCCCGCCCAAGGGCGTGGTCATCTCCCGCCGGGCCATCGCCGCCGACCTCGACGCCCTCGCGAAGGCCTGGCTGTGGACCCCCGACGACACGCTGGTCCACGGCCTCCCGCTGTACCACGTGCACGGCCTGGTGCTCGGCGTGCTGGGCCCGCTGCGCCTGGGTTCCCGCCTGGTCCACACCGGAAAGCCGGCCCCGCTCGCGTACGCCGCGGCCCGCGGGACCATGTATTTCGGCGTGCCCACCGTCTGGTCGCGGATCGCGGCCGATCCGGCCGCCGCCCGCGCCCTGGCCGGGGCCCGTCTGCTCGTCTCCGGCAGCGCTCCGCTGCCCGTCCCGGTGTTCGGCAAGCTGCAGACCCTCACCGGCCAGGCCCCGGTGGAGCGCTACGGCATGACCGAAACCCTGATCACCATCAGCGCCCGGGCCGACGGCGAACGCCGCGCCGGTCAGGTCGGGCTCCCGATCGAGGGTGTCGAGACGCGCCTGGTGGACGAGTCCGGCGCGACGCTGCCGCACGACGGCGAGACGATCGGCGAGCTGCAGGTCCGCGGGACCACGCTGCTGGACGGCTACCTGCGCGAGCGCCGGGTGGCACCGCCGGAGCTCGACCACGGCTGGTATCCCACCGGCGACGTCGCCACCATCGGCCCGGACGGCTGGCACCGGATCGTCGGGCGCGCGTCCACCGACCTGATCAAGACGGGCGGCTTCCGGGTCGGCGCCGGTGAGGTCGAGGACGCGTTGCTGCTGCATCCGGCGGTCCGGGAGGCGGCGGTCGTCGGGCGCCCGCATCCGGATCTCGGCGAACAGATCACGGCGTACGTGGTCGCGGACGGGGTGAGCGGGCCGGAGCTGATCGCCTTCGTGGCCGGCCGGCTGGCCGCCCACAAACGTCCCCGCGCGGTGCATCTCGTCGACGACCTGCCGCGCAACGCCATGGGCAAGGTGCAGAAGAAGCGCCTCTAGGACTGACGCGCCTCGGCGATCTTCGCGCGCTTGCGGGCCGTGCGGATCTCCTCCTGCAGCGTGTGCACGTCGTAGGCGCCGTAGTGCCGGCGGCCGTTGATGAAGAAGGTCGGCGTGCCGGAGACGCCGCTCAGGTCGGCCGAGTCCACGTCCGTCGCGATCCGCTCGGCGGTCTCGGGCCGGATCATGTCGTCGTGGAACCTCTCGGTGTCCAGGCCCAGCTTCGTCGCGTACCGCAGCAGATCGGTGATCTTCAGGAACGCCTGGTTCTTGAGCAGCAGGTCGTGCATCTCCCAGAACTTGCCCTGGTTGCCGGCCGCCTCGGCGGCCAGCGCGGCGGTCTGCGCCTGCGGGTGCACGTCGGTCAGCGGCAGGTGGCGCCAGACGAACCGCAGGTCGACGTCGTTGAGCAGCTCCCGGACGGCCGGTTCGGCGCGACCGCAGTACGGGCATTGGAAGTCCCCGTACTCGACCACCGTCACCGACGCGTTCGCCGGTCCGCGCACGTGGTCGCGCTCGTCGTCGACCTCGGGGACCAGGTCGGTCAGCTGGTCCGAGTCGCCCAGCAGCGCCACCGCGCTGCGGGCCGGGGACAGCAGGAACGTCACCCGGAACACCACCCAGGTGATCACGGCGGAAGCCACCACGGCGAGCAGCACGCCCAGCTTCGCCTCGGCCAGCCGCGGGCCCTCGAACGCGAGGTCGGCGATGAGGAACGACACCGTGAACCCCATGCCGGCGATGGTGCCGGTGCCCAGCACCGACGCCCAGCCCACGGCCGGCCGGATCCGGCCGCGGCTCGCCCAGGTGATCAGGGCGGACACGCCGGTCACGGCGATCGGCTTGCCGGCCACGTACGCGACGAGCACGCCCAGGGTGATCGGTGAGGTCATCGCCCGCCCGAGGAAGCCCGCGTTGATCACGATGCCGGCGTTGGCCAGCCCGAACAGCGGCACGATCAGGTAGCTGGACCAGGGCTGGTACGTGCGCTGCAACCGGTCGTTCGGCGACAGCGACTGCACCAGGCTGACCCGGGCGAACCGGGCCAGTTCCGCGGTCGGCTGCTCGCGGAAGGAGCGGAACAGGTCGGTCGCCTGCTCGAGCGCGCCGCGCGCCGGGGTGTACGCGGCGGCGGTCAGCCCGAGCGCCAGGCCGGAGACCACCGGGTCGATGCCGCTGGCCAGCATCGCACCCCAGATCGCCAGCCCGAACGGCACGTACGCGTATCCGCTGTTCACGCGCAGCCGGACCATGAGGAAGGTGAACGCGAACAGCACGATCGCGATGACCAGCGGCATCGTATTGATCTTGTCGGTGTAGGCCACGGCGATGACCAGCAGCGCCACCACGTCGTCCACCACCACGACCGTCACCAGGAACAACCGGGCCTGGTCCGGCACCCGCCGTCCGACCAGCGCCAGCAGGCCCAGCGCGAGGGCGGTGTCGGTGGACATCGCCACGCCCCAGCCGACCGCGCCCGGCCCGCCGTGGTTGAACACCAGGAAGATCGTGATCGGCAGGGCCATGGCGATGATCCCGGCCGACGCGGGCAGCACGAAGCGCCGCCGGTCGCGCAGATCACCCAGGTCGAACTCGCGCCGCGCCTCCAGGCCTACCACCAGGAAGAACAGGGTCATCAGGCCGCTGTTGACCCACTCGCGCAGGCCCAGCCCGACCACGTGGGTGTCGCCGAACGTGATGGACAGGTCGGTGTGCCAGAACCGCTCGTAGGAGCCGTCGGACACGTTGGCCCAGATCAGGGCGATCACGATCGCGCCGAGCAGCACGCCGGCGCTGCCGGCCTCGGTCCGCAGGAAGGCGCGCAGCGGCGTGGCAACCCGCCGGGTCCACATGGTGCTGCCGCGCAACTGCTCGGTGGTCGACGACTCGCTCACGGCCTAACCCAAGCACGTCGGCAAGCCGCGCGGAATGGGGTGTGATCGCTCGCGCTCAAACCCGTGCCAGGTCCCCGGCCGGCATCACCCGGTGACGGCGTCCAGCATGGCGCGGCCGATCGCGGCGTGCGCCTGCACGGCCGGGTGGGTCGCGCCGTAGTTGTCGCGCCCCGGTAGTTCGTCGGCGAAAACGGCGTACGCAATCGCGGGTTTGCCCTGCCGGTCGAAGACGATGCCCGCCTCGTGCCGGGCCGCGCCCAGGGAGTTGACGTCGGCGCCGTGCTTGGTGGCGATCCGCGCCCGTTCCGCGGACGACATGTTCCGCCGTACGCCGTCGGTGTAGCCGCCGGCCGACCGCAGCACCCGCAGCAGGAACTC
Organism: uncultured Actinoplanes sp.; assembly: GCF_934643405.1. GTDB lineage: Bacteria > Actinomycetota > Actinomycetes > Mycobacteriales > Micromonosporaceae > Actinoplanes. The sequence goes on from NZ_CAKUCL010000288.1 coordinate 5,604, forward strand.
CGACGATCGCGGCCCGAGCAGCGTCCCGCCGGCCAGCCGGCGCAGCAGGTCGTGGGTCTCGCGCGGGGTGGTGGTGCCCATCCGGAAGCGGTGCGGGTCGGCGACCGGCTCGACCCGGGTCTGCCGGAACCCCTTCGCGGCCAGGATGTCGTTGATCTCGGCGGCCGGGCAGACGCGCCCGCACAGCCGGACCGCGGTGTTGTCGGAGACCAGCAGCATGGCGGTGAGCGCGCCGGCCAGCGTGATCCGGTCGCCCCAGACGCCTTGCAGGTGGTACAGGCCGCTGCCGCCGAGCACGTCCGACTCGGTCACCTCGAGCAGCTGCCCGACGGAGAGCTCGCCGCGGTCCACCTTGTCCAGCACGGCGGTGGCGACGGCGAGTTTCTGCACGCTGTAGCCCTGCGCCAGGCGGTCCGGGTCGTCCTCGACGATGGGTCCGTCGGCGTCGGTGAGGTAGGCCCGCCAGACGCCGCCGGCCGCGTCCCGGCCCTTGCGGTAGGCCGCCGCTATCGACAGGCGCCGTTGCAACATCGATGAAACCTCTTCCCTGCGGGGGAACGTCTTGCCACTCACCCGCCGCTACGGGTGATCTCCCGGCCGGGGGCTGCGTCCTCCGGCCCGGACTCGCGCAGCTTGCCCAGCAGCCGGACCAGGTCGGTGCGGTCCCGCTCGCTGAGCGCGGCGAAGAAGCGCTCGGCCTCGGCCTGCCGCGCCGCCTGGATCGCCCGGCTCGTGGCGGCCCCCTCCGCGGTGAGCGCCACCAGCACCGCACGCCGGTCGCCCGGGTCGGGCCGGCGCTCGGCCAGGCCTCGCCGCTGCAGGTCGTCGACCACCTCGGTCGCCGTGCGCGGCGCGATGCGCAGGTGGTCGGCCAGCACGCTGAGCCGCAGGTCACCGTGCCGCGAGAGCACGCTCATGGCGCGGGCCAGCGAGGGGGAGAGATCCCACGGCTCGAGCGCCACCTTGGTGTGGTGCCGCAGCCGGCGGGCCACCGCCCAGAAGGCCTCGGACAGCGTCTCCTCGTCGCGCACCGGAATACCGTACCAGCCGTTACCGTTGTTCCCTCATGTTGAGGTAACCTCAGCATTCGAGCCCACCGAGAGAGGGGGCCTCCTTGGCCAGATCAACTCCTTCGGCCGCCGAGAAGGCGCAGGCGCGCGACGTGTCGCTGCGCCGCATCGGCGGCCTCTTCGCCGACCACCGCGGCCCGCTCGCCGCCGTCGTGCTGATCATCGTGGCGTCGTCCGCCATCGGCATGGCCTCGCCGTTCCTGCTGCGCGCCGTCATCGACGACGCGCTGCCCCGCACCGACCTGCGACTGCTCGTCTGGCTCGTGCTCGGCATGCTCGCCGTCGCCGCCGTCACCTCGGTGCTCGGCGTCGTGCAGACCTGGATCTCGACCGCGGTCGGCCAGCGCGTCATGCACCGGCTGCGCACCGACGTCTTCACCCACCTTCAGCGGCAGTCCGTCGCCTTCTTCACCCGCACCCGCACCGGCGAGGTGCAGTCGCGCATCACCAACGACATCGGCGGCATGGAATCCGTGGTCACCTCGACGGCCACGTCGATCGCCGCGAACCTGACCACCGTGGTCGCCACCGCCGCCGCCATGGTCGCGCTGAGCTGGCAGCTGTCCCTGGTCACCCTGGTGGTGCTGCCCCCGTCGATCTGGCTGACCCGGCGCGTCGCCCGGATGCGCCGCGACATCACCGCCCGCCGCCAGCGCGAGCTCGCCGACCTCAACGTCACCATCGAGGAGGGCCTGTCCATCGGCGGCGTGCAGCTCGCCAAGACGATGGGCACCGCGCCCGCGCTGATCGCCCGCTTCACCGAGTCGTCGCGCCGGCTGATCGACCTGGAGCTGCGCTCCGAGCTGGCCGGGCGCTGGCGGATGGCCTCGATGAGCGTGCTGTTCGCCGCCATCCCCGCGGTCATCTATCTGGCCGCGGGCCTGCCCGCCACCTCCGGCGGGATGAGCATCGGCACGCTGGTCGCGTTCACCGCGTTGCAGGGCGGCCTGTTCCGGCCGCTGACGGGCCTGCTCAACGTGGGGGTGTCGCTGACCTCGTCGCTCGCGCTGTTCGCCCGCATCTTCGAGTACCTCGACCTGCCGGTCGAGATCCAGGAGCCGGCGTCCCCGGTCCGGCTGCCGGCGCCGCGGGGCCACCTGCGGTTCGAGGACGTCACCTTCGCGTACGCCGGGAGCGACTCGGCCGCCGTGGCCGGCGTGTCCCTCGACGTGCCCGCCGGGACGTCGCTGGCGCTGGTCGGCGAGACCGGCTCCGGCAAGAGCACCATCGCCGGCCTGATCGCCCGCCTGCACGACCCGACCGCGGGCCGCGTGACCATCGACGGCGTGGACATCCGCTCGCTGTCGCTGACCGACCTGGCCTCGATCGTCGGGGTGGTCTCCCAGGAGACGTATCTGCTGCACACGACCGTGCGGGAGAACCTGCGCCACGCCGCGCCGGACGCCTCGGACGCGCAGATCGAGGCCGCCGCGCGGGCCGCCCGCATCCACGACGTGATCGCCGCGCTCCCGGACGGCTACGACACGATGGTGGGCTCCCGGGGTCACCGCTTCTCCGGCGGCGAGAAGCAGCGGATCGCCATCGCCCGCACGTTGCTGCGCAACCCCCGCATCCTGGTGCTCGACGAGGCGACGAGCGCCCTGGACAACGCCACCGAGAAGGCCGTGCAGCAGGCGTTCGACGACCTGGCCCGGGGCCGCACCACGGTGACGATCGCGCACCGCCTCTCCACGGTCCGCGACGCCGACCGGATCGTGGTGCTCGACCACGGCCGCGTGCTGGAGTCCGGCACCCACGAGGCCCTGCTGTCCTCCGCCGGCCGCTACGCCGCCCTGGCCGCGGCCTAGCTGTAGTGACCAGGACCGTTGTTGACGCGGCTGATGGGTGGCTGGCCTCCGAGTGCGGTGTGGGTTCGATGGT